>NZ_CP061318.1:1588796-1906556 GCF_018688375.1 Polynucleobacter sp. AP-Ainpum-60-G11 | reverse complement strand
GCGATCTCATAAAGTTATCCACAAGCTTGAAAATCGTGGAAAACCTGTGGATAACTTGTGTATAAACTCAAAAAACCCATATAAATCAAAAGTTTAATAAATTGCACCCAATTAAATAGAGAAAAATACCTATATATTCCACTACAGCGGTTGACCTTTTGCCGTGCAACAAGGAAAATACTGGGTTTTGCAGGATGAATCATGAAAAGAACATACCAACCCTCAGTAACACGTCGTAAACGCACACACGGATTCCGTATTCGTATGAAAACCAAGAGTGGGCGCGCAGTATTAAATGCACGTCGCGCTAAAGGCCGCAAACGTCTAGCTGTTTAATTTAGCAGTTGAATAGCGCCAGGATTTCTGAATTACTAAAAACACGCCCCAAGACAAGTTTGTATTGGGGTTTGTATTTGGCGCATCCAGATCAAGGCGAAAGACCCGATTTGGGTATTGCGGTAGCTAAAAAATTAGCTAAGCGTGCGGTAGATCGCAACCAATTAAAACGCATGATCCGAGAATTGATCAGGGGCGCCCAAACCAACAACCTTAATAGTGATGTTGTGGTGAAGCTAAAAAAGCCAATTGGACGTGAGACCCGCGGCAGACTCAGAAGTAAAGAAAAAGAAGTTCTGCGATCGCAAATTGCAGGACTAATTTAACGTGCGCTTAATAAACAAGGCAGCCATTAAGGTCCTTAGGTTGTACCAAATAACCTTAAGTCCTTTTGTCGGGATGCATTGTAAATTTATGCCCACCTGCTCTCAGTACGCCTGTGATTGCTTTGCAAATTACGGATTTCTAAAAAGCTTTAGGCTAACGCTGTGGCGCATTTTGCGTTGCAATCCATGGTCACAAGGCGGACACGACCCTGCTGTAAAACCAACATCTCATCATTAAGTGAATGCAAATGGACTTTAAAAAAACAATTCTTTGGGCAGTTTTTTCCATGTCGGGACTTATGCTTTACAACAACTGGCAGGTTCATGAAGGAAGGCCGTCAATGTTCGGCGGCCCCCCTGTAAATACTGCTGTTGTAGCCGATAAAGCCCAAACTGCCAAAGTAGATATTCCTTCGCCAATACAAAATCCAAGCATTGCGACGCCGAATCAGGCGCCTGCTGCTATTGCTGGCGCAATAGAAACATCCGAAAAATTTGTTTTGCAAAACGATGTATTGGTTTTAGAAATAACCGCCAACGGCGCAAATATTGTTGATGCTAAGCTGCCAAAGCAATTGACAGCAGAAAAGAAGCCGGTTGAATTATTTCAATACACACCAAATCATAAATATTTTGCTCGCTCTGGTTTAATTGCCTTGGGCAACGCAGACTTACCAAATCACACCAGCACATTTAAATTAGTGCAATCTGGCAAAGATGGATCTGGAAAACCTTTTATTGTTTTAGCCAGCGAGCGTAATGGCGTAAAACTTGAGAAGACTTTTATCTTAAGTCCCGGAAGTTATGTTGTCGATATTGGCCATCGTGTAACACAAACCAATGCAAATGCGGCGCCGCTAGTGCTGTACACGGAGATCGTTCGCGACGCCTCACAGGAACAAAAAATCGGACCTTTTGACGGCGCATTCTCTGCAAGCACCTTCACGGGTCCAGCTGCATATACCGAAAAAGAAAAATTCAATAAGCTGGAATTCACAGCCATTGATAAAAATAAAATTACCATTCCAGCGCAAGTGCCTGCTGGTGATCCGGCGTGGATCGCGATGGTTCAACACTATTTTGCGAGCGCATGGATTCCTAGTGACAAAGCAGCGCGTGATATTTATGCCGGCAAAATTGACAACAACCTTTATCGAATTGGGATGCAAACACCTTTGGGTGTAGTTGCACCCGGAACCACTGTTGTTGAGAAAGCAAAGTTGTTTGTGGGGCCACAAGAAGAAAGTGTTTTAGAAACAATTGCCCCTGGGTTTGCTTTATTAAAAGACTACGGCTATCTCACTATTCTTGCTAAACCGATTTTCTGGTTGCTAGAAAATATCCACACATACGTGGGTAACTGGGGTTGGTCAATCATCTTGCTGACGATCTTAATTAAGTTGGTGTTCTTCCCGCTGTCTGCTGCTAGCTATAAATCAATGGCGCGCATGAAAGAAGTTCAGCCACGCCTAATTGCTATGAAAGAGCAATATAAAGGTGAGCCACAAAAATTAAACCAAGCGATGATGGAGATGTATCGCAAGGAAAAAATTAATCCTTTGGGTGGCTGCTTACCAGTGGTTATTCAGATTCCTGTATTTATTTCTTTGTACTGGGTTCTACTGTCTTCAGTAGAAATGCGTAATGCACCATGGATTGGTTGGATTCATGACCTATCAGTTCCTGACCCATATTACATTTTGCCAATCATCATGGCAGCCTCTATGTTTGTGCAAACTAAACTAAACCCAACACCACCGGATCCAATTCAGGCGAAGGTGATGATGTATATGCCGCTAGTGTTCTCGGTGATGTTCTTCTTCTTCCCTGCGGGCTTGGTTCTCTACTGGGTAGTAAATAACTTGCTGTCCATTGCTCAACAATGGCAGATCAATCAAATGTTCGGAAAGAAGCCAGCTAAATAAATTTTTGGCTGTCCAAGAATGAACAGGGGGTGCCCGCAATGATGACTAGAAAGCTGCCCATCATTGCGCTCGCCACCGCACCGGGAAAAGCTGGCGTTGGTGTTATTCGCATCAGCGGTGCGAACTTGCTGCCGATGGCACAGGCTTTGTTTCAGAAATCTTTAAAGCCGCGTGAAGCCAGCCTTCTTACCTTGAGAAGTGGTGACGGCGCACCAATTGATCAACTAATAGCGATTTATTTTTCTGCGCCTGCCTCTTTCACTGGCGAAGATGTCTTAGAGCTGCAATGTCATGGTGGACCACAACTTTTAGAGTTGGTCATGAAGCGCTGCCTCGAGCTGGGAAAAGATCAGGGTTTAGTGATTGCTGAGCCAGGTGAATTTTCTTTGCGCGCCTATCTCAACAACAAAATTGATTTAGCCCAAGCAGAAGCAATTGCAGATTTAATTGATGCCCAAAGCGAAAATGCAGTTCGCGGCGCAGCACGCTCACTTCAAGGCACCTTTTCTAATGACATCAACGGCCTAATTGAGGAAATCACCCAACTACGTATTTTGGTAGAGTCCACATTAGATTTTCCCGAAGAAGAAATTGAGTTTTTAGAAAACGCACAAGCTCGCGAGAGGCTCAACACGGCGATGCAAAAGTTGCATTTACTGAGAGAGGGGGCAAAACAAGGGAAGATTTTGCGTGATGGCATTCAGCTAGTTTTGGCTGGTGCCCCAAATGTTGGAAAGAGCTCCCTGCTTAACCGCCTTGCCGGCGAGGAGGTGGCCATTGTCACTCCAATCGCTGGAACAACCAGAGATCGCGTTAAGGAAAGCATCACCATTAATGGCGTTCCCATGCACCTGATTGATACGGCCGGCCTGCGTGAAACCACCGATTTAGTTGAGGCAAAAGGCATTGAAAGGTCTTGGGAGTCCATTCGGGCCGCCGACTTGCTGATATTTCTGCAAGACCCAAACGCCAAGGGGGGTGCCGATACCCTTGCCGCTTTAGAGTTAAAAGATCAAATCTTGAAGGCGCTTCCACCCAAGTGCCCCGTGTTAGAGGTCAATAACAAATCAGATTTATTAAGCAAAGCCCCATCACTCCAAGGTGAAGTCCAGCCCTTGTTTATTTCGGCAAAAACGGGCGACGGGATTGAGGCTTTAAAACACAAAATTTTAGAGTCTGTGGGCTGGGGCGGCTCTCAAGAGGGTGCTATTGTGGCTCGCAGGAGGCATCTAGATTGTCTAGATAGAGCTGCTGCCCATTTAGAAAAATCTCAACAATTCGCCGCAGATGGCAACATATCACTGGAGTTATTTGCAGAAGAGCTCCGTTTAGCGCAAGACCAGCTTGGCCAAATTACCGGAAAACTGCTTCCAGACGACCTTTTGGGAAAAATATTTAGTCAATTTTGTATTGGCAAGTAAAGGGTTTGCTCTTGGTGGGCCCAGCCCTAAAAATACGCCCAAAATGTTAAAATTGTGCGATCAAAAAAATTACATTTCATAGGACTCCCATGACCATTAATACCAATGCACCTGAGTACGTAAAAAATCAAAAACTCATTCAGTGGGTTGCAGCTATAGCCGCGCTAACCAAGCCAGACAACATTCGTTGGTGTGATGGTTCTCAGCCTGAATATGATGAGTTTTGCGAGCTATTGGTTAACGCCGGCGTATTCAAGCGCCTCAACCCAGCTAAGCGTAAAAATGCTTTTCTAGCATTGTCAGACCCAGATGATGTAGCTCGCGTTGAAGACCGTACTTTTATCTGCTCTGCTAAAAAAGAAGATGCCGGCCCGACTAATAACTGGGTTGAGCCAAGTGAAATGCGTGCCACACTTCAGCCATTGTTCGATGGTTGCATGCGCGGTAGAACGATGTATGTAGTGCCATTCTCAATGGGCCCAATTGGCTCCCCAATTGCCCACATTGGTGTTGAGCTTTCTGATAGTCCATATGTAGCTATCAACATGCGCTTGATGACGCGCATGGGTAGAGCTGTAATTGACCAACTTGGCACTACAGGCGAATTCGTTCCTTGTATTCACACTGTTGGAAAGCCTTTGGCTGCTGGCGAAAAAGATGTTGCATGGCCTAACAACAAAAACAAGTACATCGTGCACTATCCAGAGACACGCGAAATTTGGTCTTTCGGATCTGGCTACGGTGGTAACGCCTTGTTGGGTAAAAAATGTTTTGCGTTGCGCATTGCTTCCAACATGGGTCGTGACCAAGGCTGGCTCGCTGAGCATATGTTGATCTTGGGTGTGACTTCACCTGAAGGTAAGAAATACCATATCGCTGCTGCGTTCCCATCTGCCTGCGGAAAAACCAACTTTTCTATGATGATTCCTCCAAAGGGCTTCGAAGGTTGGAAGGTCACTACAGTTGGTGATGACATTGCATGGATCAAACCACGCAAAGACCCTGTTACAGGCAAGACACGTTTGTTTGCGATTAACCCAGAATCTGGTTACTTTGGAGTTGCTCCAGGAACAAATCGCCAAACCAATCCAAACTGTCTCGATTCATTAAACCAAGACGTGATCTTTACTAACGTTGGCTTAACTGATGATGGTGATGTTTGGTGGGAAGGTTTAACTGATACACCTCCAGCGCACTTAATTGATTGGCAGGGCAAGGACTGGACTCCCGCCGATGGCGCTGCTGGTCGCAAAGCTGCACACCCAAATTCACGCTTCACTGTTGCCGCAACAAATAACCCTGCCGTTGACCCTAACTGGGATGATCCAGAAGGTGTAGCAATTGATGCATTCTTGTTTGGCGGTCGTCGCTCAAACACAGTTCCATTGGTAAGCGAAGCACGTGACTGGGTAGAAGGCGTTTACATGGCCGCAACAATGGGCTCTGAAACCACTGCCGCTATTACTGGTCAGGTTGGTGTTGTGCGTCGTGATCCATTTGCGATGATTGCGTTTGCTGGTTACAACATGAGTGACTACTTCCAACATTGGTTGAACATTGGCAGCAAGCTGGCTGCTGAAGGCGCTGTGCTGCCCAAGATCTATTGTGTTAACTGGTTCCGCAAAGATGAAAATGGCAAGTTTGTATGGCCTGGCTTTGGTGAAAACATGCGCGTGCTGTCTTGGATCTTGGGCCGCGCTGAAGGCACAGCGAAAGGCAAAGAAACCGTATTTGGTATCTGCCCAGAGCATGCTGATATGCATTGGAATGGTCTCGATTACTCAGCAGACAAGTTTGAAAAAGCGATCACTGTTGCTGTTGACGATTGGAAGAACGAGCTCAAACTTCACTCAGAATTGTTTGAGCATTTAGGTGAGCGCTTGCCTAAAGAGTTAATCGAAGCTCGTAGCAAAATTGAGAAGCGCTTAAACGCCTAGGCGCCCCCTAGAAATTTAAGACGTCTTTTCAAAAACATCTTTATTTAATGACCTCACCCCAGCACCATGAAATCGTGGTGATTGGGGCAGGCATTGCAGGGTCAAGCATTGCACGTGAGCTGCTTGAACGCGGTCAAGCAGTCTGCATTGTTGACTCAGCCCCTTATCCAGCATCAGCATGTTCAAGTCATGCCTACGCTATAGTCCACCCACATGTTGGTCGTGGTGCCCCGCGCTTATTACGTTTAACGCGTATTGCATTTCTCATGGCAGAAGCTCGCTGGGGCAAAGCTTGGAATCAGCATGGCATATTTCAGCCAAGCAAGAAAGATAAAGTTTTTAATCGGGACGAGGTTGCAAGCTATCTGCAGTCACTCGACCTTGATAAGGGCGCGGCACAAGCACTAAATGCAGATGATGCAAGGCAAGTTTGCGGCATTCATCAGGATGGCATTTGGCTTCCGAGGGGTGCATCATTAAATTTGTTTGAGGCAACGCAAGATGCGTTGGCCCCCCACCCAAGGCTGACTTGCTGCTGGAATACTTCTGTGGCTCGACTAGAAAAAGTGGATGCCGGCTGGCAATTAATCGACCCCCAAGATAAAGCCATTATGACGGCTGGCAAAGTCATCGTTGCGGCAGCACTCGAAACTAAAAAGTTAGCCGCAAGCATCGATGTGCGACTTCCCCTGAGGCCAGTGCGTGGTCAGTTGAGTATTTTTTCTATTGATGAAAATAGCTTGTGGGCACCAAAACTTCCTCGAACTGCTATATCAGGCGATGGTTATTGTTTGCCGGCCATGAAATTATCCGATGGAAATTATCAATGGATAGTAGGCTCTAGTTTTGATGAGGGGGAGTCCGATCTTCAGGATTGGGATGCAAGCGATGACTTTAATCGTGAGCAGGCAAGAGGCTTGTTGAATTACGAACATGGTGAGCTTAACCAACTTCAAAAGTCGGGAAGCTTTGTGGGTGTTCGTTGCGTTGCGGGCGATCGCTTGCCAATTATTGGCGCACTAACTCAACGCCCAGGGATATTTTTGGCAACAGCCCTGGGCTCAAGAGGCGCACTGTGGTCGGCCTTAGCGGCCAAACTGATTACCGCTCAAGTGCTGGAAGATGACTTTGCTTTACTAGCACGCTTAGGTTTTGCTGCGGACTTGGTGGCTGCACTGGCGCCCGCACGTTTCTTCGCTGGCGCTTTAGCAGCGGCACCTGCTTTAGGTGCTTTTGCTTCAAACTCAAAACCAATTTTGCCATCTGTACCCAAAGCAAGATAAGCCTTAAAGCCACGACCGGTGCGGTTGGATTTGAAATTGGTCAGCAAATCCGTTTTACCCTCAGTGAGCAATTTCTGAACTTGCTCGGCAGAAATTTCTTGTTGTAAAACAACCTTACCCGTTTTGAAATCACAAGATTTAGCTGGCCCGGTATTTCGTTCGCACAAGTAACGCATGCCATCTTCATATACTGCGCCAGAACATTTTGGACAAACACCTAAAGCTTCGCGGCCAGTGAAGTCGATTGCCTCCGATTCATCCTCTTGCGTGTTGCCAAAATCAAATTCAAGCTTGAAGCCTGCGTTTGGATAGTCAGCATCATCTTCAGGGATTTCGCTTAACTTAATAATTGCTGCAAACGGACGACCCATCTTGCTACGGAATCCTTGCAATGGACCAATAGTTTTCTCACGCAGCAATTCTTCTACCTCAGGATATTCAAATGCACGGCCACCTGGAGTTTTGCTAATCGTAAAGCCACACTTCTCACACGCAAAGCGACGATAGTTTTCTTTAACTGCCCCCTTGCAGTGCGGGCAAGGCGTGGTCATGGTGGCATAGTCACCAGGAATCGTATCGCTGTCATATTCCTTTGCGCGCTTGACGATGCGTTGCGTCATCTGTGCAATTTCTTGCATGAAGGTATCGCGATTCATCTCGCCACGCTCAATCAAGGAAAGCTTATTTTCCCAGCTACCCGTGAGATCTGGGCGTGTTAATTCTTCAACATCCAGGCCGCGCAAGAGCGTCATTAGCTGAAATGCTTTGGCAGTGGGGATGAGCTCACGAGCCTCGCGAACTATATACTTTTCTGCCAGCAAACCTTCAATGATTGCCGCGCGCGTTGCAGGTGTGCCCAAGCCTTTTTCAGCCATTGCTTCGCGCATCTCATCATCATCTACCCACTTACCAGCGCTTTCCATGGCGGATAACAAAGTTGCTTCGGTATAGCGAGCTGGGGGCTTAGTTTTTAATGGGATGGCGGCGATTGAATCCGTTTGTACGGTTTCCCCTTCTTGTACTGCTACCAACTCATCATCCGCTTGATTCGATCTGCCGTACACGGTTAGCCAACCAGGCGAGACTAGAACTCGACCCTCGGTTTTAAAGTGATGCCCTGATGCCTCAGTAATTCGAGTAGTAACCCGAAATTCGGCTGCCGGATAAAACACGGCCAAGAATCGACGAACTACCAAGTCATACAACTTTTGTTCTGGCTCACTGAGGGTCTTTGGAGACTCTAAGGTGGGGATGATTGCAAAGTGATCAGATATTTTTGAGTTATCAAAAATACGTTTATTAGGCTTAATCCAGCCATATCCAGCTTTTGCTTTTGGATCCTTGGGATCGCCTTGCAAAATTTGCTTGGCAAAAGAGCGATATTCTTGTGAGTGTTCAGCCAGGTTTTCCATGGTCTGCTTCACAGTATCTAGGTAATCTTCAGGCAACGCTTTTGCATCGGTACGTGGATAGGTCAGTACTTTGTGGCGCTCATAAAGCGCCTGAGCTAAGCCCAAAGTGTTTTTAGCAGAAAAACCAAAGCGTGCATTCGCTTCGCGTTGTAGGCTAGTTAAATCGAAGAGCTGCGGAGCTAGTTGAGTAGCCGGCTTTGCCTCTTCCTTAACGTTGGCCTTTTTGTCGCGACAGGCCGCAACAATGCTTTGTGCCGCTGCCTCACTCCACAGGCGATTTTCACGCGCATCAGGCGCTGCAGCATCCTTCTTAAACTTCGGATCGAACCAGCGACCTTCATATACACCAGCTGCTGCAATAAATTCTGCTTTTACTTCCCAATAGTCTTTAGAGACAAATTTACGAATCAGCTCTTCACGCTCAACCACGATGGATAGCGTTGGCGTTTGTACTCGCCCCACTGTCGTTAAAAAGAATCCACCGCTTTTACTATTAAATGCGGTCATGGCGCGAGTGCCGTTGATGCCAACTAGCCAGTCGGCTTCAGATCGGCAGCGTGCCGCGTCTGCTAGCGGCTGCATATCGCTATCGCTACGTAGAGAAGCAAAGCCATCACGAATAGCTGCCGGTGTCATTGATTGCAACCAAAGCCGTTTGATTGCCTGCGGCGCTTTTGCATGCTGTGCAATTAGTCGGAAGATTAGCTCACCTTCGCGACCCGCGTCACATGCATTAATTAGCTCATTAATGTCCTTACGCTTAATGAGTTTTTGCAATACCTTAAGACGGGATTCTGTTTTGGCAATCGGACGTAAATCAAAATAGGGTGGTACCACAGGAAGGTTCGCAAACGACCATTTACCGCGCTTGACATCAAACTCTTCGGGAGCAGCAATTTCTAATAAGTGGCCCACTGCAGAGGAGATAACAAAGTCGTCGCTCTCAAAATAGTCCTCGTATTTGGTGAAGCCGCCTAAAGCCTTGGCAATATCATTTGCAACGGAAGGTTTCTCGGCAATGATCAACGCCTTAGGGTGATCAACGGCTGAAGTCTTTGAGCTGCTTTTTTTGGTAGTTGCTTTAGTTGCCACGCGTTTTGCCTAAATTTGAGCTTGAAATGATGTTTTTATGGGTGAAAACGGGTGACCAATTTAAACCAGATTTTGGTCAAGCCGGCTATATCCCTCTTTTTTATTATTAACCGATAAATTAATAAAAGTCCAAAACTCGTATTTTTTGAGCAGATTTGGAGTCGATTTGAGGGGCTAATATTCTCAAAATACCGCTTTAAATGAGTTTAAATGCAGGTTTTGAATAATTTGTGAGCTCCTCAAGAATATCTTGCGGGCATTGGACCAGCTTGGCCCCCTGTTGAAGTAATTGGTGGCAGCCTCGCGAGAGTGGCTTTTGTATGGATCCTGGGATGGCAAAAATCTCACGACCAAGCTCACAACCCAGTCTAGCTGTAATCAGCGAGCCAGACCGCTCGGCAGCCTCAATTACCAAGATTCCTAGTGATAGGGCTGCAATGATGCGGTTTCTTCGGGGGAAATGCCAGGCCTTTGGCCCCAAGCCCGGCACAAATTCAGACACCAACAGGCCCCTACTGCCAATGGCCTGGGCTAAATCCAGATGTTCTCGTGGATATACAAGGTCTAGGCCGGTGCCGCATACCGCGATGGTCGATTGACCTAGCCCAAGGGCGCCGCGATGGGCTGCACCATCAATCCCCTTGGCCATTCCGGAAACAATGAGGTAGCCTTCCGTAGCCAGGGCTTGCGCGAAGTAGTGGGCAGTTGCCATTCCTTCGGGGCTGGCTGCCCGGGCCCCCACAATTGCGATCATTGGCAAATCTAGTAAACGAATATCGCCATATATATAGAGCGAATCTGGCGGATCGCAGAGATCCAGCAGGCGCACTGGGTACTCAGGCGTATTCCGCTGTATTTGGACGATGTTTGATCTATTGGGTGTGTACATAAAGTAATTTTCAGCATAGGGCTGTAGATAACTATCAGGACAGTCTGTTTACTCTGTTGGATAATTCCTATATGGCTTTATTAACCGTCCTTTGTTACCCAGACCCGCGCCTACATAAGGTTGCCAAACCTGTAGCGCAGGTAGACGCGCGCATCAAAAAAATTGTGGCCGATATGGCGGAGACGATGTATGAAGCGCCCGGTGTTGGTTTAGCCGCAACCCAGGTAGACATTCATGAGCGGATTGTGGTGATTGATGTTTCGGACAATCAAGACGAGTTAATGGTGTTTATCAATCCTGAATTGGTTTGGTCAAGCCCAGAAAAAAAATCATGGCGGGAGGGCTGCCTCTCCGTACCTGAGTATTACGATGAAGTTGATCGTCCAGCAGTCGTGAGAGTAAAAGCCCTGGATATCAACGGCAAAGAATTTGAAGTCGAGGCGGATGGTTTGCTATCGGTCTGCTTGCAACACGAGATGGATCACTTGCAGGGCAAAGTGTTTGTTGAGTATCTCTCGATGTTGAAGCGTAACCGCATTTCTCTCAAAATGAAAAAGCGCGCAAAAGAATTAGTAGGCGAGCGCTAAGCGCACAATGAAAATTGTTTTTGCTGGCACCCCAGAGTTTGCTGCACAGGCAATGCGTGCAATAGAGGGTGCTGGTCATCAAATTGTTTTGGCGCTGACTCAGCCAGATCGTCGTGCAGGTCGCGGCATGCATCTTCAGGCAAGCCCTGTAAAAGTATTTGCGCAAGAAAAAAAAATCCCTGTATTGCAACCAGAAACATTAAAGCGGGAACATGCAGATCCACAAAAAAGAGCTGCTGCGCAAGAGGCTTATCAGTATTTGTCTGAGATAGATTTTGATGCAATGGTGGTGGTTGCCTATGGACTGATTCTTCCCCAAGATATTCTTGATGTTGCCTCTCGCAACAACAGACATGGTTGCTTTAATATCCATGCGTCTTTACTGCCGAGATGGCGTGGTGCAGCGCCAATACAGCGTGCTATTGAGAGCGGGGACGCTAACACAGGCGTGAGCATTATGCAGATGGATGCAGGCTTAGATACAGGCGATACCATCTTGGTGGAAGATCTCAAAATCACATCCCAGGAAACTAGCGCATCACTACATGATCGATTGGCAGTCTTGGGGTCTGAGCTTATAGTCAGAGTGCTCGAGGACCTAGATCAAGGCGCCGCTATTACAAGAACGCCGCAGCCTAGTGAGGGCATCACTTACGCAGAAAAAATATTAAAGAAAGAAGCGGAGATCGATTGGCATCTAAGCGCCATCGAAATTGATCAACGCATTCGTGCATTCAATCCATTTCCTGGGTCTACTAGTTATCTTCACGGTGAGCAATTTAAGTTTTGGAATGCTCGTTTGCCAAGCAAAATGCAAACACACCAAAACGCAACTCCAGGACAAGTTTTGGGATTTGAAGGGGATGGCGTATTTGTTCAGTGTGGAGATGGGGTGATTGAGGTTTTAGAAATGCAAAAGCCCGGCGGAAAAAAAACGAGCGCCAGTGCTTGCCTTCAAAGCTATCGCATCCAAGAAAAAATAATGCAGTTCAAGAAAGATTAATTTGACCGATCAAAAAACACCACGCAGTCTTCCGCTATCAGAGGCGATTACTATTTCTGCACAAGCAATTGGCGAGGTGATGGTGGGTCGATCGCTCACAGAGGTGTTGGATCAACTGGATGCTCATGAGCGCCCAATTGTGCAAAGTCTCACGTTTGATGCTTTACGTAAGTGGGTGAGGTCACATGAGTTCATTAAGCAATTCATCCCAAAGTCGCCACCAACTGAAGTGGAATACTTATTAAGCGTAGCGATTGCTTTATTTTTGCAGGGCGCCACTGAGGGCAAAGGCTACGCAGCACATACGATCGTTGATCAGGCTGTCAAAGCCTGCAGCGAATATGAGCCGACGATGTATGCCAAGGGATTAGTGAATGCGGTATTGCGAAAGGTCAGTCTCGCAGTTCAGGCTGAGAATGAGAAGCCTTATCCACCAGACCCAATTCCAATGTTCTTTCCGGCATGGTGGCGCGCCAGCTTGAAACGTAACTATTCGAAGTCCTGGCAGGCTATGCTGATTCAGCAAGCTCAGCGCGCACCGTTGATTTTGCGGGTAAATGCCAAACAACATTCACGTAAGGAATACCAAGAGTTATTGCATCAAGCTGGTATAGCTGCTGAACCCGTAAAAAGTGTTGCTGGGATTGCATTAGATTCTGCCCTGCTCTTGCGAGAGCCGGTACCCGTTTCAGATTTGCCAGATTTTTATAGCGGCGCAGTTTCTGTTCAAGATGCTGGGGCCCAAATTGCAGCCGTACTGCTTGATCCAAAACCGGGTGATCGCATATTAGATGCGTGTGCTGCACCTGGCGGAAAAACAGCGCATTTATTAGAGCTGGCACAATGCGAGATGATTGCTTTGGAGTTGGATGGACAGCGTCTTGGAAAAATTGGCGGCAATTTAGACCGTTTGCGACTTCAGTCTGATCGTGTTCGAGTAGTCCGTGGCGATGCTTCAAAGGCGGTTTGGTGGGATGCTAAGCCATTCGACAAAATTCTATTGGACGCACCTTGCTCGGCATCGGGCATTGTTGCAAGACATCCCGATATTCCCTTTTTGCGTCGTGAGGCGGACATTAAAGCATTGCAACTAAGACAACGTGCTATTTTGGAGCAGGCTTGGAAGATGCTTAAGATAGGCGGAACGCTTTTGTATGTGACTTGTTCCGTATTTCCTGAGGAGGGTGAGGAGCAGGCTGTTTGGTTTGTAGCGGAGCATGGCGATGCATTACGATTAAGTGCCCCCGGTCAAATCTTGCCCACTGAGTTAAATGATGGTTTTTATTACGCTTTGTTTAAGAAAAATGGTCCATGACCCAAGGCATTAAACAATTCATCCTGTGTGTTTTGATGGCGCTGAGTTTATTTTCGGCCGCGGCTAGCGCAGAGGGTATCAAGCTTAAATCTGCTGATCTAGAGCGGGTGGATAGTGATTGGCTATTAAATGCCGCGTTTCAGATTGAATTAACCCCGGGCTTAGAGGATGCGGTTCAAAAAGGTGTTGTCTTATATTTTCAAACTGAGTTTGACCTCACGAGATCACGTTGGTACTGGTTTGATGAAAGACCTGTGGTTGCTCAGCGACTAACACGCCTGTCTTATCAGCCAATGACGCAACAATATCGTATTGCCTCCGAAGGCTTTACTTTTTCTGCTAGGACGATGTTTGAAGCTTTACAAGCTGCAGGAAGTATTGGCGGCTGGCGAGTAATTGATAGCAACCAAATCGATTCAAGCAAGTCTTACACTGCCGCACTCAGAATGACCCTAGACTTAAGCAAGTTGCCGAAGCCGTTTCAAGTGAATGCGTTAAATAACCGCGACTGGAATGTCACCAGTGATTGGCTCCGCTTTCCATTTTCATCAAATGGCCCTAACGTCATCAAACGATGAAGATATCTTTAGACTTCATTGGATCAAACGCATTTGAAAAGGATGCTTGGAAAAGACGCGCACTGCCAATAGCGATGGCGGTGATTGCTAGCTTTGCACTCTTACTTTTAGTGTTGCTATCTATTGCAACATCTAACACCGAATTTTTTGATAACTATTTTATTTGGCTCTATGCTGCCAACTTCATCATTGGCATTTGCTTAACCCTTGTCATTCTGACTTTGGTGATTGTGATCGCGGTTCGTTGGCATAAAGGCCGATTTGGTACGCGCTTGGTTGCCAAGTTAGCCATGATTTTTGCGTTGGTTGGTGTTGTTCCAGGATTAATTTTGTATGGCGTTTCTTTACAGTTTGTATCACGCAGTATTGAAACTTGGTTTGATGTTCAGGTGGAGTCTGCCCTGGATGCAGGCCTTGAATTAGGGCGCGTTACCTTGCGTGTTGCACAAGAAGAAATTTTAGCTGAGGGCAATTACATTGCTGAGCAAATTGTTCAGGTCCCATCTGGCGCAACTTCTGAACAAGTTGGCCCCATGGTGATGAAGATTCGTAATCAATTTGGCATCCAAGAAGTCAGCCTGTTTAGTATCCAGCGCAATTTGATCCTTAGTAGCGAGTCGCGCCCTAAAAAATATCTGCCTGCCCCGGCCCCCGATGTTGTTGCCGAGGCATTTAAAAAGAAGGGCATCACCTCGGTTGAGCAAATCGAAGTGAATGGGGGGCAACCCGGTTATCGAGTCCGGGCGATTGTGCCGATCGTGCGTAAAAAACATATCTCCAGCAAACTTGATTCTGGCAAAGATGTAGAAGATAAATATTTTTTGCAGTTAGTGCGCTTCATTCCTGGCCCATTAGCCAAAAATATCGTTGCAGTTGAGTCTGCCTACAGCGACTACCAAGAGAAGTCTTTGGGCAGGACCGGTTTACGAAAAATGTTTGTGGGTACGCTTACATTAACGCTATTTTTTGCATTATTTGTCGCGGTTACCCTCGCATTAGTGTTGGGCCGTCAACTGGCTAGACCTTTACTCATGCTATTAAAAGGAACGCAAGCCGTGGCTCAGGGGGACTTATCACCCAAGCCAGAGCTGGATACTGGCGATGAGTTGGGAATGTTGACGCGGCAATTTAATGTAATGACACGCCAGTTGGCAGATACTAGAACATCTCTCCAAGAATCCAAATCATTTTTGGAAACGGTATTAGGCAATTTAACTGCTGGCGTTTGTATTTTTGATAAAAACTTTAATGTGGTTTCTAGTAATGCAGGAGCTGATCGCATTTTTGGACAAGATTTAACGCAGCTGGATGGGTGCCCCTTGAGCGACAGTCCTATGCTTGTCGAGTTTGAACAAGCGATCAAAGAAGGCTTTGCCACAATGAAATTGGCAGTAGGCGTAGAGACTGGTCAGCCGGAGGTGGGCGAGAATAAATCAGCACCAGTATGGCAAAAGCAGATCCAGCTCCATAGTACAAATGAGTTTGAGAATGAGCTGGGGGTTACTTTATTCATTCGTGGAACAGAGTTAACGGCTGACTTGCGCATGGTGGTCTTTGATGACATTACCGATGTTGTGAGTGCACAGCGCTCCATTGCCTGGAGCGAAGTCGCAAGACGTCTAGCGCATGAGATTAAAAACCCACTAACCCCCATACAGCTTTCAGCAGAGCGACTACAGCATAAGCTGGCCGGTAAACTAAGTCCTGAACAAGAAGAGATGATGAATCGCAGTACAGCAACCATCATCGGCCAAGTTCAAGCCATGAAAGAAATGGTGAATGACTTTAGAGATTTTGCAAAGACACCAAGCCCGCAACTCAAATCTGTCTCAATCAATACTTTGACGCAAGAGATTTTGGGTCTGTATGAAGGAAGTCCTATAAAAACGCAGCTGGACTCACGCTGCCCAAATATCATGGGTGACCCAACGCAACTCAGACAGATTATTCATAATCTTTTGCAAAATGCACAAGATGCTACCCTTGAAGGCCAACATCAGACTGAGCCAGTTCAAGTAAAAACAGAATTAGTACCTTATGGTGAGGTAAATGGCATTCCACAAAATGCGGTGCGTTTAACAATAAGTGATGGTGGTTCGGGGTTTCCAGCTAAGATATTGGCAAGGGCTTTTGAGCCTTACGTAACAACAAAGAGTAAAGGCACTGGATTGGGTCTGGCGGTAGTGAAGAAAATCGTGGATGATCACGGTGCCAAAATCGAAGTCCGGAACCGGATGCAGGGCGATGAAGTGATTGGCGCAAAAGTATCAATTTTGTTTATGAATCTGGCAAAAGAGGCAGCATAAGAATGGCAAGTATTTTGGTGGTCGATGATGAGATGGGAATCCGAGAGCTTCTCAATGAGATTCTGACGGATGAGGGCCACACTGTTTATGCGGCCGAGAGTGCTATGCAAGCGCGCACAATTCGTGAGCAAATGCGCCCAGACCTGGTCTTGCTTGACATCTGGATGCCAGACGTAGATGGCATCACCTTGCTAAAGGAGTGGTCCAAGACTGGGCAGCTCACGATGCCAGTAGTCATGATGTCTGGACATGCCACGATCGATACGGCAGTTGAGGCTACTCGTATTGGTGCGCTCAACTTTTTAGAAAAGCCCATTGCGCTACAAAAGTTGCTCAAGACAGTAAATAAGGCACTGGAAAGCGCCCCCAAATATATTGAACCTGCTGAAGAGAGGGCTACCTCGGTAACCTCATCAAGCCCAAGCCCTAAAGCGATCGTTAGCGAACAAGCTACACAAGCCCAGGATGGCGAATACATCAGTGGAATTGCAAAAACCTATTTTGATTTGCCGCTCCGCGAAGCTAGGGACCTATTTGAAAAGGCCTACTTTGAGCATCAAATGATCATCATGGGCGGCAGCATGACTAAGATTTCTGAATACACAGGCCTAGAACGTACCCATCTCTACCGCAAGCTAAAAGCCTTGGGAATCGATACTTCGCGCAACAAAGCTGAGCAGTAAAAATTCTGCCAACAGTTTTGTCGATGTTGCAGCACACAGCGTTCCGGTTGCGACGGATAATAGCGCTCACATCATTTCGGAATTATTCCCATGGAAATAAAGGTTCACTTTCTCGATAAGTTTCGTCTTGAAGCCAAGTTCGATGACTTCACGGTGATTGCTGATCAGCCCATTCGCTATAAAGGCGATGGTTCAGCCCCAGGACCTTTTGATTATTTTTTAGCTTCATCGGCCTTGTGCGCAGCTTATTTTGTAAAGCTGTATTGCGATACACGCAATATCTCTACTGAGAATATTCGTCTTTCACAAAACAATATTGTTGATCCAGAAAACCGCTATCAACAGATTTTCAAAATTCAGGTTGAATTACCAGAAGATATTTCAGCCAATGATCGTCAGGGTATATTGCGCTCTATTGAACGCTGTACGGTAAAAAAAGTCGTACAAGCTGGCCCCGAGTTTGTTATTGAAGAAGTGAAGAACTTAGATGCTGATGCACAGACTTTGCTGACTTTAAAGCCCGCTTCGGATGCGAGTACGTATATTCCTGGTAAAGACTTGCCCTTAGAGCAAACTATTGAAAATATGACTAGTATGCTGGCTAACCTGGGGATAAAGATCGAAATCGCCTCATGGCGCAACCTGATTCCTCACGTATGGTCTTTGCATATTCGTGATGCACACTCGCCAATGTGTTTTACCAATGGCAAGGGCTCAAGCAAAGAAAGTGCCCTAGCCTCAGCTTTGGGTGAGTATATCGAGCGACTGAGCAATAATCATTTTTATGCTGGCGCATTCTGGGGTGAAGATATTGCCAATGCCAGCTTTGTGCATTATCCAAATGAGCGCTGGTTCAAGCCGGGCCCTAAAGATTCAATTCCTAAAGAAATTCTAGATGAGTATTGCCTAGAGATTTTTAACCCGGATGGGGAGCTGCGTGGCTCACATTTATTCGATACCAATTCAGGAAATATGGAGCGCGGTATTTGTTCCTTGCCCTATGTTCGCCAGTCAGATGGCGAGATTGTTTATTTCCCATCCAACTTGATAGAGAATTTGTATGTCAGCAATGGCATGAGTGCTGGCAACACGCTTGCTGAAGCTCAAGTGCAATGCCTCTCTGAAATTTTCGAGCGTGCAGTTAAACGTGAAATTATTGAGGGTGAAATTGCTTTACCGGATGTGCCACAGACAGTGCTCGCCAAATACCCCAGCATTTTGGCAGGTATTCAGAGTCTTGAGGAGCGGGGATTCCCGGTGTTGGTGAAGGATGCATCACTTGGTGGTGTTTATCCAGTGATGTGCGTTACTCTGATGAATCCACGAACAGGTGGAGTATTTGCATCATTTGGTGCTCACCCTAGCTTAGAGGTAGCGCTGGAGCGGAGCTTGACGGAGTTGCTTCAGGGCCGCAGTTTAGAGGGGCTGAATGATTTGCCCCCACCCACATTTGCAAGTGAGGCAGTGACCGAGCCAAATAATTTTGTTGAGCATTTTATTGATTCCAGCGGCATTGTTTCATGGCGATTCTTTAGCGCTAAATCAGATTACGAATTTGTTGAGTGGGATTTCTCTGGTGAAGGCGAAAACTCGAATGCTCAAGAATCCGCTACTTTATTTAATATTCTGGAATCCCTGGGTAAAGAAGCTTACGTTGCGGTGTACGACCAACTAGGTGCAATCGCATGTCGAATCTTGGTGCCAGGATATTCTGAGGTTTATCCAATCGAAGATTTAGTTTGGGATAACACTAATAAAGCACTATTGTTCCGTGCCGATATTTTGAATCTACCAAACTTGGACGATGCAAGCTTGGCTGCATTACTTGAGCGTTTAGAAAATAACGAGTTAGATGAGTACGGTGATATTGCTACATTGATTGGCATTGAGTTTGATGAGAACACGCCATGGGGTCGGCTAACAGTATTAGAGTTGAAGCTACTTATTCATCTCGCTTTAAAGCAATTTGAAGATGCCCATGAGCTTGTCGGTGCTTTTCTTCAATACAACGACAATACTGTCGAGCGTAAATTGTTTTATCAGGCATTAAACGCAGTGTTAGAGATTGTGCTGGATGACGGCTTGGAGTTGAATGACTTCATGGTCAATCTCCGCCGGATGTTTGGCAAGGACAGAATGGATGCCGTCATGGGTTCGATAGACGGTACAGTTCGCTTCTATGGCTTGACTCCCACAAGTATGAAATTAGAGGGCCTAGACCGACACCATCGTCTGCTTGATAGCTATAAAAAATTACATGCTTTTAGAGCTAAATTTGCAGTTAAGCCCAGCTAGAGAGAGGGCAGGGCAGGAATTTTGCTAAGGCTTGGCGACAGTTAGTCCAATTTTCGGGCTGGGATGGAGTTTCATTTATAATTCCAACTCTTGGCCTGGTAGCTCAGTCGGTAGAGCAGAGGATTGAAAATCCTTGTGTCGGTGGTTCGATTCCGCCCCGGGCCACCAAGAAATACCAAAACCACCTTCGGGTGGTTTTTTATTGCCCAAGAAGTATTCAATTAGTATTACAACCGTTATGAGCCCACTTCTTCAAAACTTTAAATTATTGGCAATCCTTACTCTTGGGTATGGCCTGTTCTATTTCACAAATAACTTATGTACAGATTTTCTGTATTTGACTCCCGGGGCACATTTAGTTCACTTGCCAAGTGGGGTCAAAATATTGATGACGCTAATTACCGGGCCCATCGGGGCATTGGCTATCTTTATTGTCTCTAATATTTGGGGGGTAATGTACCCATTCCCTGGACAATTTAGTCTAGTCTTTCTGTTATCCATTGGCAGCGCTGGGGTGCCTTGGCTTGTTTCCAAAATTTGTTCTGATAAGTTTCACTTAGATGGCGAGTTATCGAACTTAACTCTATCTTCATTATTTGCCATCTCTCTAGGTTATGCGGTTCTCAATAGCCTGGTTACGCAATCAATCATTTACTTGGCTGGTCAGTCCCAAGATTTGTGGAGCGGTGTTGGGGTGATGTTCCTAGGCGATGTAACTGGAATTTTGCTCATCATCTCTTTGGCGAAGTGGATTGCTAATTTGCGCAAGAGTAAACTCCGCCTATGAATAATTTATATATCCGTTTTTTAAATACGATTGATGCCTTGGGCAGAGCCAATCCTGGCCGAGCGCTTGATTTAACTGAAATCCAGTTGCTTGAATATGTATTGTTGGCAGCAGATAAAGGTCAAACCCTTTTAGTGGGCGATTTGATTCACTTAAGCCAGTTTGGATCTCAAGCAACCTTACACGGCAGAATTAAAAATCTTGCTGTTCTTGGCTATCTAAAGCTAGTTGCCGATAAGGCGGATGGGCGTAAAAAGTTTGTAGTACCAACAAAATTAGCCTACAAATATGTTCAATTCTTGTCGGACTGTATTGAGACAAGCCTAAGGAAGTCATAGGTATAGCCGGGTATCCTGAGTCTTGGTCGATTCCGCCCCGGGCCACCAAGATTCTATAAACCACCTTCGGGTGGTTTTTTCATTTACTACGGCCAAAAAATGGGCGAATAACGCTTGGTCGTAGAATGTATTCTCAATGCCAATTAAGTTTATTCAGCTTTTAACCAGCACCCAGCGTTCCCACAAAACCAATATTCAGTTGGGTGCTTATATGGCATTTGTAGCAGGAGCGGTAAATGCCGGTGGATTTCTGGCTATTGCCAGATATACATCCCATATGAGTGGAATTATTTCAGCAATTGGCGATGATCTGGCCCTGAATGACTTTATTTCCGTTTTAGGTGGGATCTCTCTCTTGCTCTCATTTCTATTTGGCGCAGCGACGACTGCCATTATTGTTAACTGGGGGCATAGAAGAAAAATTCATAGCGAGTTTGCTTTGCCTTTACTGGTTGAGGCCATCTTACTGTTGGTATTTGGTTTGGTTGGCGCTAACCTGAATCTGTATTTGCCCTTAACAGTTCCAGCTATTGCTCTCCTCTTATGTTTTGTAATGGGCCTTCAAAATGCAATTGTTACGAAGGCATCTAGGGCAGAGATTAGAACGACCCATATGACGGGTGTAATTACTGATATTGGAATTGAGCTAGGCAAATTAATTTATTGGAACAAGTCACAAGAGGCCAATGTGACTGGGTATGTAAAAGCTAATAGGGGGAAGTTAAAAACCCATTTATTCATTTTTGGAATGTTTTTAATTGGGGGGATCATTGGGGCAGTTAGCTTCAAGAAGGTTGGTTACATAGCAGTGCTGCCTTTATCGCTCTCACTTCTTTTGATAGCCGGCTTACAGATTTTTAGAGATATCAGAATTGCCTTGAAGATTCGGATGCCTTAGGCTCTGGCCAATCCTGCCCCGGGACGCCAAGAAATACCAAAACCATCTTCGGGTGGTTTTTTCATTGCCAGGATCTGTTATAAATCAGTGGAAATCACATGGATCTAATATGACAGAACAATCGCGCCGTAATTTCTTAAAAACCTCTACCGTTGGTGCCGTTGCTCTCACCACAACCGCTGGACCTGGGCTTGAATCTGCCTTCGCGCAGACAATGCCTCGAAAATCTAATATCGAATTAAAGGCAGATGAGATTTCTAAAAGACTATTTGCCGATGATGGTTTAGCAATTCCTATCGCAACAAAACCAACCGTTTCCAATTTGGCAAAAGGATTGGATCGAACTATGGTGCTTGGTGGTGGCGGTGAATACTACATCGCATGGTATTGCGGATTTTTTCATGGACTCATGGAGGCGGGCCTAGACATGACACGGCTTCCTGAAATGGTGGTTGGCACTTCCGCTGGTTCCTATATGGGCTCGTCATTGCTCTCCGGCGAGTTTGCCCGTTTGCGGGCAGAGTTTGATTTTTTTGGCAAGTTCCCAGAAATTTTTTCTAAGATGGCACCCGTGGCGACCCCCAATATTAGTCAAATGAGGGCTGATAAAGTGAATATGAGCGCTACCGATGGCAGTATTGAAACGCGCAGAATTATTGGCGCAGCCGCTTTAGCCGCTGATAATAAATTGAACAGCACTAACATCGAAAAATTGGCGGCACTATTAACGGGCGATAGCAAAAAAGATTGGCCAGCTAGCCGAATGCATACAACAGGGGTAGACTGCTACACGGGTGAGCGTATTGTCGTTAGTCAGAAAACTGCTAGAAAAAATAATATTCCCTTGGCGCATGGTGCGGCAGCAAGTAGCTCTTTGCCCGGGGTTGCCGGGCCAACATTATTGGGTCAGCGTTATGTCATGGATGGGGGCATTTGCTCTAATCCAGCACATGTGGATTTGGTGGCCGGCTCAAAAAGAGCTTTGATCATTACATTAACTAATGGTGTTGCTGGAGCGATTCTCACAACAATTCCGCACCCTATTAGTCAAAATATTAAGGATGTAGAAGCAACTGGCACAAAAGTAAAGTGGATTGTTGCTGGCACTCCTCCGGGCGTAAATTTGTTAGATCCAAAGCAGATCGAAGGCGCATTGCGAACTGGATATGATCGAGCAAAAGCAGAGGCATTAAAAATTAAAGAATTTTGGGCATGATATTGAGCATTCTCAGCTCTAGTCGATTCCGCCCCGGCCACCAAGAAATACCAGAATCACCTTCGGGTGATTTTTTTCTGATTAATATCTACGAATTGTCCTGGGAGCCCTAAATGCTAATAGTTGCCTCAATCATTACCGCTGTTTTAACCATCATCTTTGTAAAGCTCTCCTTTGCTGTTATTGGTCTCAGAAGAAAGAATCAGGTTGGCCTAGGAAGTGGTGGCCATGAAGACTTGGAGAGAGCTATCCGCGCTCAAGGCAACTTTGCTGAATACGTTCCTTTCGGAATTATCTTAATTGCCTGTCTTGAGTTAAATGGAGCGCCTTGGTGGTTGGTTGCTATTCCCGGAATTACGCTAATTATTGGGCGCCTGATTCATGCTGTTGGTATTAATGTGCCACCCCCGGATTTTAGTAAACGCGTACTGGGAATGAAATTTACATTTGTAACGCTAATTTCATTGGCTTTGTTAAACCTGGGTTGGTTGCTGTACAAGTTAGTCTGATAGCGTTAGGCACCCCAGTTTTCTGAAGCCAGCCAAAGTAGTCTCGAATAAGGCTTGGAGTTATGGGATTTGCTATCAATTGTTAATCCACTAACGGAGATGACATGAGTCAATCCTCCCGCCGCCCTCAAGGGGTACTAAATCATCTTCGGACAGTTTTTATTTTGGCGTCTTGGATTTGGCCTTGGCTTTGGCTTCTTTAATCATGAGGTTGCGAAACACAATAAAGGCATCATTTGAGTCTATTGCTATAACGGATTGTTTATCAATTTCTCCATTGGCAATTCGATAGGTGATTACCCAGTGATTGCCTAAGTCTGTAGGTTCAATTGATAGCACATCAAATTTCTTCATTGTTCTATTGTCGCTGAATTGATGTAGGGCGATACTTTTGCTCTAGTTGATTCCGCATAGATGACGCCAAGAAGCCAAAAGCTGCCTACGGTTAGTTATGTATTTGATAGACTGTGCTTACTTATTTGAGGGGGCAATATGTCTGCCGTTCGAAATATTCGAATGCTCGTTCGCTATAACAAGTGGGCAAATAATATGCTTTTGGATGCGATTGCTCAATTGCCATCTAATGAGGTAACTAAACAGCGTGCCGCGGCATTCGGGGGAATGTCCTTTGCCTTGGCTCACATAGTGATTGTTGATCAAATATGGCAAGCGCATTTACTTGGACAAGATCATGGATTTAAGTCTCGTACCACCGAGTTGCCTGATTCACTGAGTTTACTCAGTGAAAAATTAAAAGAAACAGGCGATTGGTATATCCAATATGCTGACTCTATGACCGAGTTATTGCTAAATGAAATGGTTCAATTTTCTTTTGTGGATGGTGGCGCTGGAGAAATGACAAGGGGCGATATCTTGATGCATATCTGCAATCACAAAGCATTTCATCGTGGCCACATTGGAGATATGTTTTATCAGTCCGGCTATAGGCCGCCATCAATCGATCTGCCAGTGTATTTGCGTGATGGCTTCAAGGAGGTAGGCCTGACTCAAAACATTGTTTTAAACGACAATATAAAAACAAATTAATACCAAGGAGACCCCATGTATAAGCTTATTGCCTTTGATGCTTACGGAACATTATTTGATGTCTATTCAATGGGAGAGTTGGCAGAAGAATTGTTTCCAGGGCATGGTCAAGCCTTCGCCTTAATGTGGCGTGACCGCCAAATTGAGTACACCCGCCTGGTTACCATGAGTGATCCAAGTCCTGGTGGCAGCAAGTACTACCTTCCTTTTTGGGAGCTCACTCTGCGCTCATTACGTTATGTATGTAAGCGCATGAACTTAAATTTGACTCCTGACTACGAGAAGAGATTGATGGACCAGTATGCCAAGCTTACTGGTTTTAAAGATAGCTTGAGTGTTCTCGAGACAATAAAAAATAAAGGAATATCTACCGCAATTTTGTCCAATGGTAGTAGAGAAATGCTGGCAACTGTAGTGGAGAGCAATGGATTAACGGCTTACTTAGACCGCGTAGTGACGGTGGAGGATATTCGTCTATTTAAGACAGTTCCCCAGGCCTATGAGCTTCTATTAAAAACATTTCCGGTCGCGAAGGGAGAAGTTTTATTTGTTTCAAGCAATGCTTGGGATGCGTTAGCGGCAAAGTGGTTTGGCTTCGATGTATTTTGGGTAAATCGTCTTGGACATCCATACGAAGAGATTGGTGAGAAGCCAAACTATGAAGGTAATTCCTTGAGTGCGGTGTTGGAGGTCATTTAGTTGGATTGCCCATATTTCTATTTTGGGTTTAGTGTTTATATGTGACCGTGTTGTTGATTGGGAATCAATATGAAAAAACTTTTTTATCTTTCTTTTATAACTTTGTTTGCGTTATTACTGAGTGCTTGCCTTGCAAGCACTTCATCGCCGGTCGGGGTTAATTGTGATTACAGCCAAGAAAAGCCTTTATGGGAAATGCCGCTTGCTTGTCAGGGTAAGTAATTCGCCATAATTAATTTGTTGATATTTTTCATTAAAAGTTAGGGGTAAAAACAGCTGTTTTGGGCATCAACATGTGGAGGTCTATGAATCCCAGCATTAAAGAAGCAATCGAAAAATGTGCCCATCAATCGCATGTCGGCGAACTTACCTTTCCAGAAGTCTTGGAGCGCTTGCTTGGAGTAGGAGTTGAATCCTACCTTGCCGACTATCGAGACCAGTCAAGCACCTACTATCTTTCTAATAATGAAGCGCTGCGTATTTCTATGGAGATGCCCCAGGTAGATATTGCAGAATCGTTTAATGAAGAGGGTGTGATTTTGGCAATCCGTGGTGCGCAGAGTGATCAGCTGAGATATCTCGAGTTTTTGAGGCTAACAATGGCTGCTGGTTGCATGGGGTATATGGTTTGGATAGCTGGCAGGCATGTCAGTTATTTCGGGAGGCGTGGCGAAGTGCATATTGAGCATTTTCCGCCAGGGTAGAGGGTGCGAATGCTTGGGCTTTCGGGTTAATCAGAATGGATTTAGGCCGCATCTAAGGCTAGTATTGAAAAGCATTCCCCAGTTTCATTCAGAGCAATTCCAGCGTTAGCCCCGAGATAACTAGATGAGTCAGTCCCAATTAATTTCTATAAGCTATATCAGCAAAGCAACACAGGATATGGGCGTCTTGGCATTGATGCGTCTTACAGACCAAGCCGCACAATTGAATCAAAAGCTAGGCCTATCGGGTGTGCTTTTTTATGAGAATCAACATTTTGGCCAAATATTAGAGGGCCCTCGCGCAGAGGCTATAAAAATCTGGGAAAAAATTCAGCGGGACCCACGCCACCACCAAGTGCGCCTGTTGAAGATGGAAGAAATTGCAGAAAGAAGTTTTCCCGCCTGGTCAATGCGCTTCTTCTTAGCAAAAGAAATTATTGCAAAGATGCCAAACCTCACTGGCGTCTTGGATGGCCTACCGGAGCATGATGTTGAGCTCCTAAGGCTAATGCGTTCAGCGGCAGAGTAAACGTCATATCCATCAGCCGAGTTGCCACACATCAGTAGGCTGCATTAATGCATCTACACTACGGGCATGAAGCGGCTCCCCTACTTTCTTCTCATTAGCTTATTTGGTATTGCCTTTGCGCAAGAGGCATCGAATACTTATGACTTAAGGGTTGCCGTCACGCGTGCCGGTGACCGCTTCCAAGTAAATGCAAGCTATGAGGTGCCGATTACTGTATGCGAAGCTTTTACATTTATTACTGACTATGAGGGTGCTAAAAGTTTGCCCGGTATAGTGGATTCAAAAGTGATTTCTAGATCGGGAAATAAAGTGAAGGTTGCGCGCTTGCTCGAAGAGAAAATTCTCTTTATTCCTTTTGAGATGCGCTCTGAGTTGGAGTACACGGAAATCCCCAATAAAACTTTGCTCTTTGAGCAGATAAGTGGGGAAACTAAGCATTACAAAGGGAGCTGGCGACTCGTACCCGAAAAAGATTTCACAATATTTAAATACGATGCACAAGTTGAGCCAAACTCTCTAGTGCCATCAGCAGTAATTGAGTTTTTTATCAAAAATATTGTGCGCCGACAGTTTGAATCAATGGCAGAGCTGGCGGCACTTAAGAGGTCAACTTCGACAAAGGCGTGTAGATAGCTTATTGAATTTTTAGGCTAAGATTAAAACTATGACCAATCTCAATCAATTACCAACCGATCTCCCGATTCCTCAGGATGATGGGGCCGCTGACCATTTAGTGGGTATGCACTTGCCCGCCATTTCCTTAGCCACGACTACCGCTAGCCGCTTCAATCTTGGCGAGAGTAAAGGCCGCTTAGTGATTTACTGCTATCCCATGACGGGCCAGCCTAATGTTGCACTACCAGAAGGTTGGGATCAGATACCGGGCGCAAGAGGGTGCACTCCACAAAGCTGTTCCTTTAGAGACCACTATCAAGAGCTGCGCGCGTTGGGTGCGGAGGTAGTGGGCTTGAGTGTGCAATCTACGGAATACCAACAAGAGATGGCAGATCGCTTGCACCTGCCATTTCCGGTGTTGAGCGACGTGGATTATCAGCTTCAGCAAGCTTTGCGCTTGCCAACTTTTGTTGCTGCTGGAATGACTCTATTAAAACGCGTCACTCTCATTGTGAATAATGGTGTGATCGAGGCTGTGCATTACCCGATTTTTCCAAGCGATAGTGATCCAGCTTGGGTGATGAACTATCTAAAAAATAATCCTGCCTAAGTTAAGGCAAATTGTATTTAGCCCAGGTAAACAAGACGTTCCCGACGTTTTGTCCACCAGGTACATAAGCAGTTTGAATACTTAGATCTTTGTAGCTGATCGAGGCAATAGGGAGTAGGCCTGGAAAGGGGGTGTAGTTCATGATGTCTTGGCGAGACATGATGAAAGCGGTCGCTCCAACACCATACTTCCAGTCAGGACTATCGCCAATGTTCCACATAGGTATCCATCCGTAGCCCACCATGTATTGATAAATTCCATGTGAGTCTTTGAAGGTCATTCCATAAATGCCCTCCCAATTGCCACTCTCATTCATCAGACCCCTGCCGAATCCAATGCCCATTGGATATTCGGTGTATTGGTTGATCTTGTCTTGAGAGTACGCATAAGGCATGTGATAGGTGTAGAGGGGAATATAGAGCTCATTGCCGCCTTTATCCCAAATAGACTCAAGGTATGTAGTTGTGGTCTGAAGCCAATCGGAGAGGTTTTCAGCGCGCAATGCAGCAAATGGCATACAAAGCAGTAAAAGGGCAATAAATCTACGGTACATAACTAATAATTTCTGAACTGGGCGAAGCAAAGTACCTCTTTCGCGATGCTGAATACTATTTTTTGTAACAAGCTACTCGGGCTGACGAGATTATATGTTGCTTTGCAGCAATATTTGCTTGCTAAGCCCAAAATAAGCTATTAATATGGTGCAGTGCAACAAATAACCCTTTAAAGGAAATATCATGTTCAAAAATCAATTTGCAGAAAATCAAGCTAAATCCGTAGAAAGCGCCCGCGCATTGGGTCAAACCGCCCTTGAGAATGCTCAAGAATTGGCAGAGATCAACTACCAGGCCGCACAACAAGCGGTAGCAAATGCGCAAGCTAAAGCCGCCGAGCTATTGAAGGGCAAAGATGCCAAAGCGGCATTAGATCTGCTGCAAAGCCCAGAAGTGCAAGAGGCAGTTGCTGAAGTTGCCGCTTATCAGAAAAAAGTAGCTGCAGTGCTGCGTCGCGGCAACCAAGAATTAGTTGAGGCTGTTGAGGCTGCTATTGATCAATCACAGGATGACCTCAAGAGCTTTGTAGCTACCGCTACTTCAAAGGCGCCTGCAGGTACAGAGGCATATGTAAGTGCATTTACATCTGCGTTCAATACAGCAATGCAAAACTTTGACCAAGTACGCTCAACAACTCAAGATGCCTTTGCAAACTTTGAGAAAAGTGTTGAAACTGCAATGAAGACTGCAGAGGGTCAATTTGGCCAGGCTCCTAAAGCAGCAAAAAGCCGCGCCAAGTAATTGGTAGATAATAGCTAAACAGAAAGCCCCGTGTAAGCGGGGTTTTTTGATGGTGATACTTCAAAAAAGTTTGAGAAAATAGCAAGATAGCTGTTAGAAATGCTTGAAGAGGCGCTTTTAATTTTCGAGGAAATCGTATGAATCGCATTATGTTGTTGGGAAAAATTCACAGAGCAACCGTTACGGAGGCGGATTTGCATTACGAAGGCTCTTGTGGAATCGATGAAGACTTACTCGATGCTGCTGATATGCGCGAGTTTGAAAAGATCGAGCTCTACAACATTAATAACGGCGAGCGTTTCTCAACTTACATCATTAAGGCAAAGCGTGGCTCCGGAATCATTTCTCTAAATGGCGCTGCTGCACGTAAAGCACATGTTGGCGACCATCTAATTATTTGTACATATGGACAGGTTAGCAACGATGCAGTTGCAAAGCATGTGCCTAAGATCGTATTGTTGGGTGAAGGCAATACCATTAAAGAAATTAAAAAGGTCAATTAAATTCTAGGCATTCCTGGGGTTAGGTATTAGCCAGGATTACAAAAGTAACATCTCAAGATATACTAGCGCTAAGCAGGAGAGTGAGGCCATAGGCCTCCACCGAAGGCGCAAACTCCCATGAACGCTCAGGTACCCAATAGGAAGGTACTGCTTATCCTAAACTGCCGTCTGGAGAGCCACCATATTAATGGTGCACCGAAGGAGCAAGCACTAAGTTAGGTCTTAGTGTGAATCTCTCAGGTATCAAGGACAGGGGGAGCGGCAAGCGAGTGACGCATTGAATTGCGCACGCGCAAGTTAGGAGCCCTGTATGAATATCACCCCAAGCTAGTTCAGTAAGAAAGCGTAACTAATTTCCCGCACTGGGACCTTTAAAAACTTACTGAATCAGGCAAACAATATGAGCAATATCTACACTAAAGAAGCCCCGTACCATCCAGGCTATGAAGACGCATCGTTTAAAAATGAAGTATCAAAAGGCGTTTCGGAGTTAAGCGAACTCAGACGTGTGAATTCACGTTATCTCAAATTTGCAGAGGCGATTGTGGATTACTGCAAGTCAAGTCATGTCTCAACCAAGAAAGTCACTAAGGCCTGAAGAGGGCTATGTTGAGCGTATTAAAAATTAAAAGCCACCTTCGGGTGGTTTTTTATATTTAATTCTTGATAAGATCATTTATCTCAATTAATTCTGAATACGCCATGAGACTTGCTCGCTCTATCGCCATATTATTAACAAGCCTATTTGTTCTTGGTGCTTGCTCAAAAGAGGAGCAATCCAATGCAATTAAAGTTGCCGTATCTCCGGCGGTACCGCCTATGCTGTTTGAAAAGGATGGCAAATATACGGGCATAGACTTGGAGATATTTGAGGGCTACTGTCAGTCCCGAGGCTGTACATTCAAAATGACTGCCTATGATTGGCTCGGCATGCTGGGCGCTGTGACTAGTGGACAGGCTGATGTCGCATTTTCCGGAATCTCTATTACTGATAAACGCAAAGAGGTAATGGATTTTTCTAAGCCCTATTTCACTAGTACTTGGGAATTGATTGGTTTAAAAAACCGCCATATCAAAATCACCGACTTAGCCCAACTAAAAAAATACACAATTGCCTATCCAACCGGAAGCGTATTTGATGATTATGTAAAAACAGTATTGCAGCCAAATGGCCATTACTCCGTAGATCAAGTTAAGCTTTATCCATCGCCTACAGAAGCTCTCATTGCTTTGCAAAATGGTAATGTGGACTTAGTATTTGTGGATAGTGCCATGCTCGTCAATTACCAAAAATCCTTGAATCTTCCAGTAAGTAGCAGCTACCAGGTAGTTGGCTTTGATAGCCTAGGCTTTGCCTTCAAAAAAGGCTCGAAATTGCGCGATGACTTTAATTTGTACCTTTCGGAGCTGGGCCCAGAAAATTTAAAAGCGATTATTAATCGCTGGACACAATAAATTGAAGTCATTTACGTATATTGGGTTAAAGTGCTCCTTGAGCCGATTATTTCAATAATTCATAAGGAAAAATATGTCCCATCATGACAAGTTAATTGCTGCTTTTGAAACATACCAATCAGAGAATGAAAAGTTCCACGGAAAAGGAATTAAAGCCTCCGCTGCCAGAGCTCGTAAGGCATTGCAAGAGATTGCTGGTTCTTGCAAAGAGCGTCGTAAAGAAATTACCGCTGAAAAAGAAGCGCTTGAAGGCAAGCCAAAAGGTGAAGGCATGTCACAAGATGCTGCTCGTCACGCGCATATCAGAAAGTAATCTCTTTCTGATAAGGCAAAAGTCACCTGCGGGTGACTTTTTTACTTAGAGGTCAACGTTCTCTAGTGCGGGATCTTCAAGATGGCGGATATCAGCCCATTGCCCCACTGACCATCCATCACCTTGGCTATGGGAGATCCAATTTAATGATGCATTGGGTACGGATGCGACTCTTTCAGCGCCAAGCGATTGCTTACTCGCTATGCGATACATCATATCGAGCGTGCCACCATGACTCACTACCAAAATAGTTTTACCGGCATGCCGCATCTGAATATTGTCTAGCGCCTTTTGTACGCGTGATGAAAATTGCTGAATACTTTCGCCACCCTCAAGATCATGATCTAAATCGCGAGCAATGTGAGCCTGCCAAATATCAGGACGCTGTAGTGGCGCCTCGCTAATTGAAAACCCTTGGAGCGCACCAAAATGCCGCTCTCGTAAAGCGCTGTCTACTTGTGCTTCAACTCCAAATAATTCAACAACAGCCTGTGCAGTGTCAGCTGCCCTTTTTAGATCGCTGGTATACAAGAAGTCAAAGGCAAGATTAATATTTTTAAGTGCCTGTGCCATTTGGCGCGCTTGCAACATACCCTTAGCGTTAAGAGGAATATCGGTGTGTCCTTGCAAGCGCCTTTCAGCATTCCAAGCGGTTTCCCCATGGCGAATGAGGCAGAGTTTCGTTGTAGTCATGTTGCAATATTAAATTGAATTATTTTTTATAGTCCAGGCGCGAGGATTGTGCTCAAAGCCAAGATGCTCGTAATAAGTGTTTGCTTTTGGGGCTGCAAGCAGTACCACCATGCAGTTAGACTCTAGGCGACTTTTGGTTTCTTCAATGAGACGCTTGCCTATTCCTTGCCGTTGATATTGTTCATCTACAGCAAGGTCAGCCAAATAAGCCACATAAGCAAAGTCTGTCAGGCTACGACTGATTCCAACTAGCTTTTCACCATCCCATGCAGAAATAGTAAGGTTTGCATTAGCAAGCATCGCTGCAAACGTGGTGATGCTATTGATTGGGCGTCTCTCCCCAAGAGTAGAGCGGGTATAAAGATCGATCGCCTGTTCTGGGCTAATACTGGCGTGCTCGGAGTAGGTGATCATTGTTCATGACCGATCGAATAGGTCAGCAAGTCGCCACCGCTCAGAGTTCCAGATGTGAGTGCCTCAGCCCTAAGCCCACCTCGACCTTCAAATGCATTCATAAAATCAGGCCGCTTTAGCAAATTAGCAGGTCGCTGGCAGGGCTCACATAATTCAGTGCCCTTAAATGCAAGATTTCCTAAATAGAAAGTCTTTCCAACCAAGGAATTGAGTTCCTCCGCTGAAATGCCGCTGATCACTAGATTTCTGCGAGTTTCGCTTTCGTCAAAAGACGCTTGCTGTTTTGTCTTTAGTTGCTGATTGGCATATTCCAAGCCCGCTAGTGCAATGAGGGAAATATGTCGTATCTTGGGTTTAGTTTTGGAGAATGCACCTATACCAAGCGCGTAGCGGTCTCCCATAATTCCTTCGCCAGCAATGATATTGGCTTGCATCAGTGGCGCCATTGATTCACCTGCACGAGTTGCAATATAAATCGAATGAATTTTGGGGGATGCCTTCATGATGAGAGCATATTACAAAAGAAAAAGCCCCGGTAATTTCGGGGCTTAGTGCTTAGGCTGCGACGGTCTTAGCGGCAGGCGCTGGGAGCGGAGGGCGCTTATTAAGAGCCCTCTGAATCTTAGCCTTCTCCTTAGGCTTAGTGCTGGCTTCTAGTAATTTACTGAGTTGAGTAACGGTAAGTGGGCCCAATTTAGCTTTGCCAGTTTTACTAACCATGGGATCGTTTTTTCTATTTCTTTGATTTTGGCCAACAGCCATATTTTTTCCTAGAGTCTTGGAATGATGAACCTCTGAGCTTGCTCAGCAGACTCCCCTATATAGGGCGCGGAATAGTGATCACAAATCAGAATAACAGTTAAGTGGTTCTGGCGCTATGATTGATAGATCCTCATCAACTCTATTTTGAATCGAGATGAATATTCCCAATCTTATTTTTTCCGCAATCATGGGTGGACTCATGTCATTGAGCATTACTTTAGCAACGACATTGGTGCGCCTAGGTCTTGCGCCGGATTTCTTTTGGGTTTGGTTGGAGGTGTGGTCGGTTGCCTATCCAGTGGCGATTATTTGTATTTTGATTTACCGACCATTTGCTAGCAAACTCACTGCAAAAATAGTGGGCCAGTTAAAGCTATAAGTAGGCTCATGTATTCACTGACTAAAAGGATTTATATGGCGCGCTTTAGATTTATTGTGTTGTTGTGGGCCTTTGGTTTGAGTGCTTGCGCAGCGGTTTACACCGATGCATCAGATTCAAATCACGTCACCTTTTTAAATAGCGATGGGGAATCTATTACATCCTTAACATCAAAGGCAAATGCGTATTGCGCGCAATACGGTAAGACTGCCTCTTTTAGGAAGAGTGATACTCAGTTAGTAGCAGTATTTGATTGCAGCTGGCCACAATCAGGGTCGCGCTAAATTTAGCCGGCGAGATCTGATTGATAGATCAGCCCCGCATGTTCTCTTAGTGCATGGAATTGAATAGATTCCCAACGCTGTTGAGCAACATCTAATTCAGATTTGTGGCTAGCTAAAAATACGGAAGCACCCACAACATCCTCCGCCATGCGGTGAATATTTTCTTGTATAAATTTCTTGAGTGCCACGGGATCATCTGAGCTGACCCAGCGAGCCAAGTTATAGCGCGCTGGTAATAAGCGTACTTCGGCACCATATTCAGTTTGCAGTCGATGACTCACTACTTCAAACTGCAGCTGTCCAAATGCGCCGAGTAACATCGTGCCACCAGTCATGGGGCGGAAAACTTGAATTGCGCCCTCTTCGCCAAGCTGCATTAAACCTGTACGCAATTGTTTAGAGCGTAATGGATCAGCAGACTCGACCATGCGGAAAATTTCTGGGGCAAAAAACGGCAAGCCCGTGAATTGCAGTTGCTCGCCTTCAGTGAGCGTATCGCCCAAGCGAAGCAGGCCGTGGTTTGGTAAGCCAATAATGTCGCCAGGGAATGCTTCATCCAAAATATCACGGCGCTGTGACAAGAAGGACAGCGCATTGTTGGTACGCACCTCTTTGCCATTGCGGCAAATCTTCAGCTTCATACCGCGCTGGAAATGCCCAGAGCAAATGCGCAAGAATGCAACACGATCTCGATGTGCCGGATCCATGTTGGCTTGAATCTTAAATACCACAGCGGAAAATTTATTCTCGGCAGGGCTGACTTCACGTTGTAAAGCTTTGCGTGAGCCTGGTGATGGTGCGAGCTCAACTAAAGTATTGAGAATTTCACGTACGCCAAAGTTATTAATGGCGGAGCCAAAGAATACTGGCGACTGACGACCAGCTAAAAAGGCTTCTCTGTCAAAAGCAGGCATCGCATTTTTAATCAGATCGACTTCAGCAAGCGCATTTTCAAGATCAGTGCCTAGGCGTTCTTTTAGCGCGGGATCATTGATATCAACAATTGCATGAGAATCTTCAGTTACACGATCTTCGCCTGCTTTGAACATGCGCATCTGAGAATTCGCAATATCAATCACACCGGCAAATGATTTGCCCATTCCTACTGGCCAGGTAAAAGGAACCACTTCAATACCGAGCGCAGTTTCAATTTCGTCCATCAACTCCATGGGCGGTTTCACTTCGCGATCCATTTTGTTGATGAAGGTGACGATTGGCGTGTTGCGTGCACGACAGACTTCCAGCAATCGGAGCGTCTGTGACTCAACACCATTTGCAGCATCAATCACCATGAGTGCAGAGTCAACAGCAGTCAATACGCGATAGGTATCTTCGGAGAAGTCTTGGTGGCCCGGGGTATCGAGAAGATTAATAATGCAATTACGATATTCCATCTGCATTACCGAGCTCGCAACCGAAATTCCGCGCTGTTTCTCAATCTCCATCCAGTCAGAGGTCGCATGCCGACTTGCTTTACGAGCTTTGACGCTGCCTGCAATCTGAATGGCCCCTGCATATAGCAAGAGTTTTTCAGTAAGTGTGGTCTTACCCGCATCTGGGTGAGAGATGATGGCAAAGCTGCGGCGTCTTAAAACTTCTGCACCGGGAGTACTGGAGGTGATGGTATCGATGGTAATTCTGCGCTTAATCTAATTGACAGAATTATAAGCGGGTGGAGCTACTTAGAATTGCTCTTCAGGCCTCACAAAGCGCCATTTCCCGGGGGGCAGCGCGCCAAGAGAAATTCTACCCATGCGAACGCGCTTGAGACCTAAAACTCTCAAGCCAACCATTTCGCACATGCGACGAATTTGACGTTTGCGACCCTCTCGCAACACAAAGCGAAGTTGGTCTTCGTTCTGCCAGCTCACCTGGGCTGGCTTCAAAACGACGCCATCGAGTTCCAGGCCATGCTTTAGTCTGTCTAGGTCTTCAAAAGAAAGGGCGCCTTCAACTCGAACTAAATACTCTTTTTCAATGGGGCTGTTTTCGCCGATGAGGAGTTTTGCAATCCGCCCGTCTTGGGTTAGCACCAGCATCCCAGTAGAATCAATATCAAGGCGACCGGCAGGCGCTAAGCCGCGGGTATTAAAGCGCGGGTTACGGCCCTTATCAAGTGGGCTGGCAAAGTAATTGTCTGGAGTAATGAGTGAGGCGGCAGGTTGATACTCTTGCTCGTCATCATAGTGGGAGATAAAGCCTACTGGCTTATTGAGAATGACTGTAATCCGAGATGCTTGCTGTGCTTTGGCGCCAGACTGTAATTCAATCTTCTGGTGTCGAAAGGCACGGGAGCCTAGCTCATTGACCACTTCACCATCAACGGTTACCAAGCCTTGTTCAATATAAGAGTCAGCCTCGCGACGAGAGCATAGACCTAGCTCAGAGAGCAGCTTGGATACGCGTATTTTTTCTTCCATGAATGCATTATCGGGCAATTGCCCCAGTAAATACTAGGTTCTGACAATATGCACGCTGCAAGAGGCCTCTTCAACAATTTTGGTCATCGAGGTTCGCCATGGCGTCACTTTATTGGGAAGCTTGTGAGATGCGCCAATTAAGATCAGCGAGGCATCATTGTCTTTGGCAAAGTCCACAATGCGGCTGGCTGGATCAAGCGCTTCTAGCACATGATACGAAATCCGCTCTGGCGGCAGCTTCAATGGTTTAGCCCATTCCATGAGCTGCACGAGATGACCGCGCACAATACCGCTGGCGGTTTCGCTTTCTTGATTACCTTCAAAAGTAGGGGTGCTTGCAATAGTGCTGAGACATACAAGTCGACTTTCGGGATAGGCTTGTAATAAATTCTTTGCGGTGGTTTGCATACGCTCACGTAAGTCTTCATCTGATTGGCGCGTATCGATCGCTGCAATCATTAATGGCGCATCATAATTTCCAACGCTAGGGCGTGGGCTTGGGGATGGTTCGTAACCTGCTGCACGGAACATGCGCTTGAGGTTCTCCCAGAAACTAAGCGGATCCACTCGGTCAGCGCGCTCAGTGAGGGTGACGCTTTCATGATCACGCAGGACTTGACGCAGACGGGTCGCGCTTTGATAGCGATCTGCTGCGCGTGGTTCTAGGCAGCGTAAAACAATTTCTTGTAGCCAGCGCGGAATTTCTTTACGAATAGCACGCGGAGGAAACGCCTGTGCCCACATTCTTTTTCGTAGACCACTCATTGACTGCGGATTGCCAAAGGGAAGTTCCCCCGTTAGCAGCTCATACATAATGACGCCGATAGAAAAAATATCACTGCGATAGTCAGAGCGAATTCCAGTTACTTGTTCTGGAGAGATGTATGGCGCCGAGCCAATTCCTTTGCGCATTTCTTCTGCGAGTAAGTCAGGGAAGCGTGCGTGATGCGATAAGCCAAAATCAATTAAGGTGAGCTTGCCTTTATCGTCAATTAGAATATTTTCTGGCTTGATGTCTAAATGAATTGCATCTTGCGCATGAAGCGACTGTACCGCTTGCGCCAAGTCAGCGCCAATCTTCACTACCTCATCAATCGTAAAAACTTTACCTTCTTTGATAAAGTCCTCAAGTGGCCGTCCCTCAACACGTTCCATTGCAATATAAGGGCGCGTCGCCATATTGCCTGAGCCAAGATACTTAGGAACATAAGGACTCTTAAGGGAGCGCAGAATTGTCAGCTCGGTCTCAAAGCCAATGAGACTTTCAACGGGTTGGTCGCGGCCCACCCGCGGAATCTTCAGAAGAATAGGAACATCGATACCTTCTTTGGTTGCGGAGTATAGGCTGGCCATGCCGCCGCGATGAACTTCTGTTCCCAAAACAAATCCATCAACTACTTTGCCTTCTTGGAAAATTTCATCGACTGCTTCAATATCAGTATTAATCAACATAAGAAAATTATTTGCCTGTGATGAGGCGGTTGGCGAGATCTTCTGGCAATCCAGCGCGACGCACTTTGTCTGCCGCTGTAAATTGATCGTAAGGAGTGCGATGAAAAGTGAGCACTTCTAACTCTGGTTCAAAAACTGCAAAGCAAGCTTCTGGGTTGCCATCTCGTGGCTGGCCAAGTGAACCCACAACCGCTACCCATTGGCGATGATGCATTACTGGAACCTCATCACCGGGATGCGGCGTAAACCGAATAAGCTTGCCAACAGCGCTTTGATAGAAAAGTGCTTGCTCATGAGCATGGCCAACAAAGGTATATGTCTTGCCTGAGCTTTGTACGCAACGCCACGCACTCATACTGTCAGTGATGTAATTCCAGTCTGCGGGATTATGGGCTGATGCGTGTACAAAGCACAAGGCATCCTCTTGAACCATTAATGGTAAGTCTTTGAGGAACTGAATTTGAGAGGAGTTGAGCTGGCTCTTAGTCCATTCAATTGCAGCATTAGCGCTTGCATTCATTTGATGGCGATGATCTTCAAATACCGCTTGATCATGATTGCCTAAGATTGCGATTGCTTTTTTATCGGCAACCATTTCTGCAATGCGATCAATGAGTGCTCCAGGATCTGCGTTGTAACCAACCAAGTCCCCTAAAAAAACCATGCGGGTCACGCCTAACTCTTTAGCCTTTTCCATGCAGGCATCAAAAGCTTCTAAGTTGCTATGTAGATCGGCAAATAGCCCAATACGTTCAGTCATCCTTTAATGATAGGACAAAAGCGCCACCAGAAGAAGGGCTAATAGGGACTTGCTTCGTTAAATGGCCTATTTTTAAAGCGTTTATGTACCCAATAGTACTCAGCTGGTCTGAGTCTGATTTCTTGTTCAAAAATTTGGTTTAGACGTGCAGTATCTGCTTCAGGATTCTCAGTTGGAAAATTCTCAAGTGGCTTGCTGATAGTGCAAACATAGCCAGCCTCATTCTTTTTAAGGGTCGTGATCATCATGCAAACCTGCGCCCCTGTGATTTTGGCAAGTCGTGATACAGCCGTAATCGTATTGGTTTGAATATTAAAGAAGGGGACGAAGGCAGAGTCCTTGAGGCCCAAATCAATATCAGGTGCAATGATGATGAAACTCCCCTTACGGATTTCTCGAATAAGTTCAAGGGAGTTACCTTGGCGATCAATTGAGTTTCCACCAAAGCGATTGCGCCATTCAATAATTTTTTTATTGAAAAAGGGGCTTTTCATGCGCTGGAAAAAACCAGAAGTGCGTGGCCAGCCTTTATCGTGAGCGAGGGCACTCAAAATAATGCTTCCTTCAATGCCAATAAAATGCATATTCACTAGGATGCGCGGCTGTCTGTCACTGAGATCAACCTCTGATTTAACCTCGATCATGTCGTTAAGCTGTTTTTTGCTTCCGAGCCAAATAATGCTTTTTTCTACTAAGCTTCGACCTAGCAGCCTCCAATGTTCTTTTCTAAGCGCATCAATTTCTTTTGAGTTCAGCTCAGGAAAACACAGCTCTAAATTTTTTTGAACCACGCGATTACGAGCGCTGGGAATATGCGCTGCCAAATAGCCCAAGCCGTAGCCAAATGAGACTAAGGTCTTGTAGGGAAGCAATACTAGGAATTGAAGGAGCGCTACCCCAGAATAGCTTGAAAAGTTTTTAAACAAAATTCAATTTATTCGACGTTATATCGAGACAAGGAGGTGGCGTAGCGTACATGCATCTCTTCATCGGAGCTGATGGACATGCCCAAATCATTTACCAAACCTGTCTCAAGGCGATAAGCCCACCCATGCACTGTAAGGTCTTGTCCTCTGGACCATGCATCTTGAACGATGGTGGTTTCACAAACATTGACAACTTGTTCAATCACATTCAGCTCGCATAAACGGTCTTGGCGCTTGGGGGTTGGAATAGTATCGCCAAGGTAGCGCTCATGTTTTTGGTGCACATCTTTGACGTGGCGTAACCAGTTGTCAGCCAAGCCTACGCGCCTATCTGTCATTGCTGTGTGTACGCCGGAACAGCCATAGTGACCAACAACCAAAATATGCTTGACCTTTAAGAGGTCAATAGCAAACTGAATCACGGATAAGCAGTTCAAATCTGTGTGAACTACTACATTGGCAACATTGCGATGAACAAATAATTCACCTGGAAGCAGGTTAACGATTTCATTTGCAGGGACACGGCTATCTGAACAGCCAATCCAAAGATATTCTGGTGCCTGTTGGGAAACTAAGCGCTTAAAGAAATTAGCATCTTTAGCGATCATGGCTTCTGCCCATTCGCGATTATTGGCAAAAAGCTGGTCTAAGGCGTTGGAGTTCTTCATAATCATGATTTGAGTTTAAAGTACTTTAATGATGCCTATTTGGTTAAAGCAAACCCCCACTGGCATTGTTCTTAATTTACATTGCCAGCCAGGCGCAAAACTAACCAAGGTGGTTGGCTTGCATGACGGCTGTCTCAAGATATCTCTGCAGGCTCCTGCCCTTGAAAATAGAGCAAATGAGATGCTGCTATCCTGGCTTTCTAAGCAGCTAAGGGTGCCACAAAAACAAATTCAGCTTTTGTCAGGGCAAAGTAGCCGCATTAAGCGGGTAGAAATCTGGGGCTCAATCACCCCAGAGCAAGTTATTGAGATCCTAAGCCCTTAAGTTCTTAGAGCCTACCAAAATATTGCCCACAGAATCCCTAAAATGAGAACCCATTTGCCGATGTAGTAAACAGTGCGATGTGTTGCTTTAAGTTTTTTGGCCTGCGCTCTTAAGTGGTAGAAATATTTAAAGAGGATATTTACAAACCCAACCTGCTCACCCTCAACATTTTGGGAGGAGGCGGCACTCATGACGTAACGCCCAAACCAGCGATTGAGTAATTGCACCAATTTGGTGTGAACTGGCCGCTCAACATCGCAAAATAAAACAATGCGCTGTTGATCTGTTTCATTGGCTGCATAGTGAATATAGGTTTCATCAAACATCACCGGTTCGCCATCTTTCCAGAAATAGCGCTCCCCATCCACGTCAATAAAACACTTGGGATCGTTGGGAGTAACAAGGCCAATGTGATATCGCAGCGAGCCTGCATAGGGGTCTCTGTGGCGCACCAGTGTGGCTCCTGGGGGGAGTGAGGCAAACATCGCAGCCTTCACTGACGGGATTGATTTCAGGAGTGCAACAGTTTTAGGGCAATTGAGTTGTGCCGAAGGCATTTCTTTGCCATACCAGTAGAGGTGAAAGCGTTTCCAGCCTGTTCGAAAAAAAGAGTTGAAGCCAATGTCGTTATATCCCGTGGCAGCTGCGATAGCGCCATCAGCATTCAAAGCCAGGGCTTCATCTCGGATGATCTGCCAATGATCTTGAAGTGGTTTCATCTCCGGAAAATCTGCAACTGGAATGAATGCCCCAGCCTTAGTTTTTGAGAATAAGTAAAGCAGGCTATTAATTGGTGCCAAAAGCACTTGATAGTCTGTCAAGGATCGCACTACGCCAAATCGGACTTTGCCCCTGTAATAGACATAAACTGCAGAGACAACAAAGACTAAAAAGACGGCGTGACGTAGTTCCATGGGATTTACCGATTAGCGTTAATACTGACATTTTAATTTGTATGGGGCAGATTTCACCCCTATTTTTATTATGAATATGCTCAAATGTTGATTGGAGTCAAAACTGACTGCGGTGAATGCTCCCAATTAGGGCTGCACAGATGATTTATTAAGGAAATTTGCATGAATGGATTCGTAAAATGGCTTGTAAGCCTGGTATTGATTGGTTTGGCAGGCTTGGCGGCCTATACCTGGATCATGCTCAATTGGAGCTATGGCAGTGGTGAGCGTGCCGGCTATGTGCAGAAGTTTTCTAATCGGGGTTATCTATGTAAAACCTGGGAGGGAGAATTGGCGATGGTTTCTATGCCAGGCACCATGTCGGAAAAATTTCTCTTTACGGTGCGCGAAGATGCTGTAGCGCAAAAAATTAATGCCAATTTGGGAAAAAAAGTCGCCCTTAAATACGATCAGCACATCGGATTGCCTACAAGCTGTTTTGGCGATACCGAGTATTTTGTATCCGATGTGACAGTTATAGAGGACTAAAAAAGCGGTAATGAATAAATTTGCTGTGACGCAACTTTATTTTTGTAATTTTTTGTGGTTAAAATCATGTAAGCGCACTGTGCGCTGATATCAATATCTATAAGGAGCTTCACTTGAACAAAGCAGAACTAATCGCAGCGATTGCTGACGACGCTGAGATCTCAAAAGCCAAAGCTGAATTTGCATTGAATTCTGCTATTGAGCAAATCATTAAAGCTGTTACTAAAGGCGACTCAGTACAGCTGATCGGTTTTGGTACTTTTGCTTCTGGTAAGCGCGCTGCACGCATGGGCCGTAACCCAAAAACTGGCGAGCCACTCAAAATTGCTGCTGCTAAAACTGTTAAGTTTTCTGCTGGTAAAGCATTTAAAGATTCAGTTAACAAGCGTAAGAAGTAATTCTTGCTTTGTTGATGAAAAAGCCCGGCATGCCGGGCTTTTTTGTTTCCTGAAGTAGCGCAATTATCTAGCGCACGGATTTAATCCGCTTTTTAGCTTTGCACCAAGCGTCGATGGCGATGAATACTCATCAGAATGCCAGCGCCAAAGCCAAGCGTCACTAGAGCGGTACCGCCATAGCTAATAAAGGGCAGTGGAACGCCTACAACGGGCAATAGGCCACTTACCATCCCGATGTTGACAAAGGCGTAGGTGAAGAAAATCAGTGTGACTGATGCACCGAGCAATCGTGTAAAGGGATTGGGTGCGCTAGCAGAGATAGCCAAACCCCGTTTAATCAAAGCAAAGAACAGCGCCAATAAGACTAGGTTACCCAGCAAGCCAAATTCTTCAGAGAAAACAGCAAAGACAAAGTCGGTATGTTTTTCTGGAATGAATTCAAGATGCGCTTGTGTCCCCTGAAACCAGCCCTTGCCAAAAAATCCACCAGAACCAATTGCAATCATGGATTGAATAGTATGAAAACCTTTTCCAAGGGGATCGCTGCTTGGATCAAGCAAGGTACATACTCGATGCTTTTGATAGTTATGCACAAACGGCCAAGCAACATCATGTGCGCAAATGGTGTTGCCAAAAATAATGATGAGAATAATCCCGAAGGCGCCAATGCCTACGAAGGGCAGGATCCACTTCCATGGCAATCCCGCAAGAATGATCACATACATACCTGCAGCAAAAACCAAGAGCGCAGTACCCAGGTCAGGTTGACGTGCAATCAGCAGTACTGGAATGCCAAGAATAATTGCAGCCACCCCATAGTCCCACGATTTTTGAATGCCTTCTCGTTTTTGAAAATACCAAGCTAGCATGAGTGGCATTGCAATCTTCATCAACTCAGAGGGCTGGATCACAAAGCCAATATTGAGCCATCGCCTTGCCCCTTTTTTTATTAATCCAAATACGGCGACTGCGATTAGAAGCGCAACTCCAATCCCATAAATCCACACTGCAGCCATCTCTAGCCATTTTGGCGGGATGCGGGAAACGATCCACATGACAGCGAATGAAAGGGCTAGGTTACGCAGCTCGTCTTCAAAACGCACGGGCGTATTTTGACTTGCAGACAAAAATATAATAAATCCAAGTCCGGCCAAGCCAAGTAAAATAAGGGCTAGCTGGCGATCTAGGCCACTAAAAATACTGAGAAATATTTTTTTTGCTTTATCTATGGCGCTCTTTTCCATTCAGGAATCTCCTTTGGCCATTTACCTTCAAGATAAAAATCAAGCGCTTTGCGTGCAATTGGTGCGGCATGCTGCGCTCCAAAGCCAGCATTCTCAACCACCATTGCAATCACAATCGTTGGTTTGTCTGCAGGGGCGAAAGCTATATACAAAGCATGATCACGTAAAAATTCCGCTGTAGAACTATGTTTATATTCTTTGGAGTTCAAGCTAAATACTTGAGCCGTTCCAGTTTTTCCGCCGACCTGATAACCCGTGCCTTTAAAGACGGTAGCAGAGGTTCCGGAATTATTTACTTCGACCATTGCCTTTTTGATGATTTCAATATTTTCAGGAACAAGGTCAATTCGGTAACTTTCTTTTGGGGTTGTGAGAGTGCGATGTCTTGTAAATGGATCTTCTATTGCCTTCACTAGGTGTGGCTTCATTACGATACCGTTATTGGCAAGATTGGCCATAGCATGTGCTAACTGCAAAATCGTAAATGCGTTATAGCCTTGACCAATACCAAGAGAAATTGTCTCGCCCTCGTACCATTTTTGTTGCTCTGGTTTTTTGAAAGTATTTTTCTTCCATTCAGTTGATGGAAGCACGCCTTTAGATTCGCCTTGTAAGTCAATACCAGTAATTTGTCCAAAGCCGAGTGGTTTCATGAAGTCATGCATCATGTTGACGCCCATATCTCTTGCCAGCATGTAGTAGTAGGTGTCACAGGATTCAACAATAGACTTTTGCATGTCTACAGTGCCATGCCCGCCTTTTTTATCATCACGGAATGTATGGTTTCCAAAATCAAAATAACCGGGATCTGAGATTGTTTGTGAGGGCGTGCGCTTTTTAGTTTCTAAAGCTGCGAGCGCCATAAAAGGTTTGTATGTAGATCCTGGTGGATAAATTCCTTTAAGTGGCCGGTTATAGAGTGGCTTTTGTGGAGAGTCGTTTAATTCTTTCCAAGTTACTGAATCAATGCCCTCCACAAAATCATTCGGATTAAAGTTGGGCTTAGATACAAATGCCAAGATGTCGCCAGTTTCGGGCTCAATTGCCACAAACGCTCCACGGAAATTTCCATAGAGCTGCTCTACTAAATACTGCAGTTTGATATCAACTGATAGCACCACATTTTTCCCAGGCACCGATGGTGAGCTTGCGAGTGTGCGCACTGGTTTGCCGCCGGCTGTAATTTCTACCTCATCGTATCCTGGAGTACCACGCAATACTGTTTCGTAGCTTTGCTCGATACCAATTTTCCCCACGTACTGAATGCCTGGCAAAAATGAAGTTTGTAGTGCATCGGGATCACCCGCTTTGGAGTTATCGATCTCAACTTGCATGCGCTCAATATCGCGTTTGGAGGCGCGCCCAATATACCCAATCAGATGCGACGCGAGCTCGTTATAAGGGTACTCACGAAAGCTTCGGGCACGTATCTCAACACCCGGAAAGCGATAGCGATTAGCCATAAATCGCGCTGTTTCGGACTCGGTAAGCATGGATCTAAGGGGGAAAGTGCCCATTTTTCGGGAATCTTCAAGTGAGCGCTTGAAATTCCGACGATCTCTTGGGGAAATCAATACGATTTGAGAGAGTTCATCAATGAGCTCATCAACATTACCTTTTAGCTCTTCAGCATTGACATCTAAGGTCAGTGCTGAATAGTTTCTGCCAATAACAATGCCATTTCGATCAATCAAGAGGCCGCGATTAGCGGGTGCGGGAACTAGGGCAATACGATTGCTCTCTGCCAACAGGGCGTATTTGCCGTGACTTACCAGTTGTAGCCATACCAATCGAGTAATGAGCAGGAGGAAGCAAAAGGTAACAAACAAGGTCGCAATATGAATGCGCTCTTGAAACGAGTCGAGATTTGGTTTTTTAAATGAAACCATGCAGCGCTTTAAAGCGGACGATTGTGGTCAACATCAATTGGGCGACGTTGAGGTGAAAGCAAAATTTGCGTTGCCACAGGCCATAGCACTGCCTCAATTATTGCCTGGATGGCGCCGGTTAATGCCCACCAATAGATTTCCCCGCTCAATAGCCAATGTGTGATTACGGGGAACAATGAAACTAGCAAAAAGATCGGCAGCAAGTGCATCGCTTGAGTGAGGACATTCAAAACAATGATTCGTCTATGCCAAGAGATCGCAAGGTAGGCGACTAGTGAATAACTAAAAGCATGCAAACCCAGCAGGTCGGAGTTATGCACATCCATCAAGAGTCCAAGAAAGAATGCGGCGCCCACTCCAATAAAGCGATGTTGGTGAATATTCCAAAATACGATACAAATAATGAGCCAGTCAGGAACCCAACTGTAATTACCAATTGGCAGCAGGTTAAGCAGCAGCGCACAAAGCAAGCTGAAATAAATGAAGACCGGATTGACCGGCCGAAGAATATAGCCGCTTTGAAAATCGATCATTGCATGCCTCGCGCACGAGTTTGACGGCGACCCGGAGCATTAATGATTGGCGAACCTGGCTTATTGGTTGCAGTAGAAGCATTGGCATCCCACTGTGGATCATAGAGAAGGGCTAAAGCCTGGCGATAGCGATTGACGGGGGCAATTGGCACGCAAAAAACATTCGATGAGTTTTTATCGGCGTTACGTTCTATGCGACTGATGACCGCAACGGCAAAACCTGGTGGATAAACACCGTCGATACCAGAGGTAATGAGTACGTCGCCTACTTCTAAATCGCTGGCTACAGGTAAGTAGCGAAGTTCTAAGGGATTGCCGCGCCCAGCCCCAAATACCGCCGCTCTTAAGCCATTGCGAGCCACCTGAACAGGCACTGCAAAGTCACGATCTTCTAATAATGAAACTTCTGCAGAGTGATTGTAGAGGCGCACTACCTGACCCAAGATGCCAGAGTCATTGGCAATGGGACTGCCTTGCTTTAGTCCGTCAGCGCTTCCTCGATTAATTACGATGCGTTGAGAAATTGGATTGGGGGGGTTAAATAAAATTTCTACTGATAATGTTTTGAAAGGAACTTGATTTTGCAAATCAATGAGCTGACGCAAATTCTGATTTTCAATTAACAGAAATTCAGATTGATTCGCCAGTAGAGAGAGCTCAGCTTGGCGCACTTTCATTTCTTGATTCTCTTTATCGAGCGTTCCACGGCTAGTAAAATATTCTGATGCGGACTCATACACATTGCGCGGCATCATCATCACATACTCTAGTGGACGCAGTAACCAGTTAACGTTACTGCGAATGGGGTCGAGTGCCTTAAAGCGAAAATCGATCAACATCAATGCGATGCTGATCGATAAACAGACAATCAGTTTGACTAGAGCCGGAACGCCTTGTCTGAAAAGAGGAGGAGCGCTATGTTGCAATTCCCGAATGAATACTTAAAGTCAATTACTCTTGTGAAAACACGCCGCCCAACTTGTCCATGCGCTCTAAGGCGATGCCACAACCACGAGCGACACAAGTGAGGGGATCTTCGGCAACATGAATTGGCAGACCAGTTTCTTCTAGAAGCAAGCGATCGAGGTCGCGCAATAGTGCGCCACCACCAGTGAGCATCATTCCGCGTTCGGCAATGTCAGATGCAAGCTCAGGAGGAATTTGCTCCAAGGCGGCTTTAACTGCAGTCACAATTTGATTCAATGGATCAGTCAAGGCTTCCAAAATTTCATTGCTAGTCACGGTGAAGCTGCGTGGAATACCTTCAGAAAGATTGCGGCCTTTTACTTCCATCTCGCGCACTTCAGCACCAGGGAATGCGGAGCCAATAGTTTTCTTAATTAACTCAGCAGTTTGTTCACCAATCAACATGCCATAGTTGCGACGAATGTAGTTCGTAATAGCTTCATCGAACTTATCACCACCAACACGAACAGAGCCTTTGTAAACCATGCCACCCAAAGACATCACGCCAACTTCAGTTGTGCCGCCACCGATATCAACCACCATAGAGCCCGCAGCTTCAGATACTGGCAGACCGGCACCGATTGCCGCAGCCATCGGCTCTTCAATTAAAAATACCTGTGATGCGCCTGCACCCAAGGCAGATTCACGAATAGCGCGACGCTCAACTTGGGTAGAGCCGCAAGGAACGCAAATGATGATGCGTGGGCTAGGCTTTAATAGCTTGCTCTCATGCACCATTTTGATAAATTGCTTGAGCATTTGCTCGGTAATCGTGAAATCGGCAATAACGCCGTCTTTCATCGGGCGAATTGCTTCAATATTTCCTGGAACGCGCCCCAACATCGCTTTTGCTTCTTTTCCGACCGCCAAAATGGTCTTTTTGCCATTTGGGCCACCTTCTGTACGAATTGCCACAACAGAGGGTTCATCAAGCACAATACCCCGTTCACGCATGTAAATTAAGGTGTTGGCGGTGCCCAGGTCGATGGCCAGGTCATTAGAAAAGTAGCTGCGGAAAAAACCAAACATGATGTAGTGGGAAAATAAGTAAGTGTTAAAAAATATATATATGAATGATACTCTAGCGCCCCATGAAACTTGATGATGTCCAGCGCATTGCGCACCTTTCCAACCTTGACTTAAGTCAGGCAGAAGCCGAGGCGGTATTACCTCAGTTACAGGCAGTTTTTGCCTTAGTCGAGGAGATGCAAGCCGTCGATACCACCGGACTTGACCCCTTGGCTCATCCCATTCTCTTTTTGCGAGACTTGGCTCAACCTTTGCGCAGTGATGCCGTTACCGAAACCGATCATCGCGTTGAAAACATGCAATCTGCCCCTGCTGTGCAGGACGGCTACTTCTTAGTTCCGCGGGTGATCGAATGAGTTGGCATCAAACTTCCATTGCCTTCATGGCTAAAGCTTTGGCCTCTAAAGAGGTTTCCAGTACCGAGCTAACAAAGTATTTTCTAGGGCGTATTGAGGCCGGTAAGCACTGGAATGCATATCTTGATGTAAGTGCTCACTTAAGTTTAGATCAAGCATCTAAAGCAGATAAAATCATTGCCTCAGGTAACGCTGGAAAATTGACAGGCATCCCAGTCGCACACAAAGATGTCTTTGTGACGCGCGGCTGGAAGTCCACTGCGGCATCCAAAATGCTTGAGGGTTACCTCAGCCCATTTGATGCAACGGTAGTTTCGAATCTCGGAATTCCGGATGAGCTGAACCCAACTGCTGCCGGCATGGTTTGCCTTGGCAAGACCAATATGGACGAGTTTGCAATGGGCTCCTCCAATGAAAATTCAGCATATGGACCAGTCTTAAACCCTTGGAATTCAGAATATGTAGCGGGCGGCTCGTCTGGGGGTTCAGCGGCTGCAGTAGCTGCAGGATTGGCCCCGATTGCAACAGGTACAGATACAGGCGGCTCTATTCGTCAGCCGGCTGCTTTTTGTGGACTAACTGGAATCAAGCCTAGTTATGGCCGCGTATCCCGTTACGGAATGATTGCTTACGCATCTTCCTTGGATCAAGCTGGGCCTATGGGTAAATCTGCTGAAGACTGCGCTTTATTGCTGTCAGCAATGTCATCCCATGATCCGCGTGACTCTACATCCTTGGCAGACTCTGGTGAAGATTATGGTCGTTACCTCACTCAGTCTTGGAAAGAGGGCAGCTCAAATCCAGCAAAACCTTTGGAAGGTCTGCGCGTAGGTTTACCAAAAGAATTTTTTGCCGAAGGGCTTGCCCCAGAGGTGGCCAATGCGGTCAATGCTGCAGCAAAAGCCTTGCAAGATTTAGGTGCACAACTTGTAGATGTTAGCTTGCCAAAAACCAAGCTATCGATACCGGTGTATTACGTTTTAGCTCCCGCAGAAGCATCAAGTAATTTGAGTCGTTTTGATGGCGTGCGCTACGGACACAGAGCGAATGAATATCGTGACTTATCTGATATGTATAAGAAATCACGTACTGAGGGTTTTGGTGCAGAAGTGAAGCGTCGCATCTTAGTTGGCACCTATGTGCTGTGCCATGGTTATTACGATGCATATTACCTACAGGCTCAAAAAATTCGCCGCATTATTGCAGCCGATTTTCAAGCAGCATTTGAAAAATGCGATGTGATCTTAGGGCCAGTTGCACCGGATGTTGCTTGGCGCTTAGGGGAAAAATCAAAAGATCCAGTGCAGATGTATTTAGAGGACATTTACACGCTCTCAACTAACTTGGCAGGACTCCCGGCAATGAGTGTTCCTTGTGGGTTTAACTCAAGCAATTTACCGATTGGCATGCAACTCATTGGCAATTATTTTTCTGAAGCGCGATTACTTCAAGTGGCTCATCATTATCAGCAAGCCAGTGATTGGCATTTGCGTCAAGCAAGCGAGGTGGCATGATGCAATGGGAAATCGTGATTGGTCTAGAGACCCATGCACAGCTACAAACGCATTCCAAAATATTTAGTGGGGCAAGTACGCGTTTCGGTGCAGGCCCAAATACACAGGCCTGTGCGGTTGATTTAGCCTTACCGGGTGTTTTGCCGGTATTAAATCGTCAAGCTGTTGAACATGCAATTCGTTTTGGTTTAGCTGTGGGCGCGAAGATTTCTCCAGCGAGTATTTTTGCCCGAAAGAATTATTTTTATCCCGACTTACCGAAGGGATATCAGATCAGTCAGATGGATCTACCTGTAGTTGTGGGTGGCCATTTGGAAATACTGGTTGGCGATCAAGTCAAAGTGGTTGAGCTAACCCGCGCCCACATGGAAGAGGACGCTGGTAAGTCAGTACATGAAGAAGGCTTCTTAGGCCCACATGGCGAACCTTCGAGCGGTATCGATCTCAATCGTGCCGGTACACCATTATTAGAAATTGTTACAGAGCCAGTGATGCGCAGTGCTGCTGAAGCAGTGGCCTATGCAAAGGCACTTCACACCCTAGTTGTTTGGCTTGGAGTGTGTGATGGCAATATGCAAGAAGGCTCATTCCGTTGCGATGCGAACGTGTCTGTTCGCCCTGTTGGCCAAAAAGAGTTTGGTACTCGTTGCGAAATTAAGAACTTAAACTCCTTCCGTTTTTTAGAAGAAGCGATTCAATATGAAGTGCGTCGTCAAATTGAGTTGATTGAAGACGGCGGGACAGTCGTTCAAGAAACGCGCCTGTACGATCCTGATCGTCAAGAAACTCGTAGCATGCGCAGCAAAGAAGATGCAAACGACTATCGCTACTTCCCGGACCCAGATTTATTGCCGGTAGTGATTGATGATGCATGGATTGCAGATGTGCGCAGCAAGATGCCGGCCTTGCCAGCACAGCTTCGTGAGCAGTGGCAAAGTGAATTCGGCTTAAGCCCATACGATGCGCAATTACTCACACAAGATCGTGACACTGCCAAAGTATTTGAAGAGTTGCTTGCAATTGTTGGCAAGCCTTTGGCAAAAGCCGCGGCCAACCTGATTGCAGGTGAGCTTGCTTCTTCGCTGAATCGTGCTGGCATTGCGACCGCAGATGCTCCCTTAAAAGCAGAGCATTTAGCGCCACTGTTAACTCGCGTGGCAGACGGCACCATCTCCAACAAGATTGCAAAGGATATCTTTGCGATTTTGTGGGAAGAGGCTGTTGCTGGTAAAGCCATTAGCACTGTAGATCAAGTCATTGAGGCAAAAGGTTTGAAGCAAATTAGCGACAGCGGTGAGCTAGAAGCCATGATCGATAAAGTGTTGGCGGCCAATGAAAAGTCTGTTGAGGAGTTCCGCTCTGGCAAGGAAAAGGCATTTAATGCCTTGGTAGGCCAGATCATGAAAGCCTCACAGGGCAAAGCGAATCCAGGTCAGGTCAACGAGCTGCTGCGTAACAAGTTAGGCTAACAAGTGAAATCAGAAAATAAGCGAGAAAGACATAGATGAGCGCAATTGATCCTAAGCAAGCTGAACAAGAAGAATTGGTGGCGGAGTGGTTGCGTGCTACCCCAGGTTTCTTTGAGCGCTATGCCAATCTCTTAAATGAAATTCGCTTGAAGCATCCGCATGAAGATCGCGCTATTTCATTGCAAGAACGTCAGATGACTTTATTGCGTACGCAGAACCAAGAACTTAATCGTCGTCTCAGTGAGATGCTGCACTTTGGTAGTCGCAATGACAAAACTCAACAGAGCCTAGTGGCTTGGTTATTACGCCTGATGCGTGCCAATACCAAAGCAGATGTAGAGTCGGCAGTGACCTCGGGCTTGGCAGAAGTGTTTGAGGTTGAGTCAGCGCAACTTCTATCGCCCAATACCGCATTTGGCCCATGGATTGATACGCCACTCTGTGGCTCTGCTAAAGAGCTAGCTGCGGCTAGTGTGGATTTGTTGGCAACCCAAGTGAGCATCGACCCTGAATGGCAAAGCATGGTTGCCATCGGCCTGCCATTGGGTAAAAGTATTGGCGCCGTACAGTCGCCGGCAGTGCTTCTTTTGGCAAGCAAGGATGAAACCCGATTTACGGCAGACATGGGCGCATTCTATTTACGTCAGATTGCCGAACTCACTGCTGCAGCTTTGGATCGTATCCAGGCTTATGAGCCAAGCACCAGTTGACCTTCATCCCTTAGTGCAAGAGTATTTGCACGAGCTGCATGTTTTAAGGCAGCTCTCACCCCATACGCTCAAAGCGTATCGCATGGATCTTGGCGAGCTTCAGGAGTTGGCAACAGATGATGCTGTTGAGTTGTTAAAAGTAACGAATGCGCATGTACGTCGCTGGGCTGGTCGTTTGCACTCTAAAGGAAAGTCATCACGCACTATTGCTAGAGCACTTTCTGCTTGGCGTGGCTGGTATGACTGGCTTACTGAAAAAGATGCGCGACGTGATTCCCAGGCGGGACGAATTACCGCAAACTTGATTGCTAATCCAGTGGATGATGTGAAAGCGCCAAAGCGCCTGAAATCCTTGCCTAAGGCACTCTCGGTTGAGCAGGCACTCTCTTTGGTAAATCAAGCAGTAAAAGAGGCTGAAGAAAAAAAAGATCTGGAGGCGGTGCGTGATGCGGCGATCATTGATTTGCTGTATTCATCAGGTCTACGACTATCAGAGCTTTTAGGTATCGATGTGCTGCAAAGCAAAGATCGCCAACAGGAGTCAGCGGGCTGGTTAGATTGGGATGCTGCAGAAGTAACGGTTTTGGGGAAGGGCGGAAAACGCCGCTCAGTTCCCATCGGTGGACCGGCCATGAACTCGCTCAAAATTTGGCGAGCGCTGCGAGATCAGTCTGAGCATGCGGATGCCTCGATTGCCTTATTTATCTCGGCTACCGGCGCTCGTTTATCTCCAAGAACAGTACAAGCGCGCTTACGCACTTTGGCAATGAGGGCTGGTTTGCCAACTCATGTTCACCCGCACATGATGCGTCATAGCTTCGCTAGTCATGTTTTACAGTCCTCTCAGGATTTGAGGGCAGTACAGGAGATGCTGGGGCATGCCAGCATTGCTAGTACACAGATTTATACGTCTCTCGATTTTCAGCACCTAGCGCAGGCATACGATAAAGCCCATCCTCGCGCAAAGGCTGGCAAAGCTTGAGGAACTCGGTAAGATAGAAGGTTTCCCGCTTGGGAAATGTATTTATAGATTTTGAATGGATCAATGATGGCGTTAATTCCAGTAACAATTCTCACAGGCTTCTTGGGTAGCGGCAAAACCACTTTACTCAAACACATCTTGACTGAAGATCATGGCAAAAAAATTGCCGTGATTGAAAACGAGTTCGGTGAAGAGAATATTGATAACGACATCTTGGTTCAAGACAATCAAGAAAATATTGTGCAAATGAGCAATGGTTGTATTTGCTGCACGATTCGAGGTGACTTGGTTGAGGCGCTCAATTCGCTCTGGGAGCAGCGTAAGGATAAAAAAATTAGTTTTGATCGTGTAGTCATCGAGACCACTGGTGTTGCCAATCCAGGCCCAGTGGCCCAAACATTCTTTATGGATGATGACGTTGCAGATCATTACGTATTGGATGCGGTGGTAACGCTTGTAGACGCTAAGCACGGTCCAAAACAATTGACAGAGCACGAAGAGGCGCAGCGCCAGGTAGGCTTTGCAGATCAAATCTTCATTACGAAGACTGATTTAGTGACCCCTGCGGAAGTCGATGCCTTGCGTAATCGTTTGATGCACATGAATCCCCGCGCGCCAATTCAGGGCATCTCTAAAGGGGTGGTTCCTCTGGATGCCGTTTTGGACCTCAAGGGCTTTAATTTGAATGCCAAATTAGATATTGACCCTCATTTCCTAGGGCAAGAGGATCATGACCATGCAACTTGTGGCCATGATCACAGTCATGACCACCATGATCACAGCACTTGCGGTCACGACCATAGCCACGATCACCATGGGCATGCAGGCCATACGGACCGCATCCAATCCTTTGTTTTTCGTAGTGATAAACCCTTTGATCATAAAAAATTAGAAGACTTTCTGGGAGGCATTTTGGAGGTCTTTGGAGAGAAGATGCTGCGCTATAAAGGCGTCCTCTATGTGAAGGGTAGTAACCGAAAAGTCGTGTTCCAGGGCGTCCATCAGATGATGGGGAGCGATTTAGCAGGTGTTTGGGGCGCCGAACCAAAGCAAACTCGGATGGTCTTTATTGGCATCGATTTACCTAAAGACACCCTGCTGGCTGGGCTTGAGGGGTGCTTGGCCTAGCAAATATCAAGTACAATCCGGCGCCACGGTCAATATTGGTAAATATTGGCAAAAGGTTAATAAAAGTTTGGCAGAATGAAGTAATAATGGTTTAGATCCATGGAAAGAACGAAATGACGGTAAAAACACCAACAAAATCTACAGCTACACCAAAAGCACCTAGTAAGGCTGCAAGTGCTAAAGCTGCTAAAGGTGCTCCTTTAACAGAAGTTGAATTGCTTAAGATGTCCGAAAAGGACTATATGAATGCGGCTCAGCTTGATTTTTTCCGTCAAAAGCTTCTGACCCTAAAAGACGATATTTTGAAAAATGCTTCTGAAACTACAGAGCATTTGCGTGAAAACATTTTGGTTCCTGATCCTGCTGACCGTGCAACGATTGAGGAAGAGCATGCACTGGAGCTGCGCACACGTGATCGTGAACGCAAGCTCTTGAAAAAAGTAGAGCAGGCCTTGGCTCGTATTGAGTCTGGTGATTATGGTTGGTGTGAAGAGACTGGCGAGCCGATTGGCTTGAATCGTTTAATTGCGCGCCCAACAGCCAACCTTTCACTCGAGGCGCAAGAGCGCCGTGAACTTCGTCAAAAGTTGTTTGGCGATTAATTTGCAGATCCAATAAAAAGTAGCAATGACTAAGCAATCCCCATCTATTAGCGAGATCTCTCCTTTACTCAAGGCGGAGATTTTGGCCGAAGCCTTGCCTTATATTCGTGCGTATCACGGTAAGACTATTGTGATTAAGTACGGCGGAAATGCGATGGTTGAACAGCGCCTCAAAGAAAGTTTTGCGCGCGATGTCATTTTGCTAAAGCTGGTTGGTATGAATCCAGTAGTAGTGCATGGTGGTGGCCCACAAATTGATGAGGCCCTTAAGAAGATTGGTAAGACCGGTACTTTTATTCAGGGCATGCGCGTAACCGACGAAGAAACCATGGAAGTAGTGGAGTGGGTTCTCGGTGGCGAAGTGCAGCAAGATATCGTGATGTTGATCAACCACTTTGGCGGGCAGGCTGTTGGCTTGACTGGTAAAGATGGTGGCTTGATCCGCGCAAAGAAGATGTTTGTTGCCGATGAAAAGAAAGTTGGCGGAACTATTGATTTAGGTTTTGTAGGCGAGATTGAGGCAATTAATCCTGCGGTTGTCAAAGCATTACAAGACGATGCCTTTATTCCGGTGATCTCCCCAATTGGATTTAGCGAAGAAGGTCAAGCTTACAACATTAATGCCGACTTAGTGGCTGGCAAGATGGCAGAAATTCTGCATGCTGAGAAGTTAGTCATGATGACCAACATTCCTGGCGTGATGGATAAAAATGGCACGCTCTTAACAGACTTAACTGCGCGTGAGATTGACGGCCTCTTTGCTGACGGAACAATTTCTGGTGGAATGCTGCCAAAGATTTCTTCGGCTTTAGATGCAGCAAAGAGTGGTGTGAATTCTGTGCACATCATTGATGGTCGAATTGAGCACTCACTATTGCTTGAAATTTTGACTGAACAAGCTTTTGGAACGATGATTCGCTCGCGCTAAGAGTTGATAAGAGATAGAGATATGCGTGATTCCTTAGCCCCTACTGCATCAGAGATCGAGGCAACAGTTGCCGAAGAGGGTAAGACGCGTAAGCGTCCTCGCCCAGGCGAGCGCCGTTTACAGATCTTGCAAGTGTTGGCTGAGATGTTGCAAAATCCGAAGGCGGAACGCGTTACGACTGCGGCTCTAGCAGCAAAAATTCAAGTTTCAGAAGCAGCACTCTATCGACATTTCGCCAGTAAAGCGCAGATGTTTGAAGGTTTGATTTCTTTTATCGAGCAAACAGTTTTTGGTCTGATTAATCAAATTAATCAAAAAGAAGAGTCTGGCCTCGCACAAGCTCGCGGTATTTTGCAGATGCTTTTATTCTTTGCAGAAAAGAACCCTGGCATGACTCGTGTTCTTTTAGGCGATGCGTTGTTGCAAGAGGATGATCGCCTGCAGGAACGTATTACACAAGTACTCGATCGCGTGGAGGCATCCCTCAAGCAGTCTTTACGTATCGCTCAAACACAAGGTGGGGCTTGGGCAAATGTAAGTCAAGATGAAGTAAGTGTCCGCGCAGCTATGTTGATGAGTTGCGTTCTTGGGCGCTGGCATCGATTTGCACGAAGCGGCTTTAAAAAGTTGCCAACCGAAGCGTCTGATATTAGCCTACGCATTCTTCTGTCCGAATGAGCGAGCTGCACCTCTCTAGAAACACGATCCACTTTGCCGAGCCCTTGCCTTTGCAAAGTGGCGCCATCTTATCGGGCTACGATTTAGTTATTGAAACTTACGGCAAGCTCAATGCCGATAAAAGTAATGCTGTGCTGGTTTGCCATGCGCTCAATGCATCGCACCATGTAGCCGGTCCCAACCCCGATGATGCAAGCGATATTGGTTGGTGGGACAACATGATTGGGCCAGGCAAGCCGGTAGATACGAACCACTTCTTTGTCATTGGCGTTAATAACTTGGGCTCTTGCTTTGGGTCTACTGGGCCGATGAGCATTAATCCCGCTACTGGCAAGCCTTATGGCGCCGATTTCCCGGTCATCACAGTAGAAGATTGGGTAAACACCCAGGCGCGCTTGGCTGATAAGTTGGGTATTCGCCGTTTTGCTGCGGTGATGGGCGGAAGCTTGGGTGGTATGCAAGCATTGGCTTGGTCAATTCAGTTTCCTAGACGCCTCGCGCATTGCTTGGTAATCGCCTCAACACCAAAGTTAAGCGCACAAAATATTGCATTTAATGAAGTGGCGCGAAACGCTATTTTGTCTGACCCTGATTTTCATGGTGGTAATTATTACGAGCATGGCGTGGTGCCAAAGCGCGGTCTAAAGTTGGCTCGTATGGTTGGACATATTACGTACTTATCTGACGATGACATGGCAGAAAAGTTTGGGCGCGAATTACAACGACCTTACGGTGAATCTCAAGACTATCGTTTTAGTTTTGATGTCGAATTTGAGGTAGAGAGTTATTTGCGTCATCAAGGCGATAAGTTCTCCACGTACTTTGATGCCAACACCTATTTGCTGATCACCAGAGCATTAGATTATTTTGACCCTTCCCGTCGTTATGAGGGTAGCCTCAATCGTGCTTTAGCGGAAGTGCAGGCTAAGTTTTTGGTAGTGAGCTTTTCAACCGATTGGCGTTTTCCACCCAATCGTAGTCGCGAGATTGTGGAATCTTTACTCAGCAACAAGAGTGAAGTAAGTTATGCAGAGATTGATGCGCCACACGGGCATGATGCTTTCTTGTTAGATGACCCTCGTTATCACAATCTGATTCGTGCTTATTTTGAACAAATGCTAGAGGCTAAATCATGAAGCGCGCAGACTTTGCCGCAATAGCGAACTGGATAGCGCCTAATAGTGAAGTGCTAGATCTCGGTTGCGGTGATGGCAGCTTCTTAGAGTATTTGCAAAAGAAAAAACCGGTTCATGCCTACGGCGTAGAGATTGATGATGCACGTGTGCTTTCATGCGTGCAAAAAGGATTGAATGTCATTCAGCAAAATCTTGAAGGGGGCTTAGCGCTCTTTGAGAACAATAGCTTTGATACGGTAGTGCTCTCACAGACATTGCAGACCATTCATGAAACTGAAAAGATCTTGCGTGAAGTAGTTCGAGTTGGCAAAGAGTCAATTGTTTCTTTCCCAAACTTTGGCCATTGGTCTCATCGCCTGTCGGTTGGCTTTGGCCGCATGCCCGTCTCTAAGAGCCTGCCATACCAGTGGTACAACACACCTAACGTGCGTGTTCTCACGGTCGCTGATTTTGAAAAGTTGGCTTCGAGCTTAGGTTTGCAAATTTTGGATCAATGTATCTTGCACGAGGGCCGTCAGGTTACCTTGATGCCCAATCTTTTTGGAAGCCTAGCGCTGTTCCGCGTTCGACGTGCTTAGTACGATTGAGTCCTGGCTGAAAGATTTTCGGGTTTATCTCGAATGGCCTTGTCTCCGAATGCTCTTCTTGGGCTTCTCTGCAGGTCTACCTCTACTACTAATTTTAGGAACTCTCAGCTTTTGGCTAAGAGAGGCCGGCATTGACCGCAGCACGATTGGTTATCTCACTTGGGTTGGCTTGATCTATGCGTTTAAGTGGATGTGGGCGCCTTTGGTAGATCGACTATCTATTCCCTTGTTATCAAGATTTTTTGGCAGACGGCGTAGTTGGCTTCTTTTTGCACAGTTACTGATTGTGCTTGGTCTTGTGGGTATGGCCAGCATTGACCCCAAAGTTCAACTCACGCCAATTGTGTGGTGCGCGCTCCTGGTTGCCTTTGGCTCTGCAACGCAAGACATTGCTTTAGATGCTTTTCGGATTGAGTCTGCAGATAGTGATCATCAAGCAGCTTTAGCTGCTACCTATCAAACAGGCTATCGACTGGCTTTAATTTGGTCTGGTGCAGGCGTTCTTTGGTTGGCCGCCCGTGCTGAATCAGGCGCCACAGGTTACGATCCAGCTGCCTGGCAATTTGCCTATCTCTGTATGGCGCTCTCGATTGGTGTGGGTGTGGTCACTACCCTGTTTAGTAAAGAGCCAGTGCGCATTGAGTTAGCAAAAGCCCGCAATGCAAAAGCATGGCTGCACCAAACTTTGATTGAGCCATTTGCAGATTTTATTAAGCGTTACGGATGGCATGCTATTTTGATTTTGTCCTTAATTGCCATCTATCGTATTAGTGATGTGGTGATGGGTATTATGGCCAATCCATTTTATGTGGATATGGGTTATACCAAGGATGAGGTTGCAGCAGTCAGCAAGGTGTTTGGTGTCGTGATGACATTGGTGGGCGCCTTCCTTGGTGGTGTTCTCACCTTGCGCTATGGTGTGATGCGAATTTTATTCTTGGGCGCTATTTTATCGGCCGTGAGTAATTTATTGTTTGCTTGGCTTGCTACACAAGGCCACGACTTACATGGCTTGATCTGGGTAATCTCTGCTGACAACTTAAGCTCGGGGATTGCTACGGCCGCGTTTATTGCATTCCTATCGGCTTTGACAAATATTCAGTACTCTGCAACGCAGTACGCCTTGTTTAGTTCGATGATGCTCTTATTGCCAAAGTGGTTAGCAGGATTTTCAGGCGTCTTTGTCAATCACTTTGGCTACTCAAACTTTTTTATTAGCACCGCAATTATTGGTGCGCCAGTATTAATTCTGATTTGGCTCACAATCCACCTTAAGGTTGTCGAGTTTAAAAAACACGACGCTGAGATTGCTAAATAGACCAGTCGTAATCTACTGTCAGTGGCGCGTGGTCTGAGAAGCGTTCATCTTTATATATGGCAGTATTCTTTGCGCTTGCTGCAATCCCCGGAGTGGTGATGTGATAGTCAATGCGCCAGCCCACGTTCTTTGCATACGCTTGACCGCGATTACTCCACCAGGTGTAGCAGGTATCAGTCGCTTCAGGCTCTAGCTTTCTATAAACGTCTACGTAACCAACTTGACTAAATAGGTTTGTTAGCCAGGCACGCTCTTCTGGTAAAAATCCTGAGTTTTTGAGATTGCCTTTCCAGTTTTTGAGGTCAATCTCATTGTGGGCAATATTCACGTCGCCGCACAGCACAATTTCTCGCCCTGATTTCTTAAGGTCAATTAGGTGTGGCAAAAAAGAATCGAGATAGCGATACTTTGCCTCTTGCCTTTCTGGCGAGCTAGAGCCTGATGGCATATACACCGAGATGACAGAGAGCTTTTTGAATCGAGCCTCGACATAGCGACCCTCGGCATCGAACTCCTCATTGCCATAGCCGTAGAGCACCTCATCCGGCTTATGTGGGGTGTAGATGCCGCAGCCGCTGTAGCCCTTTTTCTCAGCATGGTGAAAGAAGCCATGCAGACCATCTGGATTGAGAATGGCATCTTCTAAATCGTCTTGCTGAGCCTTGAGCTCCTGCATGCAGACAAAGTCCGCCTTTTGCTTCACAACCCATGGCATAAAGCCTTTTTTGACCGCGGAGCGGATACCGTTGAGGTTGGCAGAAATGATGCGTAACATATAGGCCTATGAGCTCAAAAAATTCAAATCAAGATAACTTTATTCAATTTGCCTTAGAGGCAAATGTTTTGTCGTTTGGGGAGTTTAAAACTAAAGCAGGACGCCATTCTCCTTATTTCTTTAATGCAGGTGGATTTAATGATGGCGCACGCTTAAGCGCCTTGGGTCGTTACTACGCCAAGGCTTTGCAAGAGTCTGGCCTGCAATACGACATGCTTTATGGCCCCGCTTATAAAGGCATCACCTTGGCCGCTGCCACTGCAATCGCTTTAGCTGATGCTGGTCATAATGTGCCTTATGCCTACAATCGCAAGGAAGCCAAAGATCATGGCGAGGGAGGCTCATTGGTGGGCGCTCCAGTTAAAGGCAAAGTGGTCATCATCGATGATGTGATTTCGGCAGGGACATCGGTACGCGAGTCTGTGAAGTTGATTCGCGATGCAGGTGCTGAGCCAGCAGCGGTATTAATTGCTTTGGATCGTATGGAGAAGTCAGGAACCGCTACAGAGATTGGCGACAAGTCCGCAGTACAAGCTGTTGAACAAGAGTTTGGCTTGCCGGTAGTGGCTATTGCAAACTTGGCAGACTTGATGGCTTTCTTAACTGGCTCCAGTAATGCCGATCTAACAAACTATTTACCAGCAGTAAAAGCCTATCGCGAGAAGTACGGGATTTAATCTAAAGAATAGTGGCGGCAACCGTACTTGCAGCGCTTCCGCTCTTTAGATCTTCGTTTCGCCTTCGAACACGGTGATGGCTGGCCCAGTCATGATGACGCTCTGAGCCACTTCATTGATCATGCCACCCCAGGCAATTTGCAAATCACCGCCACGGGTGCGCACTTTGACGGGGGAGTCAAGTAAGCCACGACGAATGCCGGAGACTACTGCAGCGCATGCGCCAGTGCCACAAGCGAGCGTCTCGCCAGCGCCGCGCTCATAGACGCGCAACTTAATTGCATTGCGATTCAAGACTTGCATATAGCCTGCATTAACTCTTTTTGGAAATGCCGGATCTCTCTCGATTGATGGACCTTCTTCGAGAACGGGTGCGCTGTCAACATCACCCACCACTTGAACTGCATGGGGATTGCCCATCGATAAGACACCGACCAAACTATCGTGCATCGCAGGTTTAGCAATAGGCAGTGCGTAGAGCATCTCATGAAACTCTTGCTTACTTGCTAGGCCACTTGGATTAAATGGAATTTGGCTGTGCTCAAAAATCGGCGCGCCCATATCCACTTCCACTTGGCCATCATCATGAGATCTCAGGGTGAGAACAGTATGCGCTACTTCTACGCGCAAAGGATTTTTCGTGGAAAGACCTTGGTCGAGAACAAAGCGAACGAAGCAGCGTGAACCATTGCCGCATTGCTCCACCTCACCACCATCAGCATTAAAGATGCGATAACGAAAATCGGCATCAGGGCGCGTAGCTTTTTCAACCAGCAGAATTTGATCGGCACCAATACCAAACTGGCGATGAGCAAGCTTATGCCACTCTTCACGAGTGATATTGCTGAGATCTTGATCAATCCCATTGAGCACAATGAAATCATTGCCAGCACCATGCATTTTGGTGAAGCGTAATGTGCGTGCAGGCTTATTTAAATTCGTGCTCAAAAGAATTCCAATTAGTTGTAAAGGCTAGGCTCGCCAGGCGGCCTATGCTTAAAGCGCTTGTGTACCCAATAGTACTCTGCCGGCCTTTCGCGAACAAGGTCTTCGATGTATTTGTTTAGTCGTGCAGTATCAGCTTCAACATCATCCGTCGGAAAGTTGGGAAGTGGGGCGCTGATATTGCAAATATAGGCTTTGCGATCGGGGTCTAAAGTCGTAGTCATGAGGCAGACCTCTGCACCACTCAGCTTGGCTAAGCGCGAGACTGAAGTGATCGTATTGGTTTGGATTCCAAAGAAGGGGACAAAAACGGAGTCGCGTGGCCCAAGATCAATATCAGGCGCAATGAAAATAAAGTTACCCGTTTGAATTTCGCGAATCAAATCACGCAAGCGACTTTGACGCTCAATCGATTTACCACCAAAACGATTTCTCCATTCAATCATTTTTTGATTAAAGAATGGGTTCTTCATATTTTGGTAGAGACCGGCACCACGTGGCCAATCGTGCTGACTAGCCAAAACAGAAAGTGCCATGAAGCCGCCCTCAAGTCCAACAAAGTGAGGGTTGATTAAGAGTCGTGGCTTGCGATCTCCCAGCGTAATCTCAGAATTGATACTGACGATGTCGGTGATCTGTTTTCCGCTTCCAAGCCAAATACGACTTCTCTCGATGACGCTGCGTCCGAATAACTTCCAATGTTCTGATGCAAGCGAATGAATTTCATCTTCGCTCAGATTGGGAAAGCAAAGGCGTAAGTTAGTTTTAACTACCTTGGCACGTTCATTGGGAATGTGGGCAGCCATCCATCCAAGCCCGTAGCCAATGTAGATGGTCAGGGCATAAGGCAGAAATGCAAATAGTCGTAGCAAGTTCAGTGCTAGAAAATTAAAAACGTTTTGTAAGCAGACCATGTCGAATAAATTATAAATTTATTAACTAATTGCTCGGTGGTAATTCTGCCCCGCTAGGATGTTTGTAGCGGTTATAGGCCCAAATAAATTGATTGGGTGCAACTAGGATCGCATTTTCAATTGCGACATTGAGTTCGGTGGCAGCAGCTGTGGAGTCTTCAGACAGCGGTTCTAGTCTCTTGGCTTGCATGAGCCAGCCCTTACCAAGACCTTTGCGTTTAGCGGTAAACATCACAACCGGCGTGTTATTGCGATTAGCTAAGCGAGCGGGAAGTGGGGTCGTATAGGCAGGGCGCCCGAAAAAGGGTACCCAAACACCTTCACCGCCGCTAGGTACTTGATCTGGAAGAATGCCAATGGCTTCTCCGCGAGTGAGGGCGCGTGTCATTTGGCGAACGCCATTGAGGTTGGTTGGTACAAAATGCATATTGGGATAAGCGCGACCCTCTTCCACCACTTCGTTAAGCCATTCTTGGCGAGACGGGCGATAAAGAATGGTCGCAGGAAAGTGCTGAGCTAAGACCCGGGGAATGATTTCAAAACCACCGAGGTGTGGAGTCAGCATGACTAAGCCATGACCCTCGTTAATAGCTTCCTCAACCAGATCCCAGTCCTGGACCTCGACTAGCTTAAGCGCCTTTGATGGATTGCGCCAAATCCACAAACTGTCCGAGAAGAGTTGTCCTGAAGCGGCAGCAGCATGCCAGATTTGCAGGGGTAAATGATGACTTTTAATAGCTGCTTCGTATTGAGGGCGAAAAAGTGATCGATATTGCTTGGAGCCCACATAAGCCAGAGCCCCTAAAGCAGCCCCAATCACCTGAACAAGGAATAAGGGTAATACCGCTATTGCAGCGAGGGTTAGCTTGAGAAGGTATTTACGCACCCTCTAATGATATTCAATGCTGGGGATAGGGCCAAATTTCTTGTTTGGCTTGATGAATAAGGTGTTTTTCGGATAGAATTCATCCATCGCTGAGTTAAGGCAACTTGCAGGGCGATTCATAAATTCTGCTAAAGCGTCGCCGTTGAAATTCCTGGCACGTCGAGTTGTCCATTTGATCGTGTTAATTTTTTAAAGGAATATGCAATGGCTAATGATTACTTCTTTACCTCAGAATCAGTTTCTGAAGGTCACCCCGATAAAGTAGCAGACCAAATCTCTGATGCCATCCTGGACTCAATCCTGGCTCAGGACCCAACTGCACGTGTTGCTGCGGAAACTTTGTGTAATACCGGCTTAGTAGTATTGGCTGGTGAGATTACAACGAATGCCAATGTGGATTACATTCAAGTAGCACGTAATACTTTGCGTGAAATTGGTTACGACAACACTGATTACGGTATTGATTACAAGGGTTGTGCCGTGCTGGTTGCTTATGACAAGCAAAGTCCTGATATCGCTCAGGGCGTTGACAAGGCACATGACGATGGTCTAGATCAAGGTGCTGGTGACCAAGGTTTGATGTTTGGTTACGCCTGTGACGAGACTGCAGAGCTTATGCCTTTGCCAATTCACTTGTCACACCGCTTAGTAGAACGTCAATCTCAACTGCGCCGTGATGGCCGCTTGAACTGGTTGCGTCCAGATGCAAAGTCACAAGTGACCCTGCGTTACGTGGATGGCAAGCCTGACTCAATCGACACCGTAGTTCTCTCTACACAGCATGATGAAGAAATTTCTCTCGAGAAATTGCGCGAAGCAGTGATCGAAGAAATTATCAAACCAGTGTTGCCAAAGCATTTGATCAAAGGTGCGATTAACTTCTTGGTAAACCCAACCGGTCGATTTGTAATCGGCGGCCCGCAAGGCGATTGCGGTCTGACAGGTCGCAAGATCATTGTGGACACCTACGGCGGTGCAGCTCCTCACGGTGGTGGGGCATTCTCTGGTAAGGATCCATCCAAGGTTGACCGTTCAGCTGCCTATGCTGGTCGTTATGTAGCAAAGAACGTAGTTGCCGCAGGCTTAGCAAGCAAGTGCTTGATCCAGATCTCTTATGCGATTGGTGTTGCTAAACCAACCTCAGTGATGGTGAGCACATATGGTACTGGCAAGATCTCTGACGAGAAGATTGCGCAATTGGTATCTGAGCACTTTGACTTGCGTCCAAAAGGCATCGTCAAGATGCTGAACCTATTACGTCCGATTTATCGTAAGACTGCTGCTTATGGTCACTTTGGTCGTGAAGAGCCAGAATTTACTTGGGAGCAGTGCGATAAGGCGCCTGCCTTACGTGCAGCAGCCGGCTTGTAATCTGCTTTCTAGGTAGTAAATTTGCAGTATCTAGTTGTATTGAGGCGAAATATGGCGAAATTGATTACAATTTCGCCATACCTTCAAGGAGCGTTGCAAGGAATGCTGTGAACCAGCGTTTCCCCAGGCTTGAAGGGAGTGGACTCCTAGGTAACCCCAGAGTTTGCTAATTGCAACTGCGCTCGCTAACCCATGATTCAATGGCTAGCGAGTTTCTACTCCAGCATTGGATCGTATTTAGCTGGAGCATTCATGAGTACCGTTTCCGATTTAAACAACTTTGTAGCAACCCGTTGCGCTATTGCCGATATTTCTTTGGCTGACTTTGGCCGTAAAGAAATCGCCATTGCTGAAACTGAAATGCCAGGGCTGATCGCCATTCGTGACGAGTTCGCATCACAGCAGCCATTGCGTGGCGCACGCATTACTGGTTCATTGCACATGACCATTCAAACTGCGGTATTGATCGAGACGCTTGAAGCGCTCGGCGCGGAAGTGCAGTGGGCATCTTGCAATATTTTCTCTACACAAGATCACGCTGCTGCAGCGATTGCCGCTAACGGCACACCAGTGTTTGCGATCAAGGGTGAAACCCTTGAGCAGTATTGGGATTACACCCACCGCATTTTTGAATGGGCCGATGGTGGCTTTACCAATATGATTTTGGATGACGGTGGCGATGCTACTTTGTTATTGCACCTCGGTGCACGTGCTGAAAAAGATCAAGCTTGCTTAAATCATCCAACAAGTGAAGAGGAAACCATTTTATTTGCGGCTATTAAAAAGAAATTGGCGCAAGATCCAACTTGGTATTCCACACGTTTAGAAAAAGTAAAAGGTGTAACCGAAGAAACCACTACTGGTGTACATCGTCTCTATCAGATGTTTGCCAAAGGTGATTTGAAGTTCCCCGCAATTAACGTGAATGACTCTGTTACGAAGAGCAAGTTCGACAACCTCTATGGTTGCCGCGAGTCTTTGGTTGATGCAATCAAGCGCGCTACTGACGTAATGGTTGCCGGTAAAGTTGCCGTGGTTTGTGGTTACGGCGACGTAGGTAAGGGATCAGCTCAAGCCTTGCGCGCTTTGTCCGCTCAAGTTTGGGTGACTGAAGTTGATCCAATCTGCGCATTGCAAGCGGCCATGGAAGGCTATCGTGTTGTCACAATGGACTACGCTGCAGATAAAGCAGACATCTTTGTTTCAGCAACTGGTAACTACCATGTGATTACACATGACCATATGGTGAAGATGAAGAATCAAGCCATCGTTTGTAACATAGGTCACTTCGATAACGAGATTGATGTTGCTGGTATTGAGAAATACAAGTGGGAAGAAATCAAGCCGCAAGTTGACCATGTGATTTTCCCAGCTGCTAATGGCAATCCTGAGAAGCGCATCATCATTTTGGCTAAAGGTCGTTTGGTTAACCTCGGTTGCGGTACAGGTCACCCATCTTATGTCATGAGCTCTTCATTTGCGAACCAAGTGATTGCGCAGATCGAATTGTGGAATGCAGTTGGCACAGATAAATACCCAGTTGGTGTTTACACATTGCCTAAGCATTTGGATGAGAAAGTTGCGCGTTTGCAGCTCAAGACATTGAATGCACAGTTAACTGTATTGTCAGATCAGCAAGCTTCTTACATTGGCGTAACGAAGGAAGGTCCTTATAAGGCTGACCACTATCGTTATTAATCTGCTTATAGCTAGATATTGTTCAATAGAGAAATAGAGATATAGGCCCAAGACTATGGAATTAAGCGTTGAATTCTTCCCTCCAAAAACACCTGAAGGTGAGAGCAAGCTGCATCTCGTGCGCGAGCGTTTTAGTAAAACGCTTAAGCCCGCTTTTTATTCTGTGACTTTTGGTGCCGGTGGATCTACTCAATCTGGCACATTAAAAGTAGTGAGCGATATTCATGCTGCGGGAGCAGCCGTTGCCCCACACTTATCTTGTGTTGGTAGCTCGCGTGAAAGTGTGCGCGACATGTTGAAGCAATATCAAGCTTTAGGCGTTAAACGTATCGTAGCTTTGCGTGGCGACTTACCATCTGGCATGGGCCAGTATGGTGAGTTCCATCACGCCAATGAATTAGTGGAATTTATTCGTGCAGAAACTGATGACTGGTTTCACATTGATGTGGCGGCATATCCAGAGAGTCATCCCCAGGCCAAGTCGCCAGCAACAGATGTGGATTTCTTTGTACAGAAGATGAAGGCTGGAGCTAATTCAGCAGTAACTCAGTATTTCTACAACAGCGATGCGTATTTTCGTTTTGTTGACGAAGCCTATGACTTGGGTGTTACTCAGCCAGTGATCGCTGGAATTATGCCGATTACCAATAGCACTCAATTGCTGCGTTTTTCAGATGCTTGTGGCGCAGAGATTCCGCGTTGGATTCGTTTGCGTTTGCAGTCTTATGGCGATGACACCGCTTCGATTCGTGCGTTTGGTGAAGAGGTGGTTACCGATCTTTGCGATCAGCTTTTAACTGCTGGCGCTCCAGGGTTGCACTTCTATTCATTGAATCAGGCAGATGCTGTTTTAGCGATTGCAGATAATCTTAGTCTTAATAGGTAATTAATAAGCCTGACTCAGTCAGCATGGCATCTAAAGGCTCATCATGTGTTTGAGCCTCCCACTGCGCATTATCTAATTTTTGCCAATCAAAACCGATGCCTACGCATAGTAGGTTTGGCTTAGCTTTGCGTAATTGAGCCAAGGTGCGGTCAAAGTAGCCTCCCCCATATCCTAAACGCCAATAGTGTGCTTTATCACCCATTCTGGATTCTGACCAACCTACGCAAGGAATCAAGATGCAGTCTGGAGTGACTTGAGGTCTACGGGGGTTATTAGGGTCGGGCTCTGGTACACCGTGGCGGCTCGGAATTAGCAGATCATTTTCTTGCCAGGCATAAAAATCCAAATGCTTATCTTGCCGCGCGAAAGGGAGCGCGAGTATTTTGCCGGCTTTATTGTGGGCCCAGGCCAATAGGCTAGGTCTCACATCCAATTCATCTTGTATGGGGCAATACAGGGCAATAGATTGAATTTGAGTGTCATAGGTAGCCAGAAAACTGGCTAAGCCAGCCAAAATAGCTTCTTGTGCCATGGGATGGCTTGAGCTGGCCGCAAACTCTTTCCTTTGGGCCAGTAAGTCCTGTCGAAGCGATTTTGGAGAATTGCCGTGCATATCGACCATTATCAGGCGAAAATTAAGGGATATAGTAAATCGATAAGGCAATACGGTGAAAAAGAGGTTTGATGTTTTTGGTGCTTGGCAAAAAACAGTGGCTGGAATTTTATTTCTCGCTCTGGCAGTTGCTGCACCCAGTATTTCTGCAGAGAAGGCTAAGAAAACTACCCCTGTTAAAGAAAGTAGAATCTCAGCCTTTGAAATTACCGAGGGCGATCGGACCTTTATTGAGTTGCGTGAGGCCGCTAAACGAAATGATGTTGCCCGTGCGCAAACATTAGCGGCTAGCCTATCAAATTACCCGTATGAAGACTATGTAGCCTATTTCCGGATTAAACCGCAGCTATTTGATAGCGCTGGTGGTGCGCGGGCCGAGACCAATGCAGACTCCCAGGTGCAGGCTTTTCTAAATCAATACCAAGGCACTGCACTGGCTGATCGGATGCGCAATGATTGGTTGCTTGTTTTAGGCAAACGTAAAGACTGGTCACGCTTTGATGTCGAATACCCCAAGTTTGTTTTGGATGACGACACTCAGGTGAAATGTTATTCGTTGCAGTCAAAATTGGCGCAAGGGGAGAACCCAACTAAAGTGGCAATCGATGCCCGCGCAATACTATTAGACCCGCGTAATTTTGGTCAGGCTTGCCAAGAATTGGTACCCGCCCTAGTTGTTGCTGGGGGAATGACGCCGAGTGAGGCTAAAGCAATCGGCCGCGCTGCTAGTGAGATGGGTTTTGACACCATGTCACGTCGCTTGGGTGGTGAAGATCCGATTGCTGAGATTGTGAAGGCTGCTAAAGCGGATCCTGCAAAAGCATTTAAAGAATTTTCACAAAATGCATCTCGCTATAGCAAAGAGAATCAAGCGGTAGCTTGGGGTGTGATTGGGCAATTCCTTGCAAAGAAGTTAGATCCCAATGCGGATGATGCGTATCGTTTTCAGCAGGAGCTGGGATACAACGAGCTTCTTTCAGTAGAGGGTCAAGAGTGGAAGGTGCGCGCAGGCTTGCGCGCTAAGGATTGGACACTAGTAAAGAATGCAATTGAGGGCATGAATCCCACAGTACGTAGTAAAGACCCTGCTTGGACTTATTGGTATGCGCGTGCCTTAAAAGTAGAGGGCCAAAATGAGAAAGCCCGCGAAAACCTCGAGCTTGTTTCTGACCAGTACAACTTTTATGGACAGCTTGCACGAGAAGATTTAGGTAAGTCCAATCATGCGCCTGCACGCACTAAAGTGAGCGATGCAGAAATCGAGGCCATGTCGCAACGTAAAGGCTTTATTCGGGGCGAACGCTTTTATGCCATGAATTTACGTTTTGAAGGTAACCGCGATTGGAATTGGGAGTTGCGTAATATGAGTGATAAGCAGTTACTCGCAGCAGCTGAGTATGCTAAGCGCATTGGCTTATATGACCGCGTTGTGAATACCGCGGATCGTACTAAGCAAGAGCACGACTTTAGCTTGCGTTACCCAACGCCTTATCGTGATGAACTATCACCAATTGCTAAGCAAATTGATTTGAATTTAGCTTGGGCCTATGGATTGATTCGTCAAGAATCGCGCTTCATCATGAACGCCTCTTCGTCAGTTGGCGCTTCAGGATTAATGCAAGTAATGCCAAATACAGCGAAGTATGTCGCCAAGAAGATTGGTATGACCTCTTATACCAATGACAAGCTTGCTGACACCAATACCAACCTCACTTTAGGTAGTAATTACTTGAATATGGTCTTAGTAGACTTAGATGGTTCTTGGGTCCTTGCATCTGCGGCCTATAACGCTGGCCCATCACGCTCTAAAACTTGGCGAGAAAAACTCACTAGCCCTACTGAAGGCGCAATCTTTGCGGAAACAATCCCATTTAATGAAACACGAACTTACGTGAAAAACGTTTTAGCCAATGCGACGTATTATTCATCCGTGATGCATGGGCAGACACAGTCCTTAAAGCAGCGTTTAGGTGTGATTACTCCTAAAGCGGCAAACGCATCTGAGCTACCTTAGTATTTCAATTACATTGGAGTTTTATGAAATATGACATTCTGCTAATTGGCGGCAACGGTTTTGTAGGTAGAGTTTTGGCTGCTCAGTTGCAAGCTGAGGGGTATTCTGTTTTATTACCAACTAGACACTTAGCATCTGCACGTGATTTACGCATGTTGCCGAAAGTACATTTAGAGGACGGTGATGTACATGAATTTGATGCATTGCAGGAGCTTTGCTCAAGAATCAAGCCTGGTGGTGCAGTCATTAATTTAGTGGGTGTGTTGCATGACAAGCCTGCTCAGCCTTACGGGAAAGTATTTGAAGCGGCTCATGTAGAGCTCCCAAAAAACATCATGACGGCTATGCAAATGCATGGACTCAAGCGCTATTTGCATATGAGTGCATTGGGAGCTGATTCTAATGGTCCCTCGATGTATCAGCGCAGCAAAGGTGATGGCGAGGCTGCAGTAAAGGCCAGCAATCTTGACTGGACTATTTTTAGACCTTCAGTCATTTTTGGCGCTCAAGATCAATTTATTAATTTGTTTGCCAAGTTGACAAAGTTATTTCCTGCAATGCCTTTGGCAAATTCAGGTGCGCAATTTCAGCCAGTGAGCGTGGATGATGTAGCTAGTGCATTTACCAAGTCTTTAAAAATGCCATCGACCATTCATCAATCTTATGATTTGGTGGGACCGACCGTTTACACCATGAAAGAGATTGTGGAATTTGCTGCGCGCAAGGCCAATACCAAATGTGCCATTATTCCTGTCCCTGACTTTGTTGGGCATCTGCAGGCTTTGGCTTTTGAGTTTCTGCCTGTCCCAACTTTAATGTCGCGTGACAATATTGCATCTATGCAGTTGCCTAACATTCTCCGACTCAATGGGTTAGATGCATTGACTAAGGTTTTTGGGATTAGCCGTCGTACTCTCGAAGGCATGAAATAAGTCGATGAAGATCTATGCGGTTGGTGGCGCTATTCGGGATACCCTGATGGGTTTACCAGTGCATGACATCGACTATGTAGTTGTGGGCTCAAGTGTGGAAGAGATGATTGCCCAGGGCTATCGTCCAGTAGGCAAAGATTTTCCAGTGTTCTTGCATCCAGAGACTCAAGCTGAATATGCCTTGGCGCGTACAGAGCGTAAAACGGGTAAAGGCTACAAAGGCTTCTTGTTTTATGCCGATCCGACTGTCACGCTAGAGCAAGACTTAGAGCGCCGCGATCTCACCATTAATGCAATGGCACAAGAGGTGAGTGCTGATGGCAAATGGGTGGGGCCTATATTGGACCCATACAACGGCCAACAAGATTTAGCGGCTAGAGTGTTTCGTCATGTCTCAGATGCGTTTGCGGAAGACCCATTGCGCTTATTGCGCATCGCTCGCTTTGCAGCACGCTTCCCTGAATTTACAGTTGCGCCAGAAACCATGGATGCTTTGCAGGTTATTGTTGAGTCGAATGAATTAAACGCGCTCTCGGCTGAGAGAATCTGGCAGGAGTTAGCTAGAGGTTTGACTGCCAATAAGCCAGTGCGCATGTTTCAGGTTTTGCTAGATACTGATGCAGCCAAGACATTACTACCGTCAAGACTGACATCGTATTTGGCTCAAGAAGAATTCCGCGAGCAGCTCATTGCACATTTGCATGCAGCAGACAATCGCCTAGAAGATCGGTGCGCCGTCACACTCATGTATTTACCCGCTAGTGAAATTCGCTTATGGGCGGAGTGCGTCAAGATGCCAAATGAGGTGCGTGATTTCAGTGAAATATTTAGTGAGCTCAATGCACTCATCGCGAAATCAGTCAACGATGTGGCTGTTAGCTATCAGCCTGCAGATGTATTGATCTGGTTTAATCGTGCAGATGTTTGGCGTAAGCCTGAACGTGTACAGGCATTGTTAGATTTGGCCAAGCGGATTGGCCTCAATGTCGGCCCTTTAATTTTGGCAATGGAAAGCGCTCAATCGCTCAATACAGCTGAAATTATTGAATGTGTTTCGCCAGAAGAGCGATCCAATGGTGAAAGTATTCGCCGTGCAGTAGATGCTGCGAGACTCTTAGCTATTACTGCGGCCGTGAGTATTTAAAAACTTACAGCCTGTTTCTGCCTCGAAGGCCAGGCAAGTCTTCCAAGGCATGATCTGGCAATACTTCAGATAGTTTCTTTGAGAATGCAAACACCTTAAACAGTTCACCCATCTCCGCTTCGGATAATAGTTTTTGTAAAGCATTCGAAATGGGTAGGAAGGTTTCTGGATTGCTCGGATCACCAATCTCTAAAGCGATATCGCCAATACCGGCGTCTAGTAAGTAAGATGCCTGATTGCTGAGATAGACATCATCAACTTGTTCCTCCAATGCGCTGCGCGCAATTTGTGACCAATCAACGTGCGTTGTTAAATCACACAATCCCGGAAGATGAAATGGATCTTGAATTGCATGATGGCGATGATGCGCCATCAAAGTCCCCTCAAGACGTTGCGCGTGATAGTACTCACTCTCCGGAAAGCCGTAATCAAAAGTGAGGAAGAGTCCTATATCGAGGTGATTTGCTACCTGACGCATCCAAGCATTTGCTGGCGCATGTAATTCAGTAACGTAGCCCTCAGAAAAGTTGCCAGTGAGTAAGGCCTCTGGAAGTAGTGACTGCTCAACGGGTTGTCCTATCGACCAAGCAAGCTTGCCATCAATTACAGCAACTCCTTGTTGATACCAAAATCCATTATTAAAAATGATGACGTCACAAGGGATTGCATCAATGACTTCATTGGCCAAAATAATGCCTTTGAAGTTGTTGGGTAATGAGCTTAACCAACTGCATTGAGTAGATAGGGTTAGTTTCTCGGCAAGTTTCTTGAGGCGCTCATCTTGTCTTTGAGCTAGGTCTGGCGAGATTTCAATGATGTCGTAGCGATCCAGGGAAAACTCAAGATCGTGCAGTCGGGTAAGAATGGATTCAGCCAGTTTTCCGGTGCCGGCGCCAAACTCCAGAATCTGTGTGGGAAGTCCTTGAGCCTGAAGTCCCTCTAGAATGGGTAGAAGCGTTTCCACAATGGCGGCACCAAACAAGGGGGATAGCTCCGGTGCGGTCGTGAAATCACCGCCAGAACCCAATTTATGGGCCCCAGCACTGTAATAACCCATGCCTGGCTCGTATAAAGCCATTTCCATATACCTTGAAAAGGGCATCCAACCACCATTGGAGGCGATTTCTGCCATTATTTTTTGGCACAGGAGCTCGGTATGAGCCGTTTCAAGGCTGGTCAAGGTAATATCCATAGCTCGCTAGTCTAAGAGAATTTAAGTGAACTTGAGTTCAAACCCACAACCTCGGCAAAATAAAGCGGTTTTAGTGACCGGCGCAGCAAAGCGTCTTGGTCGTGAAATTGCCTTGGAATTTGCTCGTCAGGGCTGGGATGTAGCTGTTCATTATGGCCAGTCTGCATCAGACGCTCAGGCTACCGTTGCGGAAATCCGGGGCTTAGAGCGCAAGGCCGTGGCATTTAAGGCTGATCTCGCTAGCGAAGCAGAAATTCATTCTCTATTTGCCGCTGTTGTTGCTGAGTTTCAAGACCTTGAGTGTCTCGTGAATAGCGCTTCGATCTTTGAATATGATCGCGCCAACTCAGATACCCCTGCCAGCAGTAAAAGTCTGCAAGACCACATGCAGGTGAATTTAACGGCTCCCATTCTGCTATCTCAGTTGATGTTTGAATATCAAAAAAATAGTTCAGAGAGTCCAGGCGAGGATTCATCATCTATCCCCTCGGTGATTCAGCTGCTCGATCAAAAATTAATAAACCTCAATCCAGATTATTTTTCATATACATTATCGAAGGCCGCATTGCTCACTTCCGTTGCAATGCTGGCAGTGGATTTTGCTCCGCACTTGCGAGTGATTGGTTTGGCTCCCGGTATTACGCTGACTTCGGGCGATCAAACTGAATCTGGTTTTACCAAAGCACATCAAATGACGCCCTTAGGTAAGTCATCAACACCAAGCGATATTGCAAAAGCAGCCGTATTTTTAGCTAGCTCGAATGCAATTACAGGTACCACCTTATATGTGGATGGCGGGCAACATCTATTACCGTCATCACGTGATGTGATGTTCAAAACAAATTAAGCATTTAATACAGAATAAAAAATTCAGAAGAGTTAATACAATTTATGCACGCCATTCTTTCTCATCCTGCCTTAGTTGATTGCCGCCGCTTATTTTTGCGTGACTATGAAATCTATATCAACATCGGTGTGCATGATTTCGAAAAGAAGGCTGAACAGCGCGTTATTTTGAATGTTGATTTGTATGTTCCGCTTGGTTTAAATACTCCCTCCAAAGACTTGTTAGAAGAAGTTGTAGATTACGACTTCATGCGTGAAACCATTAAGGCGCGGTCTTCCCAGGGCCATATCCATTTACAGGAAACTTTCTGCGACGACATCGTGACTGCGATGCTTTTGCATCCTAAGGTTATTGCTGCTCGCGTTAGTACCGCTAAGCCAGATGTCTATCCAGATTGCCACTCTGTTGGCGTTGAAGTATTTCGGATGAAGCCAATTTAAAGAAGACCCAGAAAAATTCAGTAGCTATGAGTGATATCCGTAAAGTTGTCTTCGAAGAAAACAAGCTTGAGAAAAAGCTGTGCCGTTTAGTTGGCCAAGCAATTGGCGACTTTGGGATGGTCGAAGATGGTGACAAAGTAATGGTTTGTCTGTCGGGTGGTAAGGATAGTTATGCCATGCTCGATATTCTTCTCAAGTTGCGTGAGCGCGCTCCAATTGATTTTGAAATTATTGCTGTCAACTTGGATCAAAAGCAGCCAGGATTTCCAGCAGAAATTTTGCCAAACTATTTACAGTCTTTGGGTGTTCAGTACCATATCGAAAATCAAGATACCTATAGCATCGTCAAGCGTGTAGTTCCTGAAGGAAAAACGACTTGCGGTCTTTGCTCTCGCTTACGTCGTGGAATTTTGTATCGTGTGGCTGATGAATTAGGTGCGACTAAGATTGCATTGGGTCATCATCGCGATGACATCTTGGAAACCTTGATGCTCAATATGTTCTTTGCTGGCAAGCTCAAGGGTATGCCACCCAAGCTGCGGTCTGATGACGGTAAGCATATAGTGATTCGTCCTCTCGCCTACGTTCCTGAAAAGTTATTGGAGCGCTATGCAGTGGATATGAACTTCCCAATCATTTCATGCAATCTATGTGGGAGTCAACCCAATCTACAGCGTGGCGCTATGAAAGAGATGTTGCGCGAGTGGGAGAAAAAGTACCCAGGGCGTGTCGAGAATCTATTCCGCTCCATGCATCACATCGTGCCATCCCATTTAATGGATAGCGAAGCTTTTGATTTTAAGAATCTCGAGATTTCTACGGAACTATCGGGCATTGCCGCTAGATCAGCTGGTGATAAGGCAATTGACGAGACAGAAATTGATGAAATAGCCTGCGGAACGCTGATTCAGGGGTCTTATAATCCTTCTTTATGAACATCGTTATTTTGGCTGCTGGGCAGGGAAAGCGGATGAAGTCCGCGTTACCCAAGGTTCTCCAAACCTTGGCTGGGAAACCCCTTCTCCAGCACGTTCTTAATACGGCCCTAGATCTACAGGGTAAAAGCGCTAAAGCTGGCCCCACCGTTGTAGTTGGTCATGGCGCTGCGGATGTGAAGCAATTTCTTCAGATTGCTAGCGAGCAGGATTCTCACTTCAGCAAGGTAAGTACAGCACTACAGGCTGAACAAAAAGGAACTGGCCATGCTTTATTGCAAGCCCTGCCAAAGCTGGATGTAAACGAGCCTACTTTAGTTCTGTATGGCGATGTACCGCTTACCAGCAAAAAGACACTTTCTAAATTAGCCAAATTAGCTGATGGGGTGCGTGGTCAAGATTCTGCGTTAGCGCTGCTAACCCAAAATCTGAGCAATCCAACAGGATATGGCCGTATCGTGCGCGACATTGATGGCTCAGTAAAAGAAATTGTTGAAGAGAAAGATGCAAGCCCTGCGCAAAAGTGTATTCACGAAATTAACACTGGGATCATGGTGCTGCCAACCAACTCGCTGAAGGGGTGGTTGAAGGCTTTGCGAGCCAGCAATGCTCAAGGTGAATACTACTTAACTGATGTCATTGCGATGGCAGTGAAGGATGGCGTGCCTATTCGCACTGCGCAAGCCGATGCTGAATATGAAACTGTTGGCGTTAATAGTCGTGATCAGTTAGCTGCATTAGAGCGCGTATATCAGCTCAATCAGGCAAATGCATTAATGGATGCCGGCGTTTCTTTAGCTGATCCAGCGCGGATTGATATTCGTGGAACCTTGGAGTGTGGCACCGATGTATTTATTGATGTCGGCTGCGTATTTGAAGGTTGTGTGACTTTAGCAGCCGGGACAAAAGTAGGCCCGTACTGCATGATTCGCAATAGCGTGATTGGTAAGAATGTGACCATTCATCCATATAGTCATATAGACGGTGCAAAAGTTGGTGCTAGTTCACTGATCGGACCTTATGCTCGTTTACGCCCTGGTGCCGACTTGGCAAACGATGTCCATATCGGCAACTTTGTCGAAGTAAAGAATAGCAAGATCGCCGCTAATAGCAAAGCCAATCATTTAGCCTATGTGGGTGATTCGATCGTCGGCTCCAGAGTCAATATTGGCGCCGGTACGATTACTTGCAACTACGACGGTGTAAATAAGCACCAAACTATCATCGAGGACGACGTCTTTATTGGTTCTGATACTCAGTTGGTTGCACCGGTGCGGGTTGGTCGTGGTGCGACATTGGGTGCTGGTACGACTCTGACGAAAGATGCGCCACCTAATCAACTTACCGTGTCACGAGCGAAGCAAATCTCTTCACAGTGGCAGCGCCCTATTAAGAAGGAAAAGAAAGCGGCAATTAAGAAAGTCGCCACTAAAAAATCCGTGAAGGCTAAAAAATAATGTGCGGAATTGTTGGCGCAGCATCGCGTAAGAATATTGTTGAAGTCTTGATTGAAGGCTTGCGCCGCCTTGAATATCGCGGTTATGACTCATGTGGTTTTGCTGTAATTAATGGCGATGATGTAAAGCATCCGATTGAACGTGCTCGCACTACTGCTCGTGTTTCTGAGTTGGCTGAGCAGGGTAAGGATTTTCATGGCACCCTAGGCATTGCGCATACTCGCTGGGCAACTCACGGTAAGCCGGATACGCAAAATGCACATCCCCATATCTCCGGTGGATTGATTGCGGTTGTTCATAACGGCATTATTGAAAACTACGAAACACTGCGTGCTGAACTGAAATCTGCAGGTTATGTATTTTCTTCAGAAACAGATACTGAAGTGATCGCGCATTTAATTCATCAAGCATATGTGTCTAGCAAGCAAGTAGATTTAGTGGCTTCCGTTCGATCGGTGTTACCGCGTCTTCATGGAGCCTATGCGATTGGCGTGATTGCACAAGATCGCCCAAATGTTTTGGTGGGTGCGCGCATTGGCTCTCCATTGGTTGTGGCTCTTGGCGAAAATGAAAACTTCCTTGCATCTGATGCACTAGCTTTGGCTGGTCGCGCTCATTCGATGATGTACCTTGAAGAAGGCGATGTTGCTATTCTCAAGGCAGATGGAGTGGAGATCATTGACCAGACGGGCAAGACGGCACAGCGTGAGCAAAAGCCTATGCCTGCTCAAGCTGACTCAGTCGATCTAGGTCCTTATCAGCACTATATGCAAAAAGAGATTTTTGAGCAGCCAAGAGCAATTGGTGACACGCTTGCCAACATTGCTAGCTTTGGCCCGGAACTCTTTAATGCCGATCCTGAGCAGTGGAAAAACTTTGATCAAATTTTGATCTTAGCTTGTGGAACCAGTTACTACTCTGCCTGTGTTGCTAAATACTGGTTAGAAGATTTGGCCAACATCCCGACTCAGGTTGAGATTGCTAGCGAATATCGCTATCGCACAACTGTTCCCAATCCGAATACATTAATTGTGGTGGTTTCGCAGTCTGGTGAGACTGCTGATACTTTGGCGGCATTACGTCATGCGCAAGCGCTAGGGCATCAATACACTCTCGCGATTTGTAACGTAGCTTCCAGTGCCATGGTTCGCGAAACCAATTGGAATTTCTTAACTAAGGCTGGGACTGAGATTGGAGTAGCCTCTACTAAAGCATTTACAACTCAATTGGTTGCGCTATATCTCTTGGCTGTTTCATTGGCTAAGCGTGCAGGCAAAGTGAGTCCTGAGAGAGAAAAAGAGCTCTTGCGTGATTTGCGCCATCTACCAAAAGCACTGCATGCTGTTTTAGCGCTTGAGCCACAGATCATGGCCTGGAGCACTGCATTTGCTAAGTGTGAAAACGCTTTATTTCTGGGGCGCGGCATGCATTACCCCATCGCCCTTGAAGGCGCTCTCAAGTTAAAAGAGATTTCATATATTCATGCTGAAGCCTATCCAGCCGGTGAGTTAAAGCATGGACCGCTCGCCTTGGTTACTGAAAAGATGCCAGTGGTGACAGTAGCCCCTAAAGATGACTTACTGGAAAAACTCAAGTCCAATATGCAGGAAGTGAAAGCTCGCGGTGGCAAGCTATATGTATTTGCAGATCAGGATACTGAAATTACCAGTAGTGATGGTATTAATGTGATTCGTCTGCCCGAGCACTACGGCAATCTCTCTCCAATTCTGCATGTAGTTCCGCTTCAACTCTTGGCGTATCACACCGCTTGTGCTCTAGGCACCGATGTCGACAAGCCACGCAACCTTGCAAAGAGCGTTACCGTCGAGTAATTCCTCGGAGGGGCATCCTATGCCCCTGTATTAATACCCTCAAAATTAGTAAGCCTTTGCAATTAGTACGATCTAGTACTAATATAGTACGCATACAGACTAAATGGAGCTCATTGAATGTATCACCTTTTACTTGTAAAGGAATTAGTTCAGGCTTATCAGGCATTTGAGATGCACTCAGGCGCCCACATCAAAGAGATGGGTTTAACAACTACCCAGTTCGATATTGTGGCGACCTTAGGTAATCAGCCCCCCATGACCTGTAAAGAGTTAGGTGAGAAGACGCTGGTTTCTAAAGGAACCATGACCGGAGTGCTCGAAAGACTTGAGGCTAAGGGCTTGATTGAAAAGTTTATGAATGCCAACGATGGCCGTAGCTACAAGATTGGTTTATCCAAAAGTGGTGACAGACTATTTAAGAGGGTATTTCCGGAACATGTTGAGTATTTAGGTAAGTCGATTGGCAAATTGAGCAAAAAAGAAATTGAACATGCTGTGACAGTTTTAAGAGAAGTAAAAACTATTTTTAAATAAATTATTAAAAGGAAAAATCATGACAAAAGTAGCGGTTGTATTTCATAGTGGTTATGGCCACACTGTTAAGCAAGCTGAAGCCCTCGCCAAAGGTGCAAATGCCACCCTAGTAGCTATTGATGCTGAAGGTAATATCACTGATGCTCAGTGGGAAATACTAAACACTGCTGATGCGATCGTATTTGGATCACCAACCTATATGGGTTCAGTCAGTTGGCAGTTTAAGAAGTTCGCTGATGCCAGTTCAAAGCAATGGTTTTCACAGCAGTGGAAAGATAAAGTATTCGGTGGCTTCACAAACTCTGCCACCATGAATGGTGATAAGCATTCCACTTTGCATTATTTTTTCACTCTAGCCATGCAGCATTCGGGTATTTGGGTGGGTACTGGTTTGATGCCATCCAATTCCAAAGCTGCCAAGCGTGATGATGTGAACTATGTGGGTTCATCTGCTGGCGCCATGATGCAGACACCCTCAGATGCAAGTGCTGATGAAGTCAATCCAGGCGACATAGAGACTGCACGTCTCTATGGTGAGCGTATTGCCAAGATTGCTGGTGAACTAAAAACCAAGTAAGCATATATATCCGAAAGTAATCGGGAGAATCATGAAAAAACTCATTGGTTTGCGAGGCAATGATCGAGGTCACTGGGTGGGCGATGGTTTTCCTGTTCGCACCTTATTCTTCTATCAAGACCTGGGCAGGCAAATGAGCCCATTCTTGATGCTGGACTACGCAGGTCCAGCAGAATTTCTCCCGACAACTGAGCGTAAGGGTGTCGGCTCACATCCGCATCGTGGTTTTGAAACGGTCACCATCGTTTACGAAGGCGAGGTGGCTCATAAAGATTCAACAGGCCAGGGTGGTGTGATTGGTCCTGGTGATGTCCAGTGGATGACCGCTGGCTCTGGCATTTTGCATGAGGAGTTTCATTCTGAAGGCTTTGCCAAAAAAGGCGGAACTCTAAATATGGTGCAGTTATGGGTAAATCTCCCAGCAAAACTCAAAATGACCAAGCCAGGCTACCAAGCCATTCTGGATAAAGAGATTCCTGCGATTAATTTGAAGAATGGCGCGGGGCAAGCGCGCATCATCGCTGGGGAGTTTGAGGGCCATACCGGGCCAGCACATACATTTACCCCGCTCCAGGTGATTGATCTAAAACTGAAAAAGGGTGAAATCACTATTCCTGTGCCAGAAGGGTGGAACGCTTCTCTTGTCATACTCAAGGGTGCCATTGAGGCAGCTGATGGCGTGGTGGCAAAAGATGCGCAGATGTTGATGTTTGGCAATCAAGGTCGAGATATTCAAGTGAATGTGCTGGAGGACTCAATTGCCTTATTGCTGAGTGGCGAACCCATTAATGAATCTATTGTTGGATATGGCCCATTTGTCATGAACACCAAGGAAGAGATTGCTCAGGCAATGCAAGATTTCAATAGTGGCAGCTTTGGAAAAATTACCCATTCAGAATCTGCATGAATTGGAAAAATTCCGTTTGACTTCTATTTTTAGTTGTGTACAAAATTTATTATTCAAATCAAGGTGTTACACAGACTGGATTAGAAAAGTGTGTTCAAATATCTGCTGTAGAAGAGGATATTTGTCACAGTACATGTTTGGTTCAAAAGAGTTCTTTATTTTGCGTTACCTTCCCTTGTTATCTGCGGGGCTTCTCTCTGCATGCGCGGTAGGACCAGACTTTAAGCAGCCAGATGCGCCCAATACCTCTTCATATACCGAGTCAACGCTCTCTAAGAAATTAGCTACTGCACCTGGAGTGCCGGGTGGAACCGATCAAGAGTTTATTGAAGGCGCTGATATTGAGGCTCAGTGGTGGGAGTTATTTAAATCTCCAGAACTTGATGTATTGATCAAAAGAGCGTTGCAGCAAAACCCCAATTTAGGTGCAGCTGATGCTGCTCTGCGTGCGAGCCAAGAAAATGTCAGCGTACAAATTGGTGGGCAGTACTTCCCTGCAATTGGTTTAAATGGCGGCGCGACTCGCCAGTTACAACCTTCTTCTATTTATGGCTTGCCTTATGGCTCTGATACCTACAACCTGTACAACGCTTCTGTAAACGTCACCTACAAGCTTGATGTTTTTGGTGGTGCCCGTCGCGCAGTTGAAGGTGCGAGAGCGCAGGCAGAGATTGCGCAGTTTCAGTTGGAAGGAGCATACCTTTCCTTAACAGCGAATATTGTGACTAGTGCAGTCCGTGAGGCTGCTTTGCGTGCGCAGATGCAGGCAACAGAAGAAATTCTGAAGGCACAAACCAATCTAGCTGAGGTGACCGAAAAGCAATTAGCCATCGGAACCGTCTCTAAAGTGGACGTGACTTCACAAAGAACTTTGGTGTCTAACTCACAAGTCGATTTATTTACTTATGAGCGCAATCTATCTTTTGCTCGTAATCAGTTGGCGGTCTTGGTTGGCGAGCTACCTAGTAATGCCAACATTACTAAATTCGATTTGAAGTCCCTCCATTTGCCAGAAAAGTTACCGCTGTCTGTGCCATCTAGCCTAGTACGCCAGCGTCCAGATGTGCGTGCTGCAGAGGCGCAGCTCAAGGCAACTAATGCATTGGTGGGCGTAGCTACTGCCAACCTATTGCCACAATTTAATATTACGGGCGCCGTTGGTTCTGCGGCCCTCACTAGTAGCGCACTGTTTGGACCTAATGCCGCTTTATGGTCAGTGGCTGGGGGTATCTTTCAGCCACTCTTTCAAGGTGGTCAGTTATTGGCTCAACGCCGCGGTGCTATAGCCAATTACGAGCAAGCCGTTTTCCAATATCAAGCGACCGTACTCAAGGCATTTCAAGAGGTGGCTGATTCTTTGCGCGCCTTAGAGACTGGCGCTCAAGCATTGAAATCTGCATCTGATGCTGAGCGCTACGCTTATGAAACTTTAGAGTTAGTACAGCAGCAATACAAGCTGGGTACTGCAAGTTACTTGGCCGTTCTCTATTATCAAAATCAATATCAAATTGCTAAAGTCAAATCAGTTTCTGCACAAGCAACCCGATTCTCAGACACAGCAGCATTATTTGCAGCACTAGGCGGCGGCTGGTGGAATCGCACCGGTCCAGCCTTTCAACCAAAAGCCATAGCGAACAAAGATCAAAATGAAACTTCTGGAAACAATTAAAACCAAAGCGACTGCAGCAGCCCTTGCCTTGTGGGCTTGGATGCATGCGAAGGTAGTTGAGTGGAAGCTTCGCGAGAGACTTATTGCCTTGTGGGAAAAAGCAAAAGGTGTATGGCTTCGTTTGCGTGAACGATTCTTGCGAAGCAAGGCTAATGCCAAGCTACAGTCTATGACCCCATTGGGTCGACGCATGACCATCATGTTATGCGGTGTATTTTTATTGCTCGGTTTGATCTTTGGGTTTAATCAACTCAAAACATTCATGATCAAACATTTCATTGCAGGTATGGGATTGCCGCCTGCAACAGTTTCTACGATGGTAGTGGAAACAACAGCATGGCAGCCCAAGTTATCTAGCGTTGGTAATGTGCGGGCATTTAGAGGTGTAGAGCTCAGCACTGAAATTGGTGGACTAGTTCTAACTGTGCCCATCAAGTCCGGTATGGATGTGAAAGAGGGCGAGTTGCTGATTAAGTTAAACGACGCATCTGATGTAGCTCAGCTGAAATCATTGCAAGCCATGGCGGACTTAGCTAAGGTGATTAATGAGCGCGATAGGCAGCAGTTAGAAATTCAGGCTATTAGTAAGAATGTCTTTGATACCAGTAAAGCTGATGCTGCTTCCAAGCAGGCTCAGGTAGAGCAACAAACAGCCTTAGTCGCTAAGAAGAATTTAAAGGCTCCCTTTAGTGGTCGTGTCGGTATCGTGATGATCAACCCTGGCCAGTTTGTTAATCCTGGTGATAAGTTGCTCACCCTGCAAACCCTAGATCCTATTTTTGTAGATTTCAATCTTCCGCAAAGTAATGCTGAGCAGATTCAGGTTGGGCAAGAAATTGTGGTGACCACGGACGCTTTCAAAGATGCGAGCTTTACAGGTAAGGTTACTGCTGTTAGTCCTAAGGTGGATACAAATACCCGCAATATTCAGGTTGAAGCTCAGTTGGCTAATCCGGATAAGAAGATTTTGCCGGGCATGTTTGCCAATGTGAATATTAAGTTGGGTAGTGAGATGAAGATGCTCACTCTGCCACAAACTGCTGTGACCTATAACCCGTATGGCTCAACAGTCTTTATTGCTAAGCCAACTGGTAAAAAAGATAAGCAGGGTAAGCCTGCTCTTGAGGCTCAGCAAGTCTTTGTGACAACAGGACCAACGCGTGGTGATCAGGTGGCAATTCTCAAGGGGATAGACGAGGGTGTCACGGTGGTTACTAGTGGCCAGCTCAAGCTGAAGAATGGAACTCCGCTGATTGTGAATAACAAAGTGTTGCCTTCGAATTCCTCAAATCCAAAGCCACAGGAATAAGTCCTAGATGAACTGGACTGACATATTTATTCGTAGACCAGTGCTCTCACTGGTGGTGAGCGCACTGGTCTTGGTATTTGGTTTGAAGGCTGTTGGTTCCTTGCCTGTCAATCAGTATCCACAAACGCAAAATGCGCTTGTGACGATTACGACTGCTTACTATGGTGCTGATCCAGAAACGATTGCCGGATTTATTACGCAGCCATTAGAAACGGCAATTGCTCAGTCTCAAGGGATTGACTATTTGTCATCAATGAGCGTAAGTGGTCTCTCGACAATTACTGCCACCCTGAAGCTGAACTATGACTCCAATGCGGCATTGACGCAAATCCAGACGCAAATAAGCTCGGTCAAGAATCAACTCCCACCACAAGCTCAGCAGCCCGTACTGAATGTACAGATTGGACAGTCCACTGCGGCGATGTATATGGGCTTTTATAGCGATGACATTCCGAACAACGCCATTACCGATTACTTGTTGCGGGTAGTAAAGCCAAAACTAGATGCTGTAGATGGAGTTCAAAACGCTGAAATCACTGGTGGTAGAAAATTTGCTCTACGCGCTTGGCTCGATCGCGAGAAGATGGCTGGTCTTGGTGTGGGCGCGGATGATGTTTATAGCGCCATGGCCGCAAATAATTACTTATCAGCAGTAGGTAGCACCAAAGGTGACATGGTTGCCGTGGACTTGGTGGCCGGTACAGATCTGCATACCCTTGATGAGTTCCGCAAATTGGTTGTCAAAAAAGATGGCATTAATATTGTGTATTTGGATCAAGTAGCCACAGTGAGCATGGGCTCCGAAGACTACAACACCAATGTTGCCTTTAGCGGCAAGAAATCAGTATTTATTGCCATTAAGGTAGCGCCCCAAGCGAACTTGCTTGATGTTGCTGAGCGTGTTCGTGCAGCCGTTCCAGATATTCAGAAGCAGTTACCCACTGGTATGTCAGGCAAGGTGGTTTATGACTCGACCAAGTTCATAACGACTTCGATCGATGAGGTGGTCGCAACTCTCCTAGAGGCGCTATTGATTGTGACGGTGGTGATCTATCTCTTCTTAGGAAGTGCACGCGCGGTTGCCGTACCTGTGATTGCGATGCCACTCTCTTTAATTGGCACATTCTTCTTAATGCAGATTTTGGGTTACTCGATTAATTTGCTGACACTGCTTGCATTAGTTTTGGCGATTGGTTTAGTAGTTGACGATGCCATTATTGTGGTTGAGAACGTTGATCGCCATATGAAGGAAGGCAAGTCGCCTTTAGAAGCCTCTTTAATTGCGGCGCGCGAGTTGGGTGGCCCTATTTTGGCGATGACCATTGTGTTGATCGCGGTATATATTCCGATTGGCTTTCAAGGTGGTTTAACGGGCGCGTTGTTTACCGAGTTTGCTTTTACTTTGGCTAGTGCGGTCGCGGTATCGGGCTTGATTGCGTTAACGCTTTCGCCAATGATGTGCTCTCGTATCTTTACCGAAGAACAAGAGGCTTCTTCTTTTGTACAAAAGATTGATCGTATTTTTGAAAAAGTACACCATAGTTATCAAACTACTTTGCGCGATCTCTTGAGTACATGGCAGGTCATTATTGTGATGGGTGTGATTTTATTAGGCGGGGTAGCTTATCTGTACGCCACTGCCCGCGCTGAATTAGCGCCAACAGAAGACCAGGGTATCGTGTTGATGCAGGCTTCAGGTCCACCGAACAGTACAGTTAATCAGATGCAGACTTACGCTGATCAGATTTATCAAATATCAGCAGCAGAGCCTGAATACGAACAGATGTTCCAGATCACCAGTCCAACCAGTAGTTTTGGTGGTGTATTGCTCAAAGATTGGGATCAGCGCAGTCGTAATGCTACGAAGTTCCAAGAAGATATGCAGAGTAAGTGGAATACGATCGCCGGTGCTCGCGTAGCAGCCTTCCAGTTTCCAGCTTTGCCTGGAGCGCAGGGCTTGCCGGTTCAGGTAGTCATTAACACCACTGAGTCTTACGAGCAGCTCAACGAAGTATCTCAGGCAGTCTTGGATAAAGCACGCCGCAGTGGTAACTTCTTCTTCGTGGACTCCGACTTGAAGATTGACAAGCCGCAAGATGTATTAGAAATCGATCGAGAAAAAGTAGCTGCACTGGGTATGACGCAGCAGCAAGTGGGTAGTGCTCTATCTGCTGCTTTAGGTGGTGGTTATGTGAATTACTTCTCTGTTGCGGGCCGCTCTTATCGAGTGATTCCACAAGTGAAACAAGTAGATCGTTTAAATCCAGATCAGATCTTGGATTACTACATACGCACCCCTAGTGGACAGATGATTCAGGCGCGGACAATTGCGACGATTAAGCAAAAAGTGGTGCCGCAATCGATTAATCACTTTCAGCAGTTAAATTCGGCAACCATCTCTGGTGTGAGTACACCATTTATTTCTCAGGCGGATTTGCTCGAGTTCATGCGTCAAACTTTAAAAGAGGTGGCGCCTAATGGTTACACCATGGATTACGCTGGGCCATCTCGCCAGTTCATGGCAGAGTCAGGTGGTTTCTTAGTGACCATGTTCTTTGCGATCTTGATCGTGTTCTTAGTCTTAGCTGCACAGTTTGAAAGTTTCCGCGACCCAATCGTCATTTTGGTTTCAGTACCACTCGCTTTATTTGGCGCATTGATCTTTATTAATTTGGGCTTCACCACTTTGAATGTCTATACCCAAGTTGGTCTTGTGACCTTAATGGGTTTAATTAGTAAGCACGGAATTTTGATTGTGGAATTTGCCAATGAGTTGCAAGAAGCTGGCCGCAGTAAATTAGATGCCATCGTAGAAGCTAGTAGCGTCCGTTTGCGTCCGATTTTGATGACAACTGCAGCGATGGTGCTGGGCGTGGTGCCTCTCGTGATTGCCTCTGGTGCAGGTGCGGCTGGTCGTCAATCGATGGGGATTGTGATCTTTACTGGTTTATCAATTGGCACCTTGTTTACACTTTTTGTAGTGCCGGCCATGTACTTGTTTATCGGCACCGATCACCATCAGAAGAAATTTAAGCAACAGTAATGTATTCTGCAAATGATTAAACAAAAAGGGTGAACTTGGTTCACCCTTTTTACTTGTGCTTGTAGATTCAGAGAATCTAAGTTTCTCTGGTTTACTTCACAATATTAAGCTCTTTTTGTGCCACGACTTTGTATTTAGTCTCTAATTCAATCTGCCTCATCCACCTATCAATATTGCTTAATTGCGATCGAGGCCCTGTTTTATCGGGGAAGGTTTGTTCTAAAAGGAGCCATCGACTTACACACAGCGCTAAGGGAATATCTCCGACACTGAATTGCTCGCCAGAGCAGTAAACATGTTTTTCTAAGGTCTGATCAAGTAATCCTAGCAATGCATCAGCCTCTTGATATGAACTCTTAATTAACGCATAGTCACGATCTGCTTCTGGAATGCGAGTAAGTCCTAGGAATGCAACGCGTAATGGTGGCCACATAGTGCCTAGTTGCCAATCCATCCACTTCTCAGACTGGTACTGACTTGTAGTATCAACAGGAAAGCGCATCAACTTATCGTACTGACGAACCAGATATCGCAAAATAGTATTAGATTCCCAGAGTACAAGATCGCCATCTTGTAGCGTAGGTACAAGGCCATTTGGGTTAAGCGCTAGGAATTCAGGGGTACGATTTATTCCAAAATGAAGGCCAGCATCAATACGCTCAAAATCTTTACCTTCCTGAAGTCCCAGCTCTGCAAGGCACCACAAGACCTTTTGCACATTGATAGAACTTGTTCTTCCCCATAATCGCATCATGAGAATTCCTATTTTGGTATTTTTAAAGTGATGAATCTAAGCCCATAAATTTGCTGTGTGCAAATATGAGCGGGTGACTTTCTGGGGTGTGCTTTAGGTTGAGTACTTTAGCAACGATGATATTGTGATCGCCACCAGTATGAACTGACACAGTTTCACATTCAAAGTAAGCGCAGCATCCCTCAATTTGCGTGAGGCCACTTGCTGCAATTTTGTGCGGAACGCTGACAAACTGATTTTCTTTGACCGTAGCGAAATGCATTGCCATTGCTTCTTGTGAGCGCTCCAAGACATGAATTAACTGTTTGTGACCAACTTCAAAATTAGGCATTAAGCGTGAATGCTTTTTAAGGCTCCACAAAATGAGTGGCGGCTCCAGTGAAACAGTATTGAAGGAGCTGATGGTAATGCCGTGAGCATTCTGGCCCGCATCTAAGCAGGTAATGACTGTGACCCCAGTGGCAAAGGAGGAAAAGCCTTTGCGGAGTTCTTGGGAGGTAAATGGGGTCATCTTGCTTTACTTATTGAGTTGTTTGTTTACTTTGATGCAGTTTGCGCAGAGGTATCGGCGGAAAGCGTTGTGCCTGGAATCGGGGTCAGGATTTCATTTTCTTCTGCTTTAACGCATTTAAAGCGATATTCCTTGCCTGCCTTTGAAAGGAAGCTGGCGCCCTGATAAAAATCATTCTTACAGGCTGCATTGGCAAAATTCATGACGTCTTGCGGTGCTGCGCTGGAGGTGATGAGGCGCATATTGCCCATAGACATATTAATTTGGCTTGAGGAGCATCCGACTAGCGCTAAGCCAGAAATCGTAGTTAATAGTAGAATTTTTTTCATGGAAACCTCCATAATCAGCAATGCTCGTTAGGATAAACCCATTACGTATTTGCTGTGGAGAATGCAGCGCATTTAAAAGGAAGAGACATGTTTAAGGCTATTTTGGTAAATAAAGATGATCAAGGTTATCGAGCTGAGCTTTCTCAGGTCGATGAGACTAGCCTGCCCGAAGGCGATGTCAGGGTCAAGGTGCACTATTCCACACTGAATTACAAAGATGGTTTAGCAATTACTGGCAAGGGTCCAGTGGTGCGCAGCTTTCCTATGGTTCCTGGAATTGATTTTGCGGGGGAGGTCTTGGAGAGTGCTAGCCCAGAATTTAAGGTTGGCGATATGGTGCTACTGAATGGTTGGGGCGTTGGTGAAGGTCATTGGGGCGGACTAGCGCAACAAGCGCGCGTGAAGTCAGAATGGCTCATTCCCTTGCCAAAGGGATTTACCGCTAAGCAAGCCTTAGCAATTGGCACTGCTGGCTACACAGCAATGCTGTGCGTGATGGCTTTGCAAAAGCATGGCTTGAAGCCAAGCGATGGCGAGGTATTGGTAACTGGGGCTGCGGGTGGAGTGGGTAGCTTTGCTATTACTCTTCTGAGCAAATTGGGATTTACGGTTGTTGCTAGCACCGGACGCATGTCTGAAGCTGATTATTTGAAGAAATTGGGCGCAAGCGAGGTGATTGATCGTGCTGCACTTTCGGCTCCCGGCAAGCCTTTAGCTAAAGAGCGTTGGGCGGCAGTAGTCGATAGCGTTGGCAGTCATACTTTGGCAAATGCCTGCGCGCAAACTAAGAGTGATGGCGCAGTTGCTGCTTGTGGCTTAGCCCAGGGAATGGATTTTCCATCGACAGTTGCGCCATTCATTTTGCGTGGTGTAACTTTATATGGCATCAATAGCGTGACAGTGCCAAAAGCAAAACGTATTGCCGCTTATGAACAATTGAGTAAGTTAGTTGATCTCAAAACTTTAGAGGAGATTTCTCACGAAATTACTTTAGAAGATTCCATTAAATATGCGGCAGAGCTGATGGCGGGTAATGTGCGCGGCCGCTTAATTGTGGATGTCAATCAATAAGCAATGCTTACTGTGGTGCTTGAGGTTTGCGTGTTTCCAGTTTTGCCCACACCTCAAGCTTGTCAGAGTTAGAAAGTTCAGACCAGTCAGCAATCTCCGATAGCGTACGATAGCAGCCACGACAAAAACCATTTTCAGGGTTGATGTCGCACCAGTTGATGCAAGGTGATGGAACTGTTGTCAAAGTAAACCTAGAATAGAAATAGATGAATACCAAAAACCAAGCCAACGATCTTAGTTCTATTCATTATCCCTTAGCCGATGCTTTACCGGAAGTCGGTAGCTCAATGGAAGTCGCGCCTGGCGTGCGTTGGTTGCGGATGCGCCTGCCGTTTGCTTTAGACCACATCAATCTGTGGCTGCTACGTGATGAGTTTGAAGGCGTTCAGGGCTGGACCATCGTGGATTGCGGTATTGCGAATGATGAGACAAAAGCAGCTTGGGATCAGATCTTTGCTACTCAGCTAGAGGACTTGCCGGTGCTCAGGGTGATCGTGACTCACATGCATCCAGATCACGTGGGACTCTCTCAATGGCTTTGTGAAAAATGGAATGCACCCCTGTGGATTTCAATGACGGATTATTTAACTGCGCAATGGCTGAGTCACAAAGAGGGCGGTGCTGCAGTTGGTGCACGTGCTGGCGGTGGCGGTTCTGCAGACCATTTTCAGAAGCATGGACTAGTTGCAGCAGAAGATTTAGAAAAAATCCGAGCGCGCTCTAATTACTACAGCAATATGGTTCCCGGTGTACCCAGACAATATCGTCGCATCATCGATGGCGAAATGATTTTGATTGGTGGACATGAGTGGCAAGTAATTATGGGATTTGGTCATGCGCCCGAGCATGCCTCGCTATTTTGTAAAGATCTTGGCATATTAATTTCTGGAGATATGTTGTTGCCGCGCATTTCTACGAATGTCAGCGTCTACGATGCAGAGCCCGATGCAGATCCTTTAGGTTTATATCTGAGTTCTCTGGATCGATATCTACCGCTACCCGATGACACTCTCGTACTGCCATCGCATGGCAAGCCATTTACAGGAATGAAACCACGGATTGATCAGTTAAAAGCGCATCACGATGAGCGCTTGGCAGAAACACTTGGAGCCTGTAAAAAACCGGCAACTGCTCGTGAGATAGTGCCGGTTTTATTTAGGCGTGAATTAGATATTCACCAAATGACATTTGCTATGGGTGAGGCTATTGCTCATCTGAATTACCTACTTCGTCGAGGAAAGTTGAGTCGCCAGCTTTGCGATGACGGCGTGTTGCGGTTTTGCGTGGTTTAGAAGCCTTTGTTCCGGACTCTTCAGTAGATCCGCCAGTAGCGGCAGCAGCAGTTGCTGAAACGGCATCCCCAAAGGATTTGAGGGCCATCATGGTGGCATGTTGCACTTCAAGACCTTGAATGGTGGACTTCAGGATATTGAGGTTGAGGTTAAGCCAGTTTTCAACGCTTTTGAGGTCCTTGATGCGCTTTTCTAGCTCATCGGTATCCAGTCCTGGGAATGCTGAGCCGAAACCCCCGGCAGCTTTCGAGGCGTCTGTAGTGAAGGGGAATTGCCCTGGCGTCGATCCACCTGCCCCTTGGCCCCACATGGTTTTCATCATTTCAAGACTTTGATTGAATTCAGGGATAGTTCCAAACATAGGGCGAGCTCCGGGTCAGATAAAAGTGGCTTAATGCCAATACAATAAGAGATTCTAGAGATTAATCCCGGTTAAGCAATGCAATCTAATGGTTTATCCCAGCCTTACACCCGTGGTCAGGTACTACCTGAGCTACTGAAGCAGCGCATTCTGATTTTGGATGGCGCAATGGGCACCATGATTCAGCAATACAAGCTCAATGAGGCGGATTACCGTGGATTACCTGCCAGCAAGCGTTTTGAGGCCCACCCTGGTGACATTAAGGGAAATAACGAACTCCTCGTTCTCACTCAGCCTCAAATCATTAGCAGGATTCATGAGCAGTATTTGGATGCGGGTGCAGACATTATTGAGACCAATACTTTTGGCGCCACTTCTGTTGCGCAAGAAGATTACAAAATGGCGGGCTTGGCACGGGAGATGAACATCGTCTCTGCTCAACTAGCGCGCGCTGCTTGTGAAAAATACTCTACGCCAGACAAACCACGTTTTGCAGCAGGCGCAATTGGACCTACTCCAAAGACAGCCAGTATTTCTCCGGATGTAAATGATCCGGGTGCACGCAATGTGACATTTGATGCATTACGAGCTTCTTATCGTGAGCAGATTGAAGGCCTCTTTGAAGGTGGCGTCGATTTATTTTTAGTGGAAACTATTTTCGATACGCTCAATGCCAAAGCTGCATTGTTCGCCTTAGATGAATTCTTTGAGGAAACCGGTGAGCGTTTGCCGGTGATGATTTCGGGAACAGTCACCGACGCTTCTGGTCGTATCTTGTCGGGTCAAACGGTGGAAGCCTTTTGGAACAGCTTGCGCCACATTAAGCCATTAACTTTTGGCTTGAACTGCGCCTTAGGTGCTGCACTAATGCGCCCCTACATTGCTGAGCTTGCGCGCATTTGCGATGCCGCTGTATCTTGTTATCCCAATGCAGGCTTACCTAACCCAATGAGTGACACTGGCTTTGATGAGACCCCAGAAATTACATCCAGCCTTGTCGATGGCTTTGCAAAAGATGGCTTAGTCAATCTCGTAGGTGGCTGCTGTGGAACGACGCCAGACCATATTCGTGCGATTGCTAATGCGGTTGCCAAGCGTAAGCCGCGTGCATTCTATCGCGAGAGCGCGGAGGCATCAGCATGAGTAAGACTGCAAAAACAATGCCGCCAATGAAGCTCTCGGGCTTAGAACCTTTTAATGTCACACCTGAAGTGGGTTTTGTGAATATTGGTGAGCGTACTAACGTTACGGGTTCCAAAGCTTTTGCGCGCATGATTTTGAATAATCAATTTGATGAAGCCTTGGTAGTTGCAAGACAGCAAGTTGAGAATGGCGCTCAAGTCATTGACATCAATATGGACGAAGCGATGTTGGATTCTGAAGCGGCGATGACGCGCTTCCTAAATTTAATTGCTTCAGAACCAGACATTGCCCGTGTGCCTATCATGATCGACTCTTCAAAATGGAGTGTGATTGAGGCGGGTCTGAAATGTATTCAAGGTAAGTCGATTGTTAACTCGATCTCTCTTAAAGAGGGTGAAGAGCCCTTCAGAAAACAAGCGCGCTTGATCCGTCGTTATGGTGCTGCTTCTGTAGTGATGGCCTTTGACGAAGTGGGTCAAGCAGATACTTTTAAGCGCAAGACGGAAATCTGCCAGCGCTGTTATCAAATTCTGGTTAACGAGATTGGTTTTCCTGCAGAAGACATTATTTTTGATCCGAATATCTTTGCTATTGCTACTGGTATTGAAGAGCATGATAACTATGCAGTAGATTTCATTAATGCGACCCGCTGGATTAAAGAAAATCTGCCAGGCGCGAAAGTGAGTGGCGGCGTCTCTAATGTCAGCTTCTCTTTCCGCGGTAATGATCGCGTGCGTGAAGCCATTCATACGGTATTCCTGTATCACGCGATTCAGGCAGGTATGGATATGGGCATTGTTAATGCTGGCCAGCTTGGTGTCTACGCAGACTTAGATCCGGAATTGCGTGAGCGTGTTGAAGATGTTGTGCTCAACCGCTTTAAAGAAAAAGATGGCAAAACACCAACTGAGCGCTTATTGGATATTGCCGACCAATTTAAGGGCGGTGGCTCAAAGCAAGTTGAAAATTTGGTGTGGCGTGAAGCTCCTGTGCGTGAACGTTTAACCCATGCTTTAGTACATGGCATTACTACCTTTATTGAGGAAGATACCGAAGAGCTACGTGCACAAATTATGGGTGCGGGCGGTCGTCCAATTGAGGTCATTGAAGGCCCACTGATGGATGGAATGAATGTCGTTGGCGATTTGTTTGGCGCCGGTAAGATGTTCTTGCCTCAAGTGGTTAAGAGTGCGCGTGTGATGAAGCAAGCGGTAGCGATTCTGATTCCTTACATTGAAGAAGAGAAGCGCTTACATATTGCAGCTGGCGGTGAAGCTAAAGCTAAAGGCAAAATTGTGATGGCCACTGTTAAAGGTGACGTGCACGATATTGGCAAAAACATTGTGACGGTAGTGCTGCAATGTAATAACTTTGAAGTTGCCAATATGGGTGTGATGGTACCTTGTGCAGAAATTCTGAAGCGCGCTAAAGAAGAAAAAGCAGATATTGTTGGCCTATCTGGATTGATTACGCCATCCTTGGAAGAAATGACCTACGTTGCCCAAGAGATGCAGCGTGATGACTATTTCCGTGAGCGTCAAATTCCATTAATGATTGGTGGCGCTACCACCTCTCGTGTGCATACTGCAGTGAAGATTGCACCGCATTACGATGGCCCCGTAGTCTATGTACCTGATGCTTCTCGCTCTGTATCGGTAGCATCCAGTTTGTTATCAGATGAAAGTGCTAAAAAGTTTATTCAAGATCTGCGCGATGACTATGTGCGCATTCGTGAGCAGCATGCCAATAAAAAAGCGTCCCCAACAATTTCATTAGAAGCTGCCCGCAAGAATCGCGAGCTGATTGATTGGTCTAGTTATGTGCCTGAGAAGCCTAAGTTTATTGGGCGCCGTGTTTTCAAGAATTTCTCTTTAAACGATATTGCTAAATACATTGATTGGACACCATTCTTCCAGACTTGGGACTTGGCTGGTAAGTTCCCAGCAATCTTGGATGATGAGATCGTTGGTGTAGAGGCGCGCAAGGTATTTGAAGATGGCCAAGCGCTATTGGATAAGTTGATCAAAGGTCAGTGGTTACAAGCCGACGCTATAGTGGCCTTCTATCCAGCAAATACCATAGGCGATGACATCGTTTTATATAGCGATGAATCTCGTGAACATCCAGTATTTGTTTGGCACAACTTACGTCAGCAGTCTGAGCGTCCTATAGTGGATGGCGTTCGTCGACCGAATCGTTGTTTGGCAGATTATGTGGCGCCAAAAGATTCTAAGGTTGCTGATTATCTCGGCTGCTTTGCTGTGACGACAGGTCATGGTGTTGAGAAAAAAGTCGCTGAGTTTCATGCAAAGCATGATGACTACAGTGCAATCATGTTGCAATCCTTAGCTGATCGTCTGGCAGAGGCATTTGCAGAGTTAATGCATCACCGCGTTCGTACTGATCTGTGGGGTTACGCAACTGATGAGATCTTGACGAATGATCAAATGATCAATGAGGAATACCGCGGCATCCGTCCAGCGCCAGGTTACCCAGCTTGCCCTGCACATGAAGTGAAAAAAGATTTATTGCGCGTTATTGGCTCTGAAGATATTGGCATGACTTTAACCGAATCGATGGCCATGAACCCTGCTTCCAGTGTGAGCGGGTTTTATTTGGCTCATCCGGATGCCCGTTACTTCAATGTGGGTAAGTTATCAACGGACCAGATTGAGGATCTTGCTAAGCGCCGTAATGAGTCCGTTGAAGATATCCGCCGTCAGCTGGCGAGTTCAATCGACTAATCTGGGTCTATCTGATTGGGGCAGTGGCTTTAAACGCCCCACATCACGGGTTCATCTTTGGCTCTGGCCTGCTTCATAAGCTCTAAGAAGGGGTAGGCACGCTGCCCCAGTCTATCGGCAAGCTTTGGTTTTTCAGTATTTTCTTGATCTGCTGTATTGCTCTTAGCTCGATCTTCCAAGTCTTTCAGAATGGCGGTTTCTAGGGCGATGATGAGGGCTGGTAGTTGCTCAACCGTCAAAATCCCTCTGGGCTCTAATGGCCGACCCAGAATATCGAAAATTCGCTGGGTCAAATCAGCCAGCATGATGACGTCAGGACCCGCCTTGGAGCGAAATTGATAGATCATTTCGATAGCTTACCACCTGATAAACTCACTTATCTATGTTGTTAACTAATAAAAATCGTTTAATTGCAATGTTGAGCGCAGCCCTTCAGGGTCTGGCTCAGGAGCGTGGTTTGGGTGAGACGTCTGCACCTCGCTTGGAGCGCCCTAAAGCGGTAGACCATGGTGATGTTGCTTGCAATATTGCCCTCCAACTTTCTAAGGCTTGGAAGCTAAATCCTAGAGAATTAGCGCAGGCGCTGGTTGAGCGTCTGGAGCAACAGCCTGGCTATGGCGACCTCATTGCTTCATGCGAAATCGCGGGCCCTGGATTTATTAATTTTCGTCTAAGTAATACCGCCAAAACCGCAGTGGTTCAAGAGGTTCTCAATGCGGGAGCCCAGTTTGGTCAGCTAGCTGCAGAAGCAGCCCCGGTCTCCAGTGCCATGATTGAGTTTGTTTCCGCTAATCCCACTGGCCCACTGCATGTTGGTCATGGTCGTCAAGCAGCACTTGGCGATGCCTTGGCAAACTTATTGGCGACTCAGGGCATCAAGGTTCACCGCGAGTTTTATTACAACGATGCTGGGGTGCAGATTGCAAACTTAGCGCTCTCAGTACAGGCTCGATTAAATGGCCTCAAACCAGGTGATGCCACTTGGCCAGAGAGCGCTTATAACGGCGAGTATATTGCTGAGATTGCGACTACGTTCAAGGCTTCTCCTGAATATCAGGATGATCTTGAAGCCATTCGTCAATTTGCCGTTGCGTATTTACGTAATGAACAAGACATCGATTTAAAAACATTTGGCGTGAAGTTTGATTGCTACTACTTAGAGTCTTCTTTGTACACCGATGGTAGTGTTGCCAAAATTGTTGAGGAGTTACAAAGCATTGGCAAAACTTATGAATCTGAAGGTGCGCTTTGGCTGAAGACAACGGATGATGGTGACGATAAAGATCGTGTCATGCGTAAGTCTGATGGCAGCTTCACCTATTTTGTTCCTGATGTTGCCTATCACACCAGCAAATGGAATCGCGGCTTTCAAAAGGTAATCAACGTCCAAGGCAGTGATCACCATGGCACGATCGCCCGTGTACGCTCAGGCTTGCAAGGCGTAGCACAGAAGCGCGGTTGGGATATTCCAAAAACCTATCCTGACTATGTATTGCACAAGATGGTGACGGTGATGCGTCATGGCGAAGAAGTCAAAATTTCTAAACGTGCAGGCTCTTATGTGACTGTGCGTGATTTGGTTGAGTGGTCTGGTGGTATTACGTCAGAGATGACTGCTGATGAGCGCGAGTTAGCGCTTCAGCGCGGACGCGATGCTGTGCGTTTCTTCCTGATCTCTCGTAAAGCCGATACCGAATTTGTATTTGATATTGATTTAGCCTTACAGCAGAATGATGAGAACCCCGTGTTCTACGTGCAATATGCCCATGCTCGTATTTGCTCAATCTTGACTCAATGGGGCGGACAAGTTTCCGATCTGAAGGATGCAGATCTTTCCTTATTGCAAAGCAAGGCATCTGATCATCTATTGCGTCGTTTAGCTGAGTATCCAGAAATGCTTACAGATGCAGCAGCAGACTTAGCCCCACATGCTTTAGCTTTCTACTTGCGTGATTTAGCCGGAGACTTCCATACTTTCTATAATGCAGATCGTGTTTTAGTAGATGACCCTGCATTGAAATTGGCTCGTTTAGCATTACTCTCAGCAACACGCCAAGTGCTTGAAAATGGATTAAAGGTATTAGGTGTTTCAGCACCCGCTAAGATGTAAGTTGTTTTACTTGTCAGCGCTTAAGCAGTAAAAAGAAGGATGGGGACACGATGAAAAATAACAATCAATACGACAGCTTGGATTCAAAGACACAGTCTTCGAGTCCAGAGTATGGCGGTACTATTCTTGGCTTTATCTTAGGGCTTGGTGTTGGTCTAGGCGTTGCTTTTGTGATTGCTTTCTATCTTTCTAAAAACACACCTCAAGAGCGTCCTGGAGTCAGAGCACCCAATCTCCCGTTAACAATTAAACCAGGACCAACACCCACCGAAGGTGAAGCCGCTGCTCCAGCGGAGGCTCTAGACCTGAACAAACCGCTGCATGGCAAGTCGACAGCGCCTGCCGCTAGTGCGCTAGACCCAATTGCTGATTTGGTTAATGGCAAAAAGCCAGTAGATGCAGCCCCAGTCCCTACAGCAAAATCCGATGCTATTTATTTCTTACAAGTAGGCGCCTTCAATAAACGTGCTGACGCAGATGCTCAAAAAGCAAATTTGGCCATTCAGGGTATTCAGTCTCAATTAAGTGAGATCACGAGTGAGGGCAATACGCTGTGGCGTGTTCGTGTAGGCCCCTACAACAGTGTTGAAGAAAGCACCCCCGTGCGAGATAAGTTAAATGGCATGGGCATTAAACCAAGCGTTATTAAATCTAGCAAATCATGATGACATTATCTAAGTCTAAGAGAGCCTTTTTATCTGCTGCAATTGTTGGCTTGGCATTTTCTTTTTCAGGCTTGCTTGCTGCGCAAAGCCCTAAGATTGAAGAGGGATTTGATTATCGTATTCTGCCAACACCTCAGCCAGTTGAAGTTAAAGGTAAGGTCGAGGTCATCGAGTTTTTTTGGTACGGATGCCCACATTGCTATGACTTTGAGCCAGAGCTCAATGCGTGGCTAAAGCGTCAACCAAAGGATGTGACATTCCGCAAAGTGCCGGTTGCTTTCCGTGATGACTTCATGCCGCACAGCCAACTGTTCTATGCCTTAGAGGCCATGGGCAAGGGCGAAGCGATGAATGACAAAGTCATGTATGCCATGCACAAAGAGAATAAGCGCCTCATGACAGAAAATGAGATTGCGGATTGGGTTGCATCCCAAGGGATTGATCGCAATACTTTCTTGGCCACCTATCGTTCATTTGCTGTTGTATCTAAAGCCCGTGCCGCAAGACAGATGGCAGATGCTTATCGCATCGATGGCGTTCCAACCATTGTGATGCAGGGTCGCTATGTGACTTCACCATCGATCGCTGGAACCAAAGCTAAGGCGATTGCGGTGATGGACTACTTAGAACAAAAAATCCGCAAGGATAAGTACAAGTAATTTAGGGTCTTAGATTTTGACGAAGCGTCGAACGATCCAGAAGTAAAGTGGGTAAGGCAGGATTCTGAGGAATTTTAAGAACCCTGAAAACCGCTTAGGAAAGTGAATATCAAATTCACCAGCCTGAATACCTGCCAAAATTTCTTTTGCAGCTTCGTCGGCAGTGATGAGGGCGGGCATCTCAAAATCATTTTGTGCTGTCGCTTCTGTTGCCACAAACCCTGGTGAAATCATGTGCACGCTCACACCCTGAGGCAGTAAGTCGTAATACAGGGTTTCACAAAAATTAATAATTCCAGCTTTGCTCGGCCCATAGGCTAGCGCCTTTGGTAATCCGCTGTATCCAGCTACGCTACCTACGATAGCAATATGACCAGCATGTTCTTTGAGCATATTCGGCAAAACAAGGCTGACTGCCCGCATTGGGCCAAGCAGATTGGCGTCAATTGTTTTATGCGCAATGCCAAAGTCAAAATTATCAGCGCGTAAGGGGGTGTATACGCCCGAAACGAATAGCAGTAGATCTAAGCCTCCCCAGCTATCTGAAATGCTTTGATAGGCTGAGCTGAGTTGATCTTGCTGGGTGACATCCAGTGGCAGCACTAAGAATTGCCCTGACTGTGCAGATTGAGCAATGGCATCAAGCTTCTCAGCGCGACGACTAGAAAGGGCGACTTTTGCACCAGCCTTGATAAAAGCTTGTGTACAGGCTTCACCAATTCCGCTGGAAGCACCAATGATCCATACCCGTTGATTTACAAATGAATCAATTCCTTTTTGTTTCATGGGCGTAAGGCGTCGTTTGAGTGAATGACATTTGAGTGCTTAAGGGTGTATTGCACGACATCAATATTCTTTTCTGAAAATCCAGCAGCGCAATACATGAGATAGAAATTCCAGAGCCGAATGAAGGCCTCATCAAAACCAAGACGATAAATCTCTTCAATCTTCTGATTAAAGCTATCGCGCCATAGGCATAAGGTTTTGGCATAGTCATCACCAAAGGCAAACTCTGCCTCAATCTCTAAACCAGCATTAGCTGCAGCAGCCTTGAATTTACTTGGTGATGGCAGCATACCTCCGGGGAAAACGTATTGTTGAATAAAGTCGGTGCTGTGACGATAGCGCTCAAACAGATCTTCTGCAATGACAATAGTTTGGATGCAGGCTCGGCCACCCGCTTTGAGTCGCTTCGCAACTGTTTGGAAGTATTCACCCCAATGGTTCTCGCCAACCGCTTCAAACATTTCAATGGAGGCAATGCCATCAAATTGTTTTGCGCAGTCGCGATAGTCTTGCAGACGCACCTCAAATTTCTGCTCATTTTTTGCCTCTGCTGCGACCTTTTGAAGTCTACTGTCCGCAAAGGTTTTTTGCTCAGTCGATAAAGTCAGGCCAGTAACCTGATTGCCGTTTCGTAGAGCCTCCTCCATAAAGCCACCCCAACCACAACCAATCTCGAGGAGTTGGTCGCCTGATTTGGCATGGATTGAGTTCAGAATACGTTGGATCTTGGCGCGTTGCGCATCCATTAGTGATTGCTTGTCACCCTCAGAGAACCAGGCGCTTGAATAGCTCATGGTGGGATCTAACCACAGGGCATAGAAGGCGTTTCCTAGGTCATAGTGCGCGTGAATATTTTTACGACTTCCGGATTTGGAGTTATCTCTAAACCAATGTCTTAAGCGATACGCCAGCGAGCCCAACCAGCTCCCATAGATCGCTTTTTCGAGGAGTGTGCGATTCCGAATGGCCAGCTCCAGAACTGCCTTGAGGTCCGGCGTATTCCATTCACCTCTTATGTAACTTTCAGCAAAGCCAATATCACCGTGAGATAACACTTGTTTAAATACGGACCAATCTAGCACTTGAATTTCGGCATGCAGTTGGTCGACACGGTTACCAAACTCTCTGACTTCATTATTTGGGAGTGTGAGCACTAAATGACCGCCGCGCAATTTCGCCAAAAGCCCTAATAAGGTTTGCGTGCTTGCACGATATTGTTGCTGTTTAGATTCTCGCTTCTCCGGTCGGGAGAATGTAAGTCGAGACAGCAAGGATTGACCGGGGCGATTCATCGAGTAATTTCTAGTTCTGGAGGTTTAGGCTTTGAATGAAAGGGTACACCTTTTAACCATAATTTCAATGCTTGCCAGTGAATCCGACCAATTACTCCTAGACTCATAAGGGGGTAGCGCAGAAAAGCGAGGTACAGGGCACTTTTACTCAGTGGTTGAGACAAGCCACTAATGCTGGTGTTTATCAATGGGGCGCCATCTTCGTGGAGCTCAATCCGACAAACAAGATTGCGTTTTGAAAGACTATCTTGTGGGAATAAAAAACGGAAATGGTACTCCCCGCGTACATCACAGAAAGGTGAAACATGAAATACCTTCTTGCTCACCAGAGTCTCTCCAGACCGCAAGGCTTTACCAGAGTCATGATGGAGTAAGTAGCAATGACGTTCGCCAAAGGTATTATTCACTTCGGCTAATACAGCTTGAACTTGACCATTGGCTTGGGTACAAATCCAAAAACTGACAGGATTAAAAACGTAGCCGAGTACTCGCGGGAATGTCTGTAGCCAAATTTCACCATCAACATTTTGAATATAATTTTCAGCAAGAATCTTCTCGATCCAGGAGAGGCTATCTTGAGTTCCTAATCCATGATCTTGATCGAAGAATGAAAACATTCCAAACTGGTTATCTCTGAGGCTATGCTTGCTCAGTAAGTTTGGATTACCCTTGCGCGCACGCATTGGGATGGATAAAGTAAAAACGCCATAGCCAAACGCATTCTTAGCGGGACGAAAACGCCGATGCTTCACCGCTCCGAAATTAATCGTTGGTAAATTCATTTACTGAACATCTTTAATGGAGCTTGATTTTGCGCGATGAAAGATGCTTTCCATAAGATCCAGCGCCACCAATTCACCCGAACGCAGCCCATCTTCATGAAAACCAAAGCCAGTCCATGCACCGCAATACCAAATTGAAGAATTACCCTGAATTAAAGGCAGTTCTTTCTGTGCCTGCACTGCGCGCATATCAAAGACTGGATGTGAGTAATGAATTTCTTCATGTATCAAGTCTGGACTAGGATCAGTCAGTGGATTTAAGCTCACAATAATCTGGGTGTTTTTGAATGCTTCAGGCAGAGGCTGTAAGCGATTGATTAAATAATTGACGCTAACATGTTGTTGCGCGGTCGGCGTTGCGCCAGATTTTGCCGTGTAGTTCCAGGCCGCCCAACAGCGTTCAGTGGTTGGTAAAAAATTCACATCAGTATGCAAAATTGCACGATTTTTTTGATATGGAACTGAGGCCAAAATATTACGGGCATCTTGGCCAATACCATGAACTAAATCTAGGGTTTGATCACTATGACATGCCATTACCACTTCATCAAACTGGTGGGATCCTGAGGCGGTAATTACTTCAACCGGAGATTTTTCGGCTTTACTCGCATTCACACGAGAAACCGGTTCACGCACAAATTGGACTTGATGCTTCTCCAAGTTGGCCACTAGCAGCCTTACGTATTCTCGTGAGCCGCCCTTAACTGTAAGCCACTGTGGTCGATTTTGAATTTGTAAAAGGCCGTGGTTGTGACAAAAGCGAACCATAGTCTGAATTGGGAACTCTAGCATTTGCTCAACGGAGCATGACCAAATGGCACCGATCATTGGTAGAAAATAATTTTCTCTAAAGCTAGAGCTGAAACGATTGCGATCTAAAAAGTCTTTGATTCTCTCATCGGGCTCTGAATATTCAAGCTTTGAAGTAATTTGCTCCTCTGCCAGTCGAGTGGCGAGACGATTGAAGCGCAAGATGTCATAAGCCATTCTCCAAAATGATGGCGAGAATATATTAGATCTCTGGCCGAAGAAAGAATTGAGATCATTGCCGGCCCACTCAATCTTTTTGCTGGAACCTGTTTTTTCACCTGCATCGATCGATACAGAAAAAGACATTTCTGAGGGTGCAATTGGAACTTGAATTTCTTCAAAAAGACGGACTAGGCGAGGGTAGGTTTTACGGTTAAATACTAAAAATCCAGTATCGACTCCATGAGTCACTTTTCCATCGGTAGTTTCTAGGGTGAGATCAACTGTATTGCTGTGACCTCCAATATGGTTCCCGCCTTCGAATATAGTAATTTCTAAATCTGGGTGCTGTCTTAATGCATAGGCACAACCTAAGCCGGATATACCGGCTCCAATAATGGCAACTTTTTTCTTACCCACTAAATTTTCTCTCCAAGAAGTTTCTCTATATCGCCAGTAATACTGCTACTCGTTGGTTTAGTCATGCTGCCAAATGCATCTACTACATTGCCGTTGCGATCAATAAGGTATTTGTAAAAGTTCCATTTGGGAGTTGTCCCGGTTTTGGCAATTAACATTTTAAATAAAGGATTGGGATTGCTGCCGCTAACTGAGCTCTTGGCAAACATCGGGAACTTTACGTCATAGGTATTTTTACAGAAGTCGGCAATATCTTTGTTGCTGCCGGGTTCTTGCTGTCCAAAGTCATTAGATGGAAACCCTAATACAACTAAACCACGATCCTTGTACTTGGCATATAACTTTTCCAGGCCTTCGTATTGGCTAGTGAAACCACAAAAACTGGCTGTATTAACGACCAGAATGACCTTGCCTTGGTATTGACAGAGGTTTTGAGGCGCCTCATCCTGCAATCTAGGGAAGGTGTGGGATAGGAGGGGGCTGCAGCCGGCTGCAGCTGGAGGAGCTGCATTGGCGAATGGCATTACCGGCAGTAGCAAAAGTAGCGCTAGTAAGTAGCTCGGTATATTGCGAATCATTTTGAACCTTGAGTGGGACTGAGATGCCCAAGTCTAAGACATTCTGGCAAATATCGTTGAGCCTAGCGCAATGCCATTAATATGACGCTATGAGCTCTCTACCTTTACCTTCATTTGAGTCTAAAGTCTGTGCCCCGGCAGAGCTGGAAGCTCGTATTGCTGCACTTCCAAGACCTCTGGTGTTTACGAATGGCGTCTTCGATATTTTGCATCGTGGACATGCTAGTTATTTAGCGCAAGCGCGAGCATTGGGCGCTAGTTTAGTGGTTGGCGTGAACTCAGATTCTTCGGTCAAGATGTTGGGCAAGGGGGATGATAGGCCCATCAATACCGAGGCTGATCGCTTAGCCCTATTGGCAGCACTAGAGAGTGTAGATTTGGCGGTCATATTTACTGAGCAGACTCCAGTGAATCTGATTGCCAAAGTTCATCCAGACATCTACGTTAAGGGTGGAGATTATGAAATCGATACCCTTGAGGAAACACGCTTGGTGAAAACTTGGGGTGGTAAAGCGGTTGCCATTCCTTTTTTATATGAGCGCTCTACAACAACCCTATTGGGTAGGATTCGCACTAGCTAAGCCCCGCTAATTCATGCAGGCTAGCACTTAAAGATTTTGTAAGAGCCAAGCCCAAAGTCCACGCAGCACCAAACCTTCAATAGGTTCAATAGGTAGTACGGCCAGCTCTGGAAATTGCTTGATTTCATTTGCCAAAATTTTTGCATTACCACCATCAAGCCAAATTCGCTCGACAGGATGATTCATTGCTTTGGCTAGAAGAGCGGCACGCAGTATTGCGCCTATTTGGGCTGCATCACAACCACCAGTAATTGCTTCATCCGTTGTTGTGCCAAAGCCCGCTTCAGCTACAGGCTTGCTGACGCGCACTGCTAATGGCAGCTGAGCTGTATTTTGTTGCAGACTTTCTTGCATGAGACCCAGGCCAGGCATGATCCAGCCGCCATAATGAACGCCGTTGCTGCCCAGCAAGTCAATGGTTGTGGCTGTCCCAGCATTCATTACCAACGTGTTGGTATTTGAGAGCGCTCTTGCACCAATCAGCGCAGCCCATCGATCAGCCCCCAGCTTACTTGGGTCTTGATAGAGCGTCCTAACACCTTCATAAGTACTGCTACCAGTGAATTGCTTCCATTCAAGATCTTGCCATTGCGGAAAGAGACTGCGTAGATTTCCAATGGCAGCATCACCTGCTACACAGCAAAATGCAATTGCATCTGGCTTGGGCAATGTTTTAGAAATATAGTCAGATAACTCGGCGCGTAGCTCAGGTGACTGGAAAGATTTAGTACTGATTGATCCAGAATATGCCCACAGTTTTTTATTACGGTCTGAAATATTTTGCGTGGACTCAACAGCCGCCCATTTCAGCCGAGTATTACCAAGATCAAATACTAAATACAGACTCATGATTGCACTCGCAAAGAGACATCGCCTGCATGAATGGCAATCAATTTGTCATGCTGTTTTAGGAGAAGCGCACCAGTGTCATCAACTCCGGCAGAAATTCCAATGATGGGGTCTTTACCTGTACCTGATATACAAACTAACTGATCATTAAAGGCATCCCAATGCTCCCAAGAACTTTGAAAGTAGCCAAACCCATGTTGTTCAAATTGAGTTAAATGCTTTTCAAACGACTCGATCAGTTTTAGCCAAATAAACTCAGTATCAGGAATGGATTTTTGGAGGGTCATCAGCTGATCCAATGAGACAACTCCGAATGAGGATTTGCTGTCCAAACTCTTTTCCATTAATGCTGCATTGCGTAAGTTCAGACCTAATCCAATCACCATCCAAGTGGGTGAGTTTGGGTTGCTTTGTCCGCCTTCAATCAAGATGCCGCCAAGTTTGGCATTGTTCAGGAGTAAATCGTTAGGCCACTTCAGTCGTAGGCCTTGTTGATGGAGGGCAGCTTCACTGGTTCCGAGGGCTGCGGCAATACCAGCAATGACTGCTAATCCAATGACTAGACTCAGGCCGCTTAGTTCGTTGGGCCGCTTTCGGAATGGGTAGGCTAAGGAAAAGCACAGAGTGTCTTCGGGCTTAGAGAGCCAAACTCTTCCTGCCCGACCCTTGCCGTTAGTCTGCTCTTGGGCAATGCGCGCTACAGGATCAATTAATTCCCCGGCGCGCCAACGGGCCAATAAATCATCATTAGTTGATTTGGTGGTGGCAACGCGCTCCAGAATGCAATTCGAACTCATTTTCCTATTGTAGAAAGATCTCACCAGGCTGACCTAGAATGATGGAATGCACCCCGAAGATCAACGTCCTCGCAAGTTTGTATGGCCTCTGCAGGCAATGCCTTTGGCCAGGGCTATTAGCTTGAGCTATGCCCTATTGATCGTTTATGTCAGCCTCAACCCCTTTGACTTCAATTTTGATAACGGGATTGCAGCATGGGCGTGGTTAGATGCGCCTTTACCCCGCTTTATTACGCTCTTTGACGTCTCAGTGAATATCTTGGCCTATATCCCCTTAGGGTTTTTGTTGGTTTTTGCTTGTTACCCGCGCTGGCGTAATTTCGTTGCGCTAGGTATTGCCTTAAGTTTTAGTGCGGTATTGGCTTTTAGTGTCGAGTCACTGCAAACCTGGTTACCCACTCGGATACCGAGTCAAATGGATTGGTGGGCAAATGTCTTGGGTGGGCTGATGGGCGGCTTATTGGCGATCCCCTTGGGTCCCCAGTGGCTCTCTGGTAGTGCAATGCGCCGTCGTTTTGACCAGTGGTTTGGTTTGAACTGGGCTGCTTGCGCCTTATTTCTGCTCTTTCCTTGGGCTCAGATCTATCCCCAAAGCTCTTGGTTGGGAACGGGGGTATGGGGGCATACGATTTTTGCCTCGGTTGATTGGGGCACCATGGTGGTAAATCATCTTATCCAAGAATCCATCATTACTGCGGTCTGCTGGCTAGGCACTGGGCTCTTGCTATCCCTGGGGATGCGTGCAAAAGCGCCCCAGTGGAAGATTTTAAATAGCCTGCTTTGCTTCACTGTTTTGGTCAAGATTGCCTTTACGGCATTGCAATTCGGGGCAGAATTTAGTTTGCTGTGGCTTACCGCAGGGGCTATTTGGGGGATGGTGCTGGGAAGTCTTTTATTGAGATGGACCCTCCAATTTTCTGCAGCCAGCAAAGCTTGGTTGGCAATCGCATGCTTGGTTAGCGCCACACTGGCAATTAATCTCTTGCCGGACAATCCGTATTTCATACTGACATTGCGACACTGGTACCAAGGTCGGCTATTACACTTTAATGAATTGATGCAATGGGTTTCCGTAGTATGGTTGCCATTAGCTTTATTTTGGATAGTCCGAAATAGAGCCACCTTTAATTCAAATACTTGATTGAGATTACGTATGAGCTTTAAACACCATGTTTTTTTCTGTCTAAATCAACGCAGCAATGGCGAAGATTGTTGCGATCGCCACAATGCATTTGCATTGTTTGAATATGCAAAAAATCGTGTGAAAGAGTTGGGTCTATCTGGCCCAGGAAAAATTCGTATCAATAAAGCAGGATGTTTGGATCGTTGTGCTGATGGTCCGGTAGCAGTGATTTATCCAGAAGGCATTTGGTACACCTTTGTAGATACTGAAGATATCGAAGAAATTATTCAGTCTCACCTAGTTCAAGGGCGCCCGGTAGGGCGCCTGCAGTTAGCTTAAAAGATTTCAGAAAGTTTCTCCTATGAATAGCCGTACAAAAATAATTCATATTGATGGTGTTGTGGGTCAAATTGAAATGTCGATTGATCTTCCTGATGAATTAAAAAATAACCCTGATTTCATAGTGAGGGGTTTGGCCTTGGTTGCACATCCACATCCGCTCATGGGTGGAACAATGGATAACAAGGTTGCACAAACTATGGCGCGTGCTTTCAATCAATTGGGCTACGTCAGTGTGCGCCCCAATTTTCGCGGAGTTGGAGCCACTGCTGGTGTCCATGATGACGGCATTGGCGAGATGGAAGACCTGCTGCATGTGACTGATTGGATGCGCACTCCTTCAAGCTGGAATCAATTCGAGGCGACTTCACAACAAGCGTGGGTGCAAGCTGCAAATACCTTGCCCTTAGTAGTTTCTGGATTTTCATTTGGAAGTTTTGTTGGCACTCATTTAGTTCAGCGCTTAGCAGAGCTGGGTCGCCCAGCTGAACGACTCGTGATGGTGGGTAGCGCAGCGGGTAAGTGGGTCTTAGCACCCGTCCCTACTGACACAATTTTGATTCATGGTGAAGTGGATGAAACTATTCCACTGGTTGATGTTTTGGATTGGGCGCGCCCTCAAGAATTAACGGTTCAAGTGGTCCCAGGGGCAGATCACTTTTTCCATCGACGTTTGCATTGCATTCGTAACATCATCACAGGCGCTTGGTTGGGTATGCCCGATCACCGCAATCAATAAAGTAAAAAAGAAAATTAAGAAAGATAAGAACCCATGACTGAAGATAGAAAATCTCTTATTGAATATCCATCTGAGTTTCCAATTAAGGTGATGGGAAAAACAAATCCAGAGTACCTGCCTGCAATCTTGCACATTGCCCGTCAATTTGACCCTACGCTAGATGAGAGCAAGGTTGAGCAACGACCTTCTAAAGATGGTAATTATCTCGGCATCACTTTACCAATTACGGCGACCAGCCGTGAGCAGTTAGACGAGTTGTATCGCACCTTATCGACACATCCCTTGGTGAGCGTTGTTCTCTAAATTATTAGCATGAGTTTTTTAGTAAAACATTTGGGGATAGCTGACTACGAGTCAAGCTACCAAGCGATGCGGGATTTCACGCAGCAGCGAGATGGCGACACTCCAGATGAAATTTGGGTTCTGGAGCATCCCCCAGTATTCACCTTAGGTTTGGCAGGAGATGTCAGTAACCTACATTCTCCAAGCAATCAAATTCCCTTAGTGCAGGTTGATCGTGGCGGTGAGATCACTTATCACGGGCCAGGGCAAATCGTGGTGTATCTGCTGCTTGATCTGAGGCGTTTGGGGATTTTTGTAAAAGAGCTCGTCTCCCGAATCGAGCAGGCTTTGATTGATACCCTCGCGGATTTTGGCGTTCAGGCAGAAAGACATGCTGGTGCGCCTGGAATCTATATTGCCCAAGAGAGTGCAATGCCATTGGAGCATCAGGGGGCGAAGATCGCTGCTTTGGGCCTCAAAGTCTCCAAGGGGTGTTCCTATCATGGGCTTGCCTTGAATGTATCGACCGATTTGACCGCTTTTGCCCGCATTCATCCATGTGGGTACGAGGGCTTAAGGACGGTGGATATGCAAACCCTTGGGATCAAGGACAATATAGACATTATTAGCCAAACCCTTTTAGGGCATTTGCAAAAGCAATTGATTCCATCATGACTACCAATAAGCCGGACCTCGATATCACTGCTACTAGTAATAGTCGCCAGGATCTTAATTACGATGCTTCACGTAAGCAGAAGTCGAGTGAGAAAACTGCACGCATTCCGATCAAGATTGTTCCTTTGGAGCAAGTGCTCAAAAAGCCCGATTGGATTCGAGTAAAAGCTGCTTCCGGAAATTCCCGCTTCTCAGAGATTAAAAAGATTCTGCGTGAGAACGAATTGGTAACCGTTTGTGAGGAAGCTAGCTGCCCCAATATTGGTGAATGTTTTGGTAAGGGCACGGCCACCTTCATGATCATGGGCGATAAATGTACGCGTCGCTGCCCATTTTGCGATGTGGGTCACGGTAGACCTGATCCGCTAGATACGAAAGAGCCCGGTAATTTGGCGCGCACGATCGCTGCACTGAAGCTCAATTATGTGGTGATTACCAGTGTCGATCGTGATGATTTACGAGATGGTGGCGCCATGCATTATGTTGACTGCATTTCTCAATCACGAGATCTCTCCCCAAATACGCGCATTGAAGTTTTGGTTCCGGATTTCCGCGGCCGCTTAGATAAGGCTTTAGATATTTTTTCTGAGCATGCGCCGCAAGGCCTGCCTGATGTCATGAATCACAATTTAGAAACTGTGCCACGCTTATACAAAGAGGCGCGTCCTGGTGCCGACTACGCACATTCTTTAAAGTTACTGAAGGATTTCAAAGAGCGCTTCCCGCATATTCCAACCAAGAGCGGTTTAATGGTTGGCTTGGGAGAAACCGATGAAGAAATTTTAGAAGTTATGCGGGATATGCGTGAACACAATATTGATATGCTAACTATTGGCCAGTATCTAGCTCCTTCAGGACATCACCTGCCAGTTCGTCGCTATGTGCATCCTGACGTCTTTAAGCATTTTGAAGAAGAAGCTTATGCCATGGGCTTCTCACATGCTGCCGTGGGCGCGATGGTGCGCTCTAGCTACCATGCTGACCAACAAGCGCATGGGGCTGGCATTGTCTAAACCTGTTCTTAAAAAGTTTGGTGTAGTTCTAGCATCTGCATTTCTACTTGCCGCTTGTAGCCCCAAATTAGACTGGCGGACTGTGCAGTCTCCACAAGAAGGCTATAGCGCCTTGTTTCCAGGTAAGCCTGAAAAGATTGAGCGACGACTGCCATATCAAAGCCAAGAAATTCCACAAACCTTGGAAGCACTCAAAATTGAGGATGATATTTATTCGGTGAGTGCGATTCGTTTGCGTCAAGAGCAAGCTAGTCTAGCGCCTAATTTATTAGAGCAGGTGCAAGGTAACTTATTGAATCGCGCAAATGTAACTCTAGGGAGTGCCGTTAGTGTTGATGCGCTTTATCGGACTGCAAATAAACAGCGTGCCGCCACTAAAGATTATTTTTTAGAATTTAAATCTTCGGGCAGGGTAGAGCAGTCAATGCGGGTTCGTTGGATCACCAGAATGACACCAGATAATGGGGTTTGGATTTACCAGATTTCGGTTTTGCATACTGCACCAGCACGAGTGGATGCCAAAACGTTTTTCTCTGAAGATGCGTACTCAAGTTTCTTTGATGAGTTTCATCCGGAATAGTTTCCAGATGAAAAAATTCTGATTAAGACTTTTCTAGGGCGGCTACCTTAGCTTCAAGAGCCTCTAACTTCTCTCTAGTCTTTGCTAAAACTTTAGATTGCAGCCCAAACTCTTCGCGAGTAACCAAGTCCACTTTCTGAAAACCTTGATTCATCATGGCGCGCACATTCTTTTCAATCTCTTGCGCTGGTGAATTGCGAATGGCATCACCAACCTTGTTCTGCATATCGCTAGCAATACGCTGGATTTGTTCTAGGATTTCGCCTGGTTTTTGCATAATGCTGACCGCCGTTCTATTGAAATTTGCTTAAAAGATACAGAGGGTATTTTAAGTTGTTGGGCTAAAAACAGGCGAAACCAACTAAAAAATGCTGCATATGCACCTAAATGAACGAAAATAGTGCATATCTAAGCACCAAAATTGTGCGTAAGCCTTATTTAGGTGAATTGCAGCAAATTCGAGGGGAGCCCAAGATTCATGATCACTCCATGCAATAAAGCATTCATCCCCTTTTTATGACCACTAAGGAGTTTCATATGAAAACGATTCAAAAGACAGCCATCGCTCTTGCAGCTTCTGGCTTATTCGCAACAGCAGCATTTGCACAGACAGCTCCTGCAGCTGAGGCTCCAGAGGCCAGCCCAATTACGGCAAACGTGACAGTTGTGAATGATTACCGTTACCGCGGGATGACCCAGTCAAACTATAAGCCCGCCATCCAAGGTGGATTTGATTATGCCCATGAGAGTGGTTTCTACATTGGTAACTGGAACTCATCTATTTCTTGGATTAGTGATGGTGTTGGTACAGGATCCTCTACCTACGGTAACGCAGTGTCTGCACCAATTGAGATGGATTTCTATGCAGGTTTTAAGAAAGAGTTGATTGGCGAGGGCTTTGCTTCTGATGTTGGCTTACTTCAGTACTACTACCCTACTTCTGGTTTGAAAACACAGCCACAAAATACAGCAAATTGCGGTACAACATCTAGAAATACTTGTGGTACCGTTCCCAACACCACTGAGGCATATGTTGCACAGAACTTTACGTTCGGCCCTGTAACTGGTTTTGCAAAATTCTCCTATGCGCTAACTAATATTTTTGGAATTTATAACAGCGCAGGATCCTACTACCCTGATTTGACGGTGAATTACGATACTGGTGTTTGGGGGGTAACATTAAATGGTCACGTAGGATATCAGTACGTTTCAAATACCCAAAAAGTGGGAAACACAAGCTATAACTACTCTTACGCGGATTGGAAATTGGGCGCAACTAAAGACTTTGGCGGCGGTCTTTCCGGTGCTCTTGCTTATGTAGGCACTAATTCCCCCGCAGTTAATGGAACGTATCTTTGGAATGTACCAAATAACGCTGGTACGAAATCTGCTGGCAAGGGCGGTGGCTTGGTGTCCCTTACAAAAACTTTCTAATTCCTTCCTCTGAACGGAGAATCATATGAAATTAATTACCGCAATCATCAAGCCCTTCAAGCTTGACGAAGTGCGCGAAGCTCTCTCAGAAGTGGGAGTTTCGGGCATCACCGTCACTGAAGTTAAAGGCTTTGGTCGTCAAAAGGGTCACACCGAGTTGTATCGCGGTGCTGAGTACGTAGTTGACTTTTTGCCGAAGGTAAAAATTGAAGCTGCTGTTGAAGATGGCATCTTGGAGCGAGCGATTGAAGCAATTGAAAAATCTGCTCGTACTGGAAAAATTGGCGACGGTAAGATTTTTGTCTCCCCAGTTGAACACGTCATTCGCATTCGTACCGGTGAAACCGGCGCGTCAGCACTTTAAAGAGAGGTTCAAAATGTTAACTTGGATGAAACGACTCCTAGCTGGAAGCGCAATGGCCTTGGCTATTGGCGCAACTAGCGTGATGGTAGCTTCACCGGCTTTTGCTGATGAGGCTAAGCCAGTTGCCGCTGCGGCTGCGGCTGCAGTTGCTGCTGCTCCTGCATTAGTTCCTAACAAGGGTGATACAGCTTGGTTATTGGTGTGTACAGCACTAGTAATCTTGATGACATTGCCTGGTTTGGCTTTGTTTTATGGCGGCTTGACACGCAGTAAGAACATTCTCTCTGTACTCGTACAGTGTATGTTTGTATTTGCATTGATCACAGTGTTGTGGTCCCTTTATGGATACAGCTTTGCATTTACTGAAGGTGGCGCATTCATTGGTGGACTTGATCGTTTGTTCTTGCAAGGTATTACTCCAGATTCAGTTGCCGCAACATTTAGCAAAGGCATTGTGATTCCTGAGTATGTATTTATGGCATTCCAAGCTGCATTTGCAACAATTACTTGCTGCTTGATCATTGGTTCATTTGCCGAGCGCGCAAAGTTTTCTGCAATTGTGTTGTTTGTCATTCTTTGGTTCACTTTCAGCTACATACCAATCGCTCATATGGTTTGGTTCTGGCCTGGACCTGATGACATCAAAGATGCTGCATCGCTTGAGGCAATCACAGCGCGTGCTGGTTGGCTGTGGCAGAAGGGTGTTCTAGACTTTGCTGGTGGTACCGTTGTCCACATCAATGCTGCGATCGCAGGTTTGGTAGGCTCATTCGTGATCGGTAAACGTTTGGGTTACGGCAAAGAAGCAATGAAGCCACACAACTTAGTGTTCGTGATGATTGGTGCTTCACTATTGTGGTTCGGTTGGTTTGGTTTCAATGCTGGCTCTGCTCTCGAAGCAAACGGCAGTGCAGCCTTGGCATTCGTAAACACATTATTGGCAACCGCTGCAGCAGTATTGAGCTGGTCAGTTGCTGAGTGGGTTCACAAAGGTAAGCCTTCCATGTTGGGTGGTGCATCTGGTTGCGTAGCAGGTTTAGTGGCAATTACCCCAGCTGCAGGTTTCGTTGGCCCAATGGGTGCGCTCGTAATCGGTGCGGCTGCTGGCGTTATCTGCTTGTGGGGTGTTTCTGGTCTCAAGAAGCTTTTGGGTTCAGATGACAGCTTGGACGTATTCGGTGTGCACGGCGTTGGCGGTATCTTGGGCGCTTTGTTAACTGGTGTGTTCGCAGACCCGGCTTTAGGTGGAACAGGCATTTGGGATTATGTAGCGAATGCTGCATCCCCTGAGTACTCTATCGCTAGCCAGTTGTGGATTCAGAGCCAAGGCGTCATCGTTACCCTGATTTGGTCTGGCGTGGTTTCTTATATCGCCTACAAATTGGTTGATATCGTGATTGGCCTACGTGTTAAGGAAGACGAAGAGCGCGAAGGCTTGGACATCACTTCCCACGGTGAGTCTGCTTACGAGTCTTAATTAGCATTTTTACCCCTCACTGGGCAGCTTTAGTTGGCTGCCCGGTTTTTAAGCGCGGGATCCTCGGATTCCGCGTCTTTCTTTTAAAAATCTTACAATGGTGAAATGGTTCCACATCTCATCACTGCCCTTAGCGGCCCTCTTCTCGATCTCGAGTCGAAGGTATTAGAAGCAACCCCAACAATCGAGCGCTGGTTCAGGCTTGAATGGCAGGAGCACACTCCGCCCTTCTACTGTTCAGTTGACTTGCGTAATGCGGGCTTTAAGCTAGCTCCAGTCGACACCAATCTCTTCCCAGGCGGCTTTAACAATCTATCTCCACAGATGCTGCCTTTGGCAGTTCAGGCTGCAATGGCAGCAATTGAGAAGATTTGCCCGGAAGCAAAAAATTTACTATTAATACCTGAGCGCCATACTCGTAATACCTTCTATTTGCAGAATATTGCGCGCCTGTCCTCGATCTTGCGTCAAGCTGGTCTGAATGTGCGTCTCGGTACTTTGTCAGATGAAATTAAAAAACCAACTTGGATTGATTTGCCGGATGGTAATCGTCTCTTGATGGAGCCTTTATCTCGTTTAGGCTTAAAGAAGCAACGTCTTGGATTAAAAGATTTTGATCCTTGCTCCATTCTCTTGAATAATGATTTATCAGCAGGCATCCCTCCAATTCTAGAAAACTTGCACGAGCAGTACCTCTTGCCCGGACTCCATGCTGGTTGGCACGTCCGTCGAAAGTCAAATCACTTTGCCGCCTATGATGAAGTTGCTAAAAAATTTGCGAAGGTAGTGGACATTGATCCTTGGATGATCAATCCTTATTTTGCCAGTTGCTCCAATGTGAACTTCCATGAGCGTAAGGGTGAAGAAGAGTTGCAGGCAGCTGTAGAGAAAGTTCTCAAGAAAACTGCCAAGAAATACCGTGAGTACGGCATCAAAGAAAAACCATACGTCGTTGTCAAAGCAGATGCTGGTACATATGGCATGGGTGTGATGGTGGTGAATGATCCTGCTCAGCTCAAAGGCTTGAATCGTAAAGACCGCAATAAGATGAGCGTAGTCAAAGAAGGTCTTGAGGTAAGCGATGTATTGATTCAGGAGGGCGTGTATACCTTCGAGAAAGTGAACGAGGCAGTTGCTGAGCCCGTGGTGTACATGATTGATCGCTATGTGATTGGTGGTTTCTATCGGGTGCATACTGACCGTGGCCCCGATGAGAATCTGAACGCGCCGGGCATGCATTTTGTACCTTTGGCGTTCGAGCAAAACTCCATGCCAGACTTGGGTGCTAAGCCTGGTAGTGCTCCACCAAATCGTTTTTATCTTTATGGTGTTGTGGCTCGCCTTGCTTTACTGGCGGCCTCCTTGGAGTTAGAGCGTTCCGATCCCAATGCTGAAGCCGCTTAATCGATTCGGACACTAAGATGATCTTTCTTTTCATTGCCGACCCTCTGGAGTCTTTCAAGATTAGTAAAGATTCCACCTTGGCAATGATGCGAGTTGCACAAGAGGCAGGGCATCAACTTTGGTTTTGCCAAAGCCGCAATATCCTGTGGAGAGATGACTTTGTAGTGGCTGATTGTCAGTCTCTCGACATTAAGCCAGGTGGTACAGCCTGGTTTGAATTGGGTCACATTGAAGCTCGTCCATTAAATACTTTTGACGCAGTCATGATGCGCACTGATCCGCCATTTGATATTGAATATCTCAACACGACTTGGTTGTTATCTGCTGCGGTTCGTCAGGGCGCGAAAGTATTCAATAACCCGATGGCTATTCGGGACCATTCCGAAAAAATATCTATCACTGAATTTCCGGAACTGATTCCACCAACTTTAATCACGCGTGAACTTAGTGCAATTGAGGTATTTCATCAAGAGCATCAAGATATCGTGATTAAGCCCTTAGATGGCATGGGTGGCATGGGTGTGTTTCGTGTGGGTCCAGATGGCTTGAACCTTGCCAGTATTGTGGAGACGCTGGGTGAGAATGGTGCACGTACCTTGATGGTGCAAAGATTCTTGCCTGACATCGCCCAAGGCGATAAACGAGTATTGCTGATCGGTGGCGAAGTGGTGCCATTTGCATTGGCGCGTATTCCGCAAGGTAGTGAAATCCGCGGTAACTTAGCCGCTGGTGGCAAAGGAGTGGCTATGCCATTGACTGATGCCGAGAGGAAGGTTGCAGAGCGCCTTGCCCCTATTTTGAATGCCCGTGGTTTGTTCTTGGTAGGATTGGATTTAATTGGTGCTTATGTCACTGAAATTAATGTGACCAGCCCAACGTGTTTTGTAGAGATTACGGAGCAAAGTGGATTCGATGTTCCGAAATTTTGGTTAACAGCGCTCGAAAAGGCATTGGCATAAACATGGTCGGAATCGTAATAGTTGCCCACACCCCGGTCGCAAGCGCGATGCTCGGTTTTGCTGAGCATGCATTTGGTGTGGTACCTGAGAGAGTGAGGGCTGTCGACATTCCTCCTTACGAAGATACAAAGGCAAGCTTTGACCGAGTTTTAAGGGCAGCCTACGGTGTTAATACTGGGCAGGGCGTTTTAATTCTCACTGATGTCATGGGCGCGACCCCAGCCAATGTAGCGTCTAAGCTTGAAGCCTTAGGGCCATTATCTGGTTTGGATACCCCTGTGGTTGTTTTGGCGGGACTCAATTTACCTATGTTGATGCGTTGCATCTCCCATCGTGGCGAGGGTCTGGAAGAGTTGGCTCATAAAGCGCTGCAAGGTGGCCAAAATGGCATCCTGCGTTTAGGTTCAAAAACTCCACAAGCCACTACCGAGAAATAGGATTCCTTATGCCAGTTGCTGAAATTGAAATTATTAATAAATTGGGATTACACGCTCGTGCTTCTGCAAAGTTATCCCAACTTGCTGCAGAGTTTCCTTGTGAAATCTTATTGTCTCGTAATGGTCGTCAAATTAATGCCAAAAGTATTATGGGCGTCATGATGCTGGCAGCCGGTATTGGCAGCACAGTCACTTTAGAGACTGTTGGCGAAAAAGAAGATGAGGCAATGCAAGCCTTAACAGCATTGATCAACGATCGATTTGGTGAAGGCGAATAAGCATGACTTTTGCTTTGCACGGTATTGCAGTATCTAAAGGCATTGCCATTGGCAAAGCCGTACTGATATCCCGTGCAGCATTAGAGGTTAGCCATTACTTAATTGAAGTTGGCAAAGAAGAGTCTGAGGCCCAAAAGTTATTAGATGCTTTTGATCAAGTGCGCCAAGAGTTAGCGCAGTTGCGTCAGGGTCTGCCTAAAGATGCGCCACAAGAGATGGCTGCGTTTTTAGATGTACACGGCATGATTTTGGCAGATCCAGCTTTGGCTGAGAAGCCGCTCAAGTTGATTCGGACACAACGTTTAAATGCTGCGTGGGCATTGACAACAGAGCTCAATGATCTCTTGGAGCAATTTGCAGAGATTGAGGACGCATACCTTAAAGAACGGGCGAATGATATTCGTCAGGTAGCTGAGCGAGTCCTGAAGGCGCTACATACACAGCAGAAGGATGCTTTGAGTGACGCTGAGCTATTGTCACCAGGTGAAGTTGGTGTAGAGGCCATTATTGTGGCGCATGACATTGCACCGCATGACATGTTGCGCTTTAAAGAGCATGCCTTTACTGGATTTGTAACCGATCTGGGTGGTAAGACTTCGCATACCGCCATTGTTGCCCGCAGTATGGAAATTCCTGCGGTAGTTGGCGTGCGGCATGCGAGTGAAATGATTCGTCATGGCGATTGGCTGATATTGGATGGTGAGCATGGGGTAGTTGTCGTTGCTCCAGACGAACAGCTTCTTGCTGAATATCGAAAACTGCAGACTCAAGCTATTAAAGAGGCTCGTAAGCTAAAGCAGTTAAGGCACGCCAAGACAGAAACGACTGATCGGGTTGAGATTGAGTTATTTGCCAATATTGAATTGCCCGAGGATGCTATTCAAGCAGTGAAGTTGGGGGCTGTGGGTGTTGGTTTATTCCGCTCCGAATTTTTATTCATGGATCGTAAGCAAGCTTTGCCTGATGAAGAGCAGCAGTATCAAGAATATCGTCGGGTAGTAGATTTAATGCATGGACTACCAGTCAATATCAGAACAATTGACGTTGGTGCTGATAAGGCATTAGGTGGTGGAGGCGAAGTTTCTCAAACTGGCGCATCACCATTAGGGCTGCGTGCAATTCGCTGGTCCTTGACTGAGCCTGAAATCTTTTTAACTCAACTGAGAGCTATCTTGCGTGCATCAGCTCATGGTCAGGCAAGAATCATGATTCCGATGTTGGCGCATGCCAAAGAAATTGATGAAACATTGAGATTGATTGAAAAAGCAAAGCAGCAATTGCATCAGCGTGGCAAGGCTTTTAATCCCAACATTCAAGTGGGTGCAATGATTGAAATTCCGGCAGCTGCTCTAATGCTGCCCTTGTTTATTAATCGATTTGATTTTCTTTCTATCGGCACTAATGATTTAATTCAGTACACCTTGGCCATTGATCGTGCAGATCATGCCGTGGCACATTTGTATGATCCTCTGCATCCCGCCATCTTGAATTTGCTATCCAGCATCATTGACCAAGCTAAACGAGCAGGCGTTCCTGTTGCCGTTTGTGGTGAAATGGCTGGCGATCCTGCATTAACTAAGTTATTGCTTGCGCTAGGACTGACAGACTTCTCAATGCACTTCAGTCAGCTGTTGTTGGTTAAGCGTGAGATCTTAAAAGCAAATGTGGGCTTATTGAAAACCCGTGTGCCGAGAGTCTTACGTGCCTATGAGCCTGAAGAGCAGGCCAAAGCCTTAGAGCGATTACTCTCTTAAATTCCTAGTGCTGAGCTCCGCATACTTTGCATGCGGTATTTCGGGAAATGCGAATTTCATCAATCTGAGTATTGAGCGCATTCCAAAGCAACATTCTTCCTACTAAAGGCTGACCAAAGCCAATCAATACCTGCAGAGCTTGAGCCGCTTGCATCGCACCAATTATGCCGACTAGAGGTGAGAAGATGCCCATACTGGCACAGCTCACTTCTTCAAACTGTTCTTCTGGTGAGAAGAGGCAGGCATAGCAAGGAGATGTTTCATTACGAAAATCAAAGACGCTTAATTGACCATCAAATTTAAGGGCAGAACCAGAGACGAGCGGCGTCTTGTGATTGAAGCAGGCTGCATTAATGAGCTGACGGGTAGCAAAGTTATCCGTGCAATCTAGAACGAGATTTACTGTTGGCAAGAGTTTATTCAGTAAATTTTCCGAGGCCTTTTCAGCGATTGCATTAATTATGAGAGTGGGGTTGATGCTTGTTAAAAATTGTTTACCCGACTCCACTTTACTTTTGCCAATGGAGTTCTGGCTATGCATGATTTGCCGTTGCAAATTAGTGAGCTCAACCTTGTCATGATCGACCAGGCTTATTTCCCCCACGCCAGCCGCAGCTAAATAGGGGGCAGCAGCACTTCCTAAGCCGCCAGCACCAATGATGAGAATGTGCGAGCCAAGTAATATTTCTTGGCCAGCAACATCAATTTCTTCTAGTAGTAAATGCCGCGAGTAGCGAAGTAGCTGCTCATCATTCATATATATGCCTAATGCTAGAAATTACTCTAGCTTAGAGGCTGAGCGTTTTACAGGCTCACCATTGATAAATGCGACTGCCTGAGTAAGCATGAAGTCATCTGCGCCGCCGAGCTCGACAGGCTTTTTAGATTTGTCTTTTTCTTTCTCTTCGGGAGTTTTCTTGGCATTTTTTTCTTCAATGCGTTGTAACTCTTCTAGGCGGCGTTTTTCACGATCGGCAACCAGTTTTTCTTCTGAAGATTGTTTGTTGCGCAAATGCTTCTCACTATCGATCTCACGAGTAATTAATACATCATCAGGATCGCCATCTTTATTTTGATCTACAGCGATATCTGGTTTTATGCCGTATGCCTGAATCGATTTACCACTCGGCGTGTAGTAATAAGCCGTAGTGATTTTTAATGCTGAGTCATTAGTCAGTGGGCGGACGGTCTGAACAGAGCCTTTGCCGAAAGTAGTTTTACCAATAATAGTTGCACGTTTGTAATCTTGTAATGCACCAGCCACAATTTCAGAGGCAGAAGCGGAATAGGCATTAACTAAAACTACCATCGGTAATTTTTTATACATTGCTGGCACGCTAGCTAAGGGATCACCGGGCTCACTTAGGCGGTACATCGCCGGTGTTGCGTTGAACACCTGCTTAGAGTCAGCTGTTTGACCCTTAGTGGAAACGATCACAGCATCTGCTGGCAAGAAGGCGGCAGCTACACCGACCGCACCTTGCAACAAGCCCCCGCCATTGTTTCTCAGGTCAAGAATGATGCCCTTCATTTTGGGATCTTGATTTGCAAGCTCACTTAACTTCCTAGCAAGATCAGGAACAGTTCGCTCTTGAAAGCTAGTGACTCTCACCCAAGCAATATTGTTATCCACAATTTTGGCTTTGACAGATTGCACTTTAATTTCAGCGCGAGTGATGGTTACTGGAAAGCTACGTTCTTCACTTTTACGGAAGACGGTCAAAGTAATTTTTGTGCCTGGTGTACCGCGCATGGTGCGTACTGCTTTGTCTAGCGACATGCCACGAACGGGTTTGTCATCTAAGCGGGTAATCAGATCACCAGCTTGAAGGCCTGCTCGTGCAGCTGGACTGTCTTCAATAGGATTGAGTACCTTAACAACGCCATCCTCTGAGGTGATCTCAATCCCAAGGCCAGCGAACTTGCCGCTAGTTTGCTCCTGCATTTCAGAGAAATCTTTTTTATCAAGATAGGTGGAGTGGGGGTCCAGACTACTCACCATGCCTTTGACGGCATCCGTTAGCAACTGCTTGTCTTCGATCGGCTCAACGTATTCACGTTTAATCTGAGCAAAGACATTGGATAGTGTGCGCAGCTCATCCAGGGGTAGCGTCGTGCCTTGTTGGGCGGTAGCTGACAGTTGGATCGTAGCTGCAACCCCGGCGATGAGGCCAACAGAAATTAGGGCAAAGTTCTTTAAAAATACGCGCATGCTTCTGTTTTACCTTAATCCAAATAAAAATGCTGAATGGGTTTGAGGTTGTCATCGAGCTCATATACAAGCGGGATGCCATTAGGGACGTTGATTTCCATAATGTCTTCGTCAGAAACCTGGTCGAGATACTTAATTAATGAGCGAATACTGTTGCCATGTGCAACAAGCAATACGCGTTTGCCTGCCTTGAGAGCAGGTGCGATAGATTCATTCCAGAGAGGTAATACGCGCTCGACGTTATCTTTGAGGCACTCGCCCAGGGGAATATCAGTAGCGCTCAGTTTTTCGTAACGACGATCATTTTGGGGGTTGCGCTCATCCCCTTTTTCCAGGAGCGGTGGGCGTACATCGTAGGAGCGACGCCAAATATGGACCTGGGCATCTCCGTACTGTTGTGCAGTTTCAGCCTTATTTAGACCGGTGAGGGCGCCATAGTGGCGCTCATTGAGTCTCCAGCTATGAACAACGGGTAGCCACATGAGGTCCATCTTGTCCTGAACATGCCACAAGGTGCGAATAGCTCTTCTAAGAACTGAGGTGTAGGCGATATCAAACTCATAGCCTGCTTTACGAAGATTTTCACCTGCAGTCAGGGCTTGTTCAGTGCCCTTTGGGGTTAAGTCAACGTCCGCCCAGCCAGTGAAGCGGTTTTCAAGGTTCCAGGCGGATTCGCCATGACGAATAAGGACAAGTTGTTTCATAGAGCCATTCTATAATCCGGTGATGAACTTTCTCACGCAAATTGATAATTTAGCGCTTATCGCCCTCTTGTTTGTCTCAGGCGCAGCGCTTTTCCTCCCCACATTATCTACGCTTATTAGCGGAAAAGGCTTATCGCCCTCAGAGGCAACTATTTGGATCAATCGTCGTAAAGCCGCCGTTTTGGACTTGCGTCCAGAATCGGACTTTAAGGCTGGCCATCTGCCGGGATCAAAACATATGGTGGCAGAGCGAATCGCTGCTGGAGTCGACAAACTCAAGCTAGACCGTAAAAATCCCGTCATCTTGGTATGCCAGTCTGGTATCAGTGCCCGTAAGGTAGTCCCAGAGTTGAAGAAGTTAGGGTTTTCTGAAGTTGCGGTCTTAGATGGCGGCGTTCAAGGTTGGCAGGCTGCAGCCTTGCCATTGGTCAAATAATTCAGCGAGTTAGATATGCCGTCAGTCACGATGTACAGCACCCAAGTTTGCCCTTACTGCGTTATGGCAGAGAAGCTATTGCAAAAAAAGGGTGTGGCCAATTTAGAGAAGATTCTGATTGATCGAGATCCCGCACAACGCGAAATCATGATGACGCGTACGGGTCGTCGTACTGTGCCGCAAATTTATATTGGCGAAACCCATGTTGGTGGTTATGACGATCTTGTCGCCTTAGACCGTGCTGGCCAACTTGACCCCCTATTAGCTTAAAAAATTTACTCAGAAAGTTCCCCATGACTGAACAAACTACTTCCACTCCAGATGCAGCAGATAACTCAAAAGAGCCTGGCTTCCGCATTCAACGTATTTACCTCAAGGACTTGTCTTTAGAGCAGCCAAACGCACCACAAATTTTATTAGTCGCGGCTGAGCCTCAAGTTGAGGTTGAGGTGGATGTTGCCGTCACTCGCTTGGGCGATGAAATTTTTGAGGTGGCCTTAATTGCGACAGTGACTGCTAAAGTTGAAAGCAAGGTTCTCTTTTTGGTCGAAGCTAAGCAAGCGGGTATTTTTGAATTTAGCAATATTCCACCAGAGCAAATTGATCCCATGTTAGGCATTGCTTGCCCAACGATTTTGTACCCTTACTTGCGCTCAAACATTGCTGACACCATCAGCCGTGCAGGCTTCCAGCCAATTCATTTGAATGAGATTAATTTCCACGGTATGTATGAGCACCGCCTGATGCAGGCTGCGCAAGCCGCTCCAACGGAAAGCAGTTCTGCCGATGAAAGCAAAATCATTCTTCCCCACTAAGCTGATTTTTTAAAGCCCACAGATCATGAAAGTGACGCTGCTTGGAGCTGGATCATGGGGCACTGCTATGGCCGCACAAGCTGCGCGCCATCTTCAGCCGGGCGATGTTTGTTTGTGGTCGAGAAGTGCTGAGCAGTTAGAAAGTATTCAGCAGTCTGGCGAAAACGCAGACTACCTGCCTGGCGTCATCTTGCCTAAGGACCTGCAATTAGAGGCGAGTTTTGATCGGGCTATCGAACGCCTTACCGATAACGATCTTTTAGTGATCGCTACTCCAATGTCGGGTTTGTCAGAAACAGTGGCGAAGGTATTACGCCTTGCTAGGCATCCACTCAATATTGTTTGGCTCTGCAAAGGCTTAGAGCCCAGTACCACCTTATTGCCGCATCAGGTAGTGGCGCGTGAAGATCAACTCCATAGCCATGGTCTACGTCATTCTTATGGCGCCCTATCGGGACCTAGTTTTGCACAAGAGGTTGGTAACGGAATGCCCTGCGCATTAACGATTGCCAGTAAATCAAATTCTTTGTGCGATATCGTTCAGGGCGCCTTCCATCACGGCAATATGCGCATCTATGCTAGCGACGATTTGGTTGGAGTCGAGCTGGGCGGTGCAATTAAAAACGTTTTGGCAATTGCTGCTGGCATTGGTGATGGCTTAGATCTTGGCTTAAATGCTCGCGCTGCAGTGTTAACTCGGGGCCTCGCAGAAATGATGCGTTTAGTAAAGGCTGCTGGCGGCCGACCAGAGACCTGCATGGGATTAACTGGTGTGGGCGATTTGATCTTAACTGCCACTGGCGATCTCTCGCGTAATCGTCGTGTTGGTTTGGCGCTTGCCGCAGGAATGCCTTTGCCTGAAATCTTAGGCAATCTAGGTCATGTTGCTGAGGGTGTTTTGTGCGCGTCTGCAGTTGGTAATCTAGCGACTCGCCTGAATGTTGAGATGCCAATTACTGCCATGATGACTGAAGTCTTATCTGGAAAACTTTCACCGCATGAGGCAGTCAAAAAACTGATGGGGCGCGACCCCAAGGTTGAGGTTTAAGTTTCTTAATTTCCGCCAAGCAATCCGTTTTGGCGCCAAGCCTCGTAAACCACAATTGCTACCGTGTTGGAGAGATTTAAGCTGCGACTACTATCTTGCATCGCTAGGCGCATTTGATTGGGCGCTGGAATCGAACTTCTTACTTCTTCAGTAATGCCTTTGGTTTCTGAGCCAAAAACGAAATAATCTTCGGGCAAATATTTGCCATCATGAAACTTGCCAGACCCCTTGGTAGTCAGGGCAAAAATATGCTCAGGTTTAGGTTTTTCGTCAGCAAGAAATTGCACCCAATTTTTGTGAACCTGAACTTTGGCAAACTCGTGATAGTCCAGGCCTGCTCTACGAAGTTTGGCATCCTCCATGGGAAAACCGAGGGGCTCAATGAGATGTAACTTTGCACCCGTGTTTGCGCACAGCCGAATGATGTTGCCTGTATTGGGCGGAATTTCTGGTTCGAATAAAACAATGTTAAACATGCTCTGATCTTTGTGATGGCCGAAGTGTTCTCAGTAAAACCCAATTAATGACACGAGATACGCCATTGTCCTTCAATACGCGAGCGATTTCATTTAAGGTTGCTCCGCTAGTCATCACATCATCGAACACGATCACTCTAGTGGACTCTAGCCGCCCTTGATACTGTGGGTTGATATAAAACATATCTTGAATGGAAATGTGGCGATCGGCGCGCCCCCCTTTAGCTTGATTCTGGGGGTGGTGATGGCGTTGCAAAATATAAGGGTTCTTATGAATGTGTTTGCCACAGTGAATTCGTCTAGCCAACTCCCAGCTTTGATTAAAACCTCGCGCACATAGTTTTTCTCTACTGAGCGGTACCGGCAGCAGATAGTCTGCATGGGTTGTCATTGAGCCCTTTGAAAGTAGTGCGTTCCATGCGGATGCCAAGCCATGCGTGCAAGCAAGTCGACCTTGATACTTCAGTTGATGCAGAGCAGACTGTAGTTTTCCGTCGTAGCGATCAAGGCAGTGGGTTTCGTCAAAGTGTGGTGGATTGAGCTCGCACTCGCGACAATATCTTTCTCGCAGCTCATTTGCCTGAAGAGTAATGCCGCACTGCTTGCAACATTCGTAATGCAAGAGATGTTCTGATTCCAATATCGTAGAGCAATCTAAGCAGAGGCTACGTTGCTGAAATTCCCCACAAACAATGCAAGCACTCGGCAATAATCGAGAAGAAATTGCTTCGAAAACATTCTCTATTATTCGCATGGGTCGCTGAGTATACTGAGCCAATGACCCAATCAATCAGATGGCTTCAGGATGAAATTGCAGACCGTATGCTGCAGAAATTAGACATCGTGAAGTTGGAGGCAAAGGATGTCTTATTAATTCCAGATTTTCCTGGAGCGCATGCCCCTTTTCTGACAAAACGTTTTCCGGGAATTCGTTTTCACAGCGCACCAGAATCTGAATTATCAAAGCTTGAGTTATTCAAATTAAGGGCCATTCGTTTTTGGAATTCCAAATTCAAGTCGGCGTCCTGTATCTCTTTGGATGACTATAAGAAAACTGGTCGGATTAATCTCCCCAGTAATTCTGTAGATTTGGTGGTGAGCGTACTTTTTATTCAAGATTTGTCTGACCCTAAGCATTTCTTGCAAGAGTGCTGGCGAGTGCTGAAAGAAGGTGGCTTGCTGACATTAAGTTATTTAGGCCCTGATACCGGGAAAGAGCTTTGCTCCGAATCTTTATCCCAGCAATTGCCACTGCAGAAATTGGCAAGCCCCTGGGATATGCACGATATGGGTGATGCCTTGTTAGGTGAGCGTTTTTCAGATCCGGTAATGGATATGGAGATTTTGGGCCTAGATTACGACTCTGATGCACTCTTGTTAGCGGATGCTAAAGCCCTGAATTTACTTGCTTCTAATGATCAGAATGGCGCTCAATGCACTCAATTACCTAAAAAGCTGAGCTTGGAGGTGGTTTATGGGCACGCTTGGGCTTTAGGCAAGCACCTTGCCAAGGCGCAGGACCACGTCGCCTATATTGATCTAAATCAAATCGGGCGCAAGACTAGGAGTGATTCTGCTTAAGTGTAAGTACTCACTATCTTTTAAACCATTGCCAAGATTGAGACAAGCATGGTTAACCCCGTTTGTTGTTGAACTTAATTAACCCTATAATCAGCGCTGTAAGTATTGCTTGATACCGCTTTTTTGGGCTTTCTGGGGCTTTATAGCAACAGAAGTTCACGACAATAAACAGAGAATAAGATGAATTTATTTGGAAAAGTCACTAGGGCTTCGCTCTATTTAGTAGCAGCCTTCGGCACTGCAATCGCTCATGCGGCTGAAAATATGCCAGGCGGCCCAGCTGTGAATCAGTTGAACTTCACCGCTCCTGCGACAAAAATCATGCAAGAAATCCATTGGTTGCATTGGATGATGTTGATTATTTGCGCACTCATTTTTATTGGCGTTTTTGGGGTGATGTTCTATTCCATCCTCAAGCATCGTAAATCCTTGGGTGCTAAGTCTGCATCTTTCCATGAGAGTACGACTGTTGAGATTATTTGGACGGTTATTCCATTGCTGATCGTGATCGGTATGGCATTACCAGCAACCAAAACTGTTGTGGCTATGAAAGACACGACAAATTCAGATATCACTATTAAGACCACTGGCTACCAGTGGAAGTGGGGATACGACTACATTAAGGGTGAAGGTGAGGGCATTAGCTTCTTGTCCACTATGTCCACTTCACGCGAAGCGATTAATAACTTGGCGCCAAAATCCAATACGTATTTGATGGAAGTGGATAACGAGATGGTTGTGCCAGTTGGTAAAAAGATTCGCATGATTACTACCGCGAATGACGTCATCCACTCATGGACTATTCCGGCATTTGGCGTTAAGCAAGATGCGATCCCTGGTTTCGTACGCGATACATGGTTCCGTGCTGAGACTATCGGCAAATTCCGCGGTCAATGTTCAGAGTTGTGCGGTGCTGAGCATGCCTTTATGCCTATTGTTGTGAATGTAGTTTCGCAAGATGACTACACCAAGTGGGTAGCTGAAAAGAAAAAAGAAATGGGCGCAGCATCAGATGACCCAACTAAGGTTTACACCTTGGATGAGCAAAAAGAGCGTGGTGCGAAAGTGTATGCGGCCAATTGCGCAGCATGTCATCAGCCTAACGGTAAAGGTGCGGGTGCATTCCCAGCGCTAGATGGTAGCAAGATGGTGCTTGGACCAAAAGCTGGTCAATACAACATTCTGATCAACGGTAAGGGCGCAATGCCAAAGTGGGCTGGTGTGATTTCTGATGGCGATATTGCTGCCGTGATGACTTATACCCGCAATGCTTGGGGCAATAAAACGGGCGAGATTATTCAGACCCAAGACATTGTTTCTGCACGTGCTGGCAAGTAATACATTTATTAATACAGATCAAACTAAACCGGAGTAATCCATGAGCACTATTTCAACTACCCACGATCACGCACATGACCATGCGCACGATGATCACACGCCACATGGTTGGCGTCGTTGGTTGTTTGCAACCAACCATAAAGACATCGGCACGATGTACCTCATCTTCTCATTCGTGAGCTTGATGGCTGGTGGCGTTATGGCCTTGGGTATTCGTTTGGAATTGTTCCAACCTGGTTTGCAATTCTTGCGCCCTGAGTTTTTCAATCAGTTAACTACCATGCACGGTTTAGTCATGGTGTTTGGCGCAATCATGCCGGCATTCGTTGGATTTGCGAACTGGATGATTCCTTTGCAAATCGGCGCATCCGATATGGCCTTTGCCCGCATGAACAACTTTAGTTTCTGGATTCTTCCAGTAGCAGCTTGCCTGTTGTTTGGTTCATTCTTAGCTCCTGGTGGCGCACCTGCTGGTGGCTGGACTTTGTATGCTCCATTGACATCACAAATGGGCCCAGGCTTAGATATGGGTATTTTTGCACTGCACTTATTGGGTGCTTCTTCCATCATGGGCTCCATTAACATCATCGTGACCATCTTGAACATGCGCGCTCCTGGCTTGACATTGATGAAGATGCCAATGTTCTGCTGGACTTGGTTGATCACTGCTTATTTGTTAATTGCCGTAATGCCTGTATTGGCTGGTGCAATCACCATGGTTCTGACAGACCGTCATTTCGGTACTTCTTTCTTCTCCGCAGTTGGCGGTGGTGACCCAATCATGTTCCAGCATATTTTCTGGTTCTTTGGTCACCCAGAGGTTTACATCATGATTCTTCCAGCTTTCGGAATTGTGAGTGAGATCATCCCTGCTTTCTCCAGAAAAACTTTGTTTGGTTATAGCTCGATGGTTTATGCGACAGCATCGATTGCGATCTTGTCATTCATCGTTTGGGCTCACCATATGTTTGCAACTGGTATGCCTGTAACAGGTCAGCTGTTCTTCATGTACGCCACCATGTTGATTGCTGTTCCAACCGGCGTGAAGATTTTTAACTGGGTTGCAACCATGTGGAAGGGTTCGATGACATTCGAAACTCCAATGTTGTGGGCAGTCGGCTTTATTTTCGTATTTACAATGGGTGGCTTTACAGGCTTGATCTTGGCAATGGCGCCAATTGATATTGGTGTTCAAGATACCTATTACGTTGTTGCCCACTTCCACTATGTATTAGTAGCGGGCTCATTGTTCGCGATGTTTGCTGGTTTTTACTACTGGTGTCCAAAGTGGACTGGCTACATGGCTAGTGAAACTCGCGGCAAGATCCATTTCTGGACTTCCATGATTTTCTTTAACATCACCTTCTTCCCAATGCATTTCTTGGGCTTAGCAGGTATGCCACGTCGCTATGCGGATTACCCAACTCAGTTTGCTGATTTCAATATGATCGCTTCGATTGGTGCGCTTGGTTTTGGTTTGTCTCAGGTGTACTTCTTGCTCTTCGTTGTTTTGCCGGCATACAGCGGCAAAGGCGAAAAGGCATCTATGAAGCCATGGGATGGTGCTAAAGGTCTGGAGTGGACCATTCCTTCACCAGCTCCACACCACACTTTTGAAACACCTCCTGATGCTAAAGAGTTGCATGCTGCAGGAATCTAAAGTAGCTACACACAAATCCCAATCTGCCAGTAATCGCAGGTTGGGTTTTATCCTTTTAAGCGTTGCCATTGTGTTCTTTGTTGGTATCGTTATTAAACGGAGTGTGTTGGGTTAAGACCCCCCGATAACCATGTCCGCAACTGCCTCCATTAATCGCCAAATCTTATTGAAGCTATTGATCGCTTCGGTGATGATGTTTGGCTTTGGATATGCACTAGTGCCGATGTACAAAGCCTTGTGTGAAGTAACCGGTATTAATGTAGTTACCAGCAAAAATGACTATGGTATTCGAGCTTACAGCGCGAATAAGGTTGGCAATACTCAAGTCGACTATTCCCGTAAGGTAACTATCGAATTTGACTCTAATAGTCGCGGCCCATTTACATTTCGTCCAGTCAAGAACTTTCTAGAAGTGCACCCGGGCGAAATGACAGAAATTGTTTATGAAGTAACTAATAATTTGAACCGCTCTGTAGAGGCTCAGGCGATACCAAGTTATGCGCCTAAGAGCGCTATGGAGTTTTTTACTAAATTAGAGTGTTTTTGCTTTCAGCAACAAACCCTGGCGGCTCATGAAATGAAAAAGATGCCAGTACTGTTTGTGATTGATGCAGGGCTACCTGCTGATGTAAAAACGATTACCTTGTCGTACACCTTCTTTGAGTTAGGCGTTGGTCAGCAGCCAGCAGGCTCAACAACTCCTAAAACGAAATTGGCGTCATGAGCAAGAAAAGTACCTTTATGCAATCCATGATCGCAGTATTGTGGGCTTTTTTGGGTGTGCGTAAAAAATCAGGTTTGCAGGAAGATGTAGCTTCACTCAGTTTTGTCCATATTGTTATTGCGGGAGTTTTAGGTGCCTTGATTTTTATGGGCGTACTCCTTTTAATAGTTAAAGCAGTTGTGTCCCATTGATTATTTTTTGATTGAATAGAGAGAATAAGATGTCATCCAATTCAACCCCTTACTATTTCGTTCCTGGACTATCTAGTCATCCAGCCTCAGCAGCCTTAGGTTTGCTTGCGTTTGGTGCTGGTATGTCTGGTTGGGTAAACCATGCAGCTTGGGGTGGCCCAGTGACTGCAGTTGGCGTACTCTGGATTTTATTTGTTCTCTACAACTGGTTTGGGGACACGATTGCCGAATCTAATGCCGGCAAAAACGGCGTTAACGTAGACATCTCTTATCGCTGGTCGATGGCTTGGTTCATCTTCTCTGAGATTATGTTCTTCGGCGCCTTCTTCGCAGCATTGTTCTATGCGCGCAATATTGCGATGCCTTGGATGGGTGATGTGGAGAGCAAATTACTCTGGCCTAACTTCACAGCTGTTTGGCCCAATGATGGTCCTGCAGGGTTGGTAGAGAAATTTACGACCATGGGTCCATGGCCAATCCCAACGATTAATACTTTGTTGCTCCTGAGTTCGGGTGTAACCGTTACCTATGCTCACCATGCGCTTCGTGAAAATCACATGAAGAAAGCCATCAATGGCTTGGCTGCAACGGTTGGCCTTGGCATTATCTTCTTGGGCTTCCAGATGTATGAGTACTACCATGCTTACCATGCCTTGAATTTGAAATTGACTTCAGGCGTCTATGGCTCAACATTCTTTATGTTGACCGGCTTTCACGGCTTCCATGTATTTTTGGGTGGTTTGATGTTGGCAATCGTATTGCGTCGTATGATTCGCGGCGACTTTACTGCTGAAAACCATTTTGCATTTGAGGGTGCCGCTTGGTACTGGCACTTTGTTGACGTTGTTTGGCTAGGTCTCTACATCGCCGTTTACTGGATGTAAGCAAATAAAAAATCGGGGCGTTCAGCCCCGATTTGTTTTGGATTGCTGCTTTTATATTACCTAGTTTGTTCCCACCCGAACACCGGTAGCTTCGATATATCCAAAGTAGTGGGCAATTAAAATTCCTAAGAAGAGTACGATGGATAGTCCGATGCGCAACATGAGTGATTGCACCATTCTTGAGCTGCCGCCCTTATCCTTCATCATGAAGTAAAGCGCAGAGCCCAAGCTCCCTACAATCATTAGCAGTGCAAGTGGAATAACCCATTTCATCTCAAAGTACCCCTGTGAATATGTTTTCTAGCTTAATTACTAGCCGTATAGTCGCTACTGTATCAGCCCTTTTGGTAATTTTAGTGGGCTGTGGTGCTGGTATTTGGCAATTGAATCGGGCGGACCAAAAGATTCGTCTGGGTGAATCTTTGCAAGCCAAACTGCAAATGCCTGTACTCAATGCCAATACCGATAGCTTGAGCTTAGAGCAGGCTTCAGAGCGTCGTATTCTGGCTCGAGGTAGATTTATAGAAGCCGAGGCTATTTGGTTGGATAACCGTCCTCGTCCCATTCCCGAGGGTGGTGCTGGCGGTGCAGGACAGTCCGGTTTTTACCTCATGATGCCTTTGAAATTAGCTGGCCAGGAAACTGTGCTTTGGATAAATCGTGGGTGGGCGCCCCGTAATAATCTGAATCGAATTGAGCTACCCCCAGTCGATACTGCTGATGAGGTATTGGTCATCGAGGGGATTGCCTTTGCACATCCGGGCAGAGTTTATGAATTAGGTCAAAAAGCTGATGTGAAGACCAGTCCGCGGATAGAGCAAAATTTTGATTTGGCAGCCGAGGTTCAAACTCATGGATGGAAGCAGATGCCATTTATCGTACGTGAGTCTGATTTAGCTAAAAAGGATGGCTTAGTCAGAAATTGGCCCTCCCCAACAAATGGAGTCGATCGCCATTATGCTTATGCCTTTCAGTGGTTTGCATTGGCATTGGCAGGATTTTTATTTTGGCTCATTAATGGGTTCATGAAATACCGGCGAGAGCTTGCGGTTAATGGAGATAGAGTGTGAGTGATAAAGAATTATTGATTCCAGCATCACAAACAGATGCGTCTGTGATCAATGCGCAAACTCGGCGTGGGCGAATCCAGATGATGCTCCTACTGCTTGCCTGCGCAGCGCCAGTAATTGCCTCTTATTTGGCCTACTATGTTTTTAAACCTGAGGGTGCAAAGACAAATTTTGGAACCTTGGTTCAGCCCGTTCAGGATGTGAATCCAGCTTGGTTTGATATCCCCTTTAATGGAAAGTGGACATTACTAGTGGCTAGACCCGCTGGTGAATGCACCATCAAAAATGAATCTTGCCTTGAGGCGTTATTTTTAATGCGTCAGTTGCGTGTTGCTGTTGGGCGCGAGAGTGGTCGCGTCCAATTGGTTTGGATCAATACGGATGGCAAGCCAGTAGATCCAGAAGTATTGCTAGCCTACGATCAAAAGACTGCAGGATTTCAGATACTGAGTTTGCCAGCAGATCCTAAGTTGAGGTCTGAGTTTGATGCTTGGCTAAATCGTGATGGCGCAGGTCAGAAGATTCAGTTGATCGATCCAAGTCCGGCCAAGATGATGGTCTTTCCTGTAACTAATTCTCCAAAAGAATTCGGCAGTATTAAAAAAGATCTCGAAAAACTACTGCGCCTTAATCGTAAGGGTGAGCAATTGCAATGAGTGGTTTTTTATTGCTCGCGGAGTTAGCTGCAATTGCAATTGTCTTTGCGGGTCTGCCTTTGGCTTATCTCTGGACTAGACCAGCTTATAACTTTTTCCAAAAGCTCAATTGGGTTTTAGTCTTCATGACTTTTGACTTGATTGTGTTCGGTGCATTTACTCGTTTAACGGACTCTGGCCTGGGTTGTCCAGATTGGCCTGGCTGCTATGGCACATCCAATCCATGGCATGCTATTGGAGAGATACAGCTAGCTGAGGCCAATATGCCCACAGGACCCGTAACGGTCATCAAAGCTTGGATTGAAATGATTCATCGTTACCTGGCTATGACTGTTGGCGCCCTGATTTTGATTCAGGTGAGTATGGCTTGGAGTAAGTTGCGAACTTTAGGAAAAAAGCCTTTGTTAGGCAGCCTCGGATTGCTAGTGTTGGTGTGTATTCAGGGGGCATTTGGTGCCTGGACTGTAACGCTCAAATTACAACCGATCATTGTGACTATCCACTTAATGTTGGCTTTAGTTTTATTGGCTTGTTTAACAAAGTATGCGCAGCAAGGGTGGGAGGAAAAAGCTTCTCCAGCGTTCCAAATGAAGCCACTTTCTGCAAAGTTATTGTTACTTGCTACAGTTAGCTTAATCATTCAGATTTTTTTGGGTGCATGGGTCAGCACAAATTACGCAGTATTGGCCTGTCCTGATTTCCCTACCTGTTTGGGCACTTTTTGGCCAGAGACTGCTTGGCAAGAGGGCTTTACTCTATGGCGTCAGCTGGGTCTTAATGCGCAAGGTGAATCTATTTCCCCTGTCGCATTGCAAACGATTCATTGGGCGCATCGTATATTCGCTGTAGTTGCTATCGCAGCTCTGAGCCTATTGGGAGTCAGCGCGCTGCAACTGAGTAATACGGCATTGTCAGGAATGGGTAGGATTGCTAGGCTGCTGTTAGGTTTATTAATTCTTCAGGCGCTGACAGGCATCTCTAATGTGGTGTTTCAGTGGCCATTGTTTGCTGCTTTAATGCATACCGCGGGTTCCGCTGCATTGGTGTTCTGTTTGGTTCGCCTATCTCAGTGGTCCTCCTGGGTTGCCCCGATTCATATTAAGATGGTCAAATCATTATGAGTAGTCCCACCTCTTCCACTCCTGTGGCGATGCCACGTTGGCGTCAATACTGGGTGCTCACCAAGCCCCGCGTCACTCAGTTGGCAGTGTTCTGTGCAGTCATTGGGATGTTCTTGGCTACCCCGGGCATGGTCCCTTATCCAGTCCTGATTGGTGGCATTGTTGGAATTTGGTTGCTGGCGGGCGCAGCGTTTGCAATGAACTGTTTAATTGAGCAAGCCGTTGATGCCAAGATGAAGCGTACTTCATGGAGACCATCTGCTACTGGTGAGGTAACACCTTTTCACATTACTATTTTTTCGATTGTGCTCGGTAGTTTGGGAATGATCATCTTGTGGAATTTCTGCAATCCATTAACGATGTGGCTGACGGTTGCAACCTTTGTTGGTTACGCAGTGATTTATACCTGGCTGCTGAAACCAGCAACTCCGCAGAACATTGTGATTGGTGGGCTCTCTGGTGCGATGCCACCTGCTCTTGGTTGGGCTGCGGTCACTAATGGCCTCTCTGCAGAAGCTTGGCTCTTAGTACTCATTATTTTTGTTTGGACTCCCCCACATTTTTGGGCCCTGGCTTTGTATCGTCGTGATGATTATGTGCAAAGCGGTTTGCCAATGCTGCCAGTCACGCATGGCGAACGCTTTACCTTACTCAACATCCTTCTCTACACCTTGATATTGATCGCCGCTACTTTGCTGCCATATATTTATGGCATGAGTGGTGTAGTGTATTTAATCTCCGCAATCATTTTGGGCTTAATTTTTCTTGCTTACGTGATTGCCTTATTTGTCTCTTATAGTGATGAATTGGCTAAGAAAACATTCCGCTTTTCAATCACTTACTTATCTCTGCTTTTTGCAGCTTTATTAATTGATCATTACTTCATTTGAGTTGGGTATGAATTTACCAAAAATTTCCATCCGTATTACGAGCATCTTGATGATGTCGCTCATTGGCTTAGCTTTAATGGCTTGCAGTCCGAAGCAGAGCTTTAAGAATGTGGATATCACTGGTAGCAAGAAATTTGGTACAGACTTTACTTTGGTCGATCCCGATGGAAAGGTCAGAACATTAGCTGACTTTAAAGGTAAGGCAGTGGTGATATTTTTTGGTTACACGCAGTGTCCGGACGTTTGTCCTACTACGCTAACTGAGATGCAGCAGGTCATGACTTTGCTGGGTCCTCAGGCAGATAAAGTGCAGGTGCTATTTGTCACAGTGGATCCTGAGCGAGACAGCGCAAGCATTCTGAAGCAGTATGTGCCTGCATTTGATTCCCGTTTCTTGGGCTTGCGTCCAGCGGATGAAGCCGCACTAGAAAAGGTCACCAAAGACTTTATGATTTATTACAAGAAGGTGCCCGGATCTAGCCCTGGTTCGTACACTATGGATCACACAGCAGGTAGCTATGTTTTTGATCCAGAGGGCCATTTGCGTCTTTACATCAAGCATGCGCAAGGTGCTGAGACCCTGGCGCAAGACTTGAAGGAACTGCTGAAGTAAAGACTAGGAAAAAGCTGCTTAAGCAGCTTCTGTTTGCAAGAGGCTGCGCATCTTTTTAAGAGCAGCAGTCTCGATTTGGCGAACACGCTCTGCAGAAATGCCATATTCATTTGCAAGATCATGCAATGTCTTTGTGCCATTACCATCTGCATCCATTGCTAGCCAACGCGACTGGACAATGTTGCGGCTACGCTCATCCAAGGCCATGAGTGCTTGATCCAATTGAGGGCCGTGCAAGGCATCAGTTGCAGCAGCAGCCATCATCTCGGTAGGCTCTTGACTGTTATCCGCCAACCATTGAATTGGTGCATAGGCTGACTCATCATCGCTGTCATCACCCTCTAAAGCAACATCGCCACCAGCCAGGCGCATTTCCATTTCTTTAACGTCCGAGCCTTTGACATCTAGTGCCTTGGCCAATGCCTCAACTTCATTTGGAGTAAGGGCGGCTAAAGTGGGTTTATTGCTGCGTAAATTAAAGAACAGCTTGCGTTGTGCTTTAGTAGTCGCAACTTTAACTAAGCGCCAATTTTTCAGAATGTACTCATGAATCTCCGCCTTAATCCAATGGATTGCGTAAGAGACTAAGCGTGCACCTTGGTTGGGGTCATAGCGTTTGACAGCCTTCATCAAGCCGATATTGCCTTCTTGAATAAGGTCTGCATGCGGAATGCCATAACCCAAATATTGGCGTGCAACAGACACCACCAAACGAAGATGCGAGAGAACCAAAGTTTTCGCAGCATCCACATTTTCAGTGCGACGAAATTCTTGCGCGAGGTGAAGTTCCTCTGCAGCACTGAGCATCGGTACACGATTCACGTACGAGATATAAGAATCGAGCGTGCCGACTCCAAGGGAAGGCAACATCGGAAAGGCGAGCGAAGCCGCAGCAGTTTGCGCTGCTGGCAGTGTTTGCCTTGCTTGCAATTGCGGTTTGTATGCTTTCTTTTGAACCATTTTCTTTTATATATTTTAGGTATTAATAGGGCTCTATTTTAGCACTCTTGTCAAGAGAGTGCTAATGGTTTTTTACTTCTATAAGCCTATGATTTAATTGAATAATTCAGAAGAATATTGGGCGGCAGTGAAAGGGGCTAAATCATCAATTCCTTCACCTTTGCCCAAAGCTAAAACCGCTGGAATATGCCCCTCTTTGAGGGTGTGGGCGAGTGCACAGATAACCCCACCTTTTGCCGTGCCATCTAATTTAGTCACGATTAAGGCTGAGAGCCCTAAAGCCCCATGAAAGGCCTTAACTTGGCTTAAACCGTTTTGACCAGTATTGCCATCAAGAACGAGCAAAGTCTGGTGAGGCGCCCCAGGAAGGGCCTTGCCGATCACCCTTTTCACCTTCTTCAATTCTTCCATCAGGTGTTCTTGCGTGGCCAACCTACCTGCGGTATCAATAATCAAAATATCGCTCTTACGCGAGATTGCCGCATGAATAGCATCATGTGCCACCGCCGCAGCATCACCACTCTCTTGCATGATGACGTCGACTTGATTGCGGCCACCCCATTCCAGGAGCTGGTTACGGGCTGCTGCTCGAAAAGTATCGCCTGCCGCCAGTAAGACAGATTTACCTTGGGACTGAAAGAGTTTGCACAGCTTACCGATGGTGGTGGTCTTCCCTGCACCATTCACGCCGATAACTAGCCACACCTCTGGCATGGTCTTTTGCTCATGCACATACAAAGGATTGGGGTTTGGTTCCAAAGGCCTTAGAAGGGTCGCAACCTCTTGGATTAGTAATTGTTTCAGCTCTTCCGGGCTATTGATATTTTCTGATTTAGCAGCTTTACGAAGTTTGCTGATTAATTGTTCAGTCGTAGGAAGGCCCACGTCACTCAGAATGAGCGATTCTTCTAAGGTATCAAACCAGGCCTCATCAGTCTGATTGGATTTGAATAGGGATCCGAGGGTTTTACGTAGGCCGAACATAATCGATACAATTTAATCCTTGCATCTTATCAATTAAATACTTGGGATAGGTGATCTTACAGATGCGCTCCACTTTATTGCGTTTTTCTTTCTCTTTGATGTTCTGCTGCTCCAGTGCCTGGGCGGCCACAGATGCAGGTCAAGCAAATACCCACGAGTTTCAACTTTCTAACGGTCTTAAGTTGATTGTGCGTGAGGATCACCGTGCGCCAACGGTAGCACACATGGTTTGGTATCGCGCTGGCTCCATGGATGAAGTAAACGGTAAGACCGGAGTAGCTCATGTGTTGGAACATATGATGTTTAAGGGAACTCACAAAGTAAAGTCAGGCGAATTCTCTCGTTTGGTTGCGGCTGTAGGCGGTCGGGAAAATGCCTTTACCTCTCGCGACTACACAGCCTATTTTCAGCAGGTTGAAAAGTCCAAGCTAGATGAGGTATTGAAGCTAGAGGCAGACCGCATGTCCAATCTCAATTTTGATGATGCGGAGTTTTTGAAAGAAATTCAGGTGGTGATGGAAGAGCGCCGACTACGCACTGAAGATAATCCAAGCAGCCTACTCAATGAATCACTTATGGCTAGCGCTTACATGAGCTCGCCTTATCGTCATCCGGTAGTGGGCTGGATGAATGACCTCATAAATATGAAAGCTGCCGATGCACGTGATTGGTATCGCAGATGGTACAAACCCAATAACGCAACAGTGGTGATTGCAGGCGATGTTGATCCTAAAGTCATTTTACAAGCAGTTGAAAAATATTATGGCGTTGCTTCTGCAAGAGAGTTACCTGAGCGCAAGCCGCAGATTGAACCTCCGCAAAAAGGCATTAAGCGAGTGCAGGTCAAAGCACCCGCCGATAGTGCGCAACTGGCAATGGCGTGGAAAGTTCCTAAGTTGCAAGTGGGTATGCTAGAGGATGATGAGCCTTATGCCTTGGAGCTTTTGGCTGCAGTGCTCGATGGTTATGACAATGCTCGCCTGAATCGGGCTTTGGTGAAGCAGGAGCGCGTGGTGAATGATGTGGGCGTCGGTTACGACATGATCTCCAGGGGCCCAGAGCTCTTCTTAATTAGTACCAGTATGGCTAAAGGCAAAACAGTAGAGCAGGCTGAGAGCAGTATTCGAAGGGCTTTAAAAGAAGTTGCTGATAAGGGAATTTTGGAGTCCGAACTCAAGCGTATCAAGGTACGTATTCTGTCCGATCAAATTTATAAGCGCGATTCAATCTTTGGTCAGGCAATGGAAATCGGCAGCACGGAGATGGCGGGATTCTCCTGGCGAGACATTGATGTGATGCTGGAGAAAATGCAAACGATTACTCCTGCGCAAGTCCAAGCCGTTGCAAAAAAATATTTAGTCGATGAGGGGCTTACCATTGCGATATTAGATCCGCAGGCGCGTCAGTCAGGTGAGAGTAAGCAAGGAGGCAATCATGCCGCTAAATAAATTCATTAAACAAGTTGCTCTTACGGTAGTGCTGTTTGGTGGAGCCATCACTTCAACGTATGCAATATTGCCGATTGAAAAACTAGAGTCTGTCAAGGGTGCGCAAGCCTATCTCGTTCAAACCAAAGCCCTACCCATGGTCGATATTGAAATCAGTGTTGATGCGGGTGATCGCTATGACCCAGCAGCAAAGAGTGGTTTAGCCACTGTGGTTGGGCAACTCATGAACTATGGCGCTAAGTCTGAGAAGGGATTCCTAACTGAAGCACAGATTGCTGATGAGATTGCTGACCTTGGTGCAAACCTCGGCGTTTCTGTTAGTGGTGAGCGTGCTGTGATGCGTATCCGGACTCTGAGTCGTCAAGATTTACGTGACCGCGCTGTTCAATTAGCATCGGCCATGTTGAGCGCGCCTACTTACGATGCCAAAATATTGGCACGCGAGAAGCAAAGAATGACTACTGCGTTATTGGAGTCGGAGACTAAACCAGAATCAGTTCTGGATCGTCGTTTTAGAAAATCGGTTTATGGAAACTATCCATTAGCTCATTCACCAACAGTGCAAAGTATTAGCAATATCAGTGCAGCAGATCTACAGCAATTTCATAAACAGTTTTACCGTGGTGATCGCATGATTGTGAGCATCGTCGGTGATGTGAGCAAGACTGAGGCTGCTGAAATTGTTCAAGGTTTATTGCAAAGAGTGCCTCAGTCCAGTCCTGCTATTACCAAGTTGCCAGAGTTTGAGCGTTCACCAGTGGAGCCTTTAAGTCAACGCGAAGTCACCATTCCATTTGATTCGCAGCAAGCGCATATCGCTATGGGAATGACTGCTGTAACCCGCAGCAACCCGGATTATTTTCCATTGCTAGTTGGCAACTATGTCTTGGGCGGCGGCGGTTTTGTATCGCGTCTCATGTCAGAAGTTCGAGAGAAGCGCGGACTTGCTTATAGCGTATTTAGTTATTTTGCTCCTGGCAAGGATGTGGGTATATTTCAGGCGGGCTTACAGACTAAGAATGATCAGGCTGCCCTGGCTCTCGATGTCATGAGCTCCACCATTGCGCAATTTATTGCTGATGGCCCCACACAATCTGAGCTCGATGCTGCCAAGGCGAATTTAATGAATGGCTATCCTTTGAGAATCGATAACAACCGTAAGTTGCTAGATAACGTTTCCTCAATTGCTTGGAATAATTTGCCGCTCGATACGATGGAGATTTGGACTAAGCAGGTGGAGGCGGTGAGCTTGGAGCAAGTTAAGGCGGCATTCCAAAAATACTTAGCCATGGATAGGATGAAGATTGTGGTCTTAGGAGCAAGAAATAAATAAGCTAGCAAGGGCCGCTTCATTAGGTAAGCGTTTAGAGCCTCCGCAGAAAATTCGCATTATTGGTGGAGTGTGGCGCAGTCGTTTGTTGAGTGTGCTGGATCTGCCCGGTTTACGTCCAAGCACGGATCGCGTTCGTGAGACTTTGTTTAATTGGCTTGGTCAGGATCTAGTCGGCTTGAGTTGTCTAGATTTGTTTGCAGGAACTGGCGCCTTAGGTTTTGAGGCGGCATCACGACATGCTCATTCAGTGACCTTAATAGAGAAGGATAAGAAGGCCCATGCCAAGCTTTTGGCAAACTTTGCTTTGCTACAGTCATCCCCCGCTCCTGGATCAGTACAGATTTTGCATAGAGACAGTTTGGAGTTTCTCAAGCAACAGGCCAATCGCTCTAGCCATTTGATATTTATTGACCCACCCTTCCAGGAGGAGGGCTTATTAAATCAAGCCCTGATAGAGGCGTCTCGCGTTTGTGATGATAGTGCCGGAGGTGGTATTTACGTCGAGTTTCCGTCTAGTCGCTCACGTGAGCAGATTGAGGCTTTGGTACCCGAATGGCATTGTGGAAAATACTTAGAGGCTGGGCAAGTAAAAGCTTGTCTATTTCGCTCCAAGAGGGACTAAACTCTTGCCTGTAGCTGAAAAAGCCTTAGGAGCGTTATGACTGTTGCTGTATACCCTGGAACATTTGATCCTTTTACTCGTGGTCACGAGGACTTGGTGCGTCGCGCCTCAAGCATTTTTGGCGAGCTCATTGTTGGCGTTGCCGATAGCCGTAGCAAACGCCCTTTCTTTACATTAGATGAGCGCATTGAGATTGCTAAAGAAGTCCTTGGTCATTATTCCAATGTGAAGATTGTTGGTTTTACGGGATTATTAAAAGACTTTGCGCGTGAACATAATGCGCGTGTAATTGTGCGTGGTCTTCGTGCAGTCTCTGATTTTGAGTATGAATTTCAGATGGCTGGTATGAATCGCTATCTATTACCCGATGTTGAAACATTATTCTTGACGCCATCAGATCAATACCAATTTATTTCTGGAACCTTTGTTCGTGAGATTGCTTCGATGGGTGGAGATGTGAGTAAGTTTGTATTCCCATCTGTAGAAAAGTGGTTGGCCAAAAAGATCGAAGCGAATAAGAGCAAAGAGTAGGGCTGGCAGGCAAACAAGATGGCCTTAATGATTACGGACGAATGCATCAATTGCGATGTGTGTGAGCCTGAATGTCCAAATGATGCAATCTATATGGGTCTAGAGATCTATGAGATTGATCCCAATAAATGCACTGAATGTGTGGGTCATTACGATGCGCCCCAGTGTCAGCAGGTTTGTCCAGTTGACTGTATTCCACTCAACCCTGCATTCTCAGAAAATCAGACGCAGCTCATGGTGAAGTATCAAGCCTTAACTGCTGCCAAAAAAGCCCTAGCTACAAAGTAGCGCTCTAATGCGTTTTTGAATGTAGCTCCAGCATCGCTGCCTGAGCATCGCCCTTAAAAAATAAGGGCAGAATTCGCAAACCGTCTTCAATGCTGGCATCAATCTGTTTTTGCTCTGCCTGCAAAGGCCTTCTCAAAACATAGTCCGCTACATCCATCACTCGCGCACCCTCTGCAGCAAGGTCGCGCGGATGACCAATACCCAAGCGCAGACGCCAATATTCAGGCGTTCCTAGATGAGCTTGAATATCCTTTAATCCATTGTGCCCGCCAGTACCGCCGCCGAGTTTGATGCGTGCAGTACCAGGCTTGAGATCGAGCTCATCCTGTACCACCAGCACGTCTTGGGGGGTAACTTTATGAAAGCGACACAATGCCCCTACAGCTTGACCGCTGAGATTCATGTAAGTGCTGGGTTTGAGTAGGAAAAGATCTTCACCTTCCCATTTAGCCTTCGCTACTTTTCCATGAAATCGCTTTTCAGTTTCAAAGCGAGCGCTCAATTGTTTGGCGAGGGCGTCAACAAACCAGAAGCCAGCGTTGTGCCGATCTTCTATGTGTTCTTCACCTGGATTGCCGAGGCCAACAATTAATTTAGTCATGATGAGTGCTTAAGGATAAAAGTATTTCTGCAAAAAAGAAAACCCGCTTGTTAGCGGGCTTCCTCTGTCGCAAAGATAAGGCTTAAATAATTAAGCTTTATCCTTTGGAGCTTCAGCCGCAGGAGCCGCGGCAGCTGCAGGAGCAGCTTCAGTATCGGCAGATTTCACTGCTGGGATACGTGCGTTAGCTAATACTGGGTTTTCTTGTTCAATATGCAATACCAAAGAAACGCCTTTTGGCAATGCGATGTCCTTGGCATGGATACCATGACCAACTTCAATCTTGTTCAAGTCCACTTCAATGAACTCTGGCAAGTCTGCTGGTAAGCAAGAAACTTCCAATTCAGTTGAGATGTGGCTAATTACAGCGCCTTGCAATTTCACTGCAGCTGAAGTCTCAGCGTTGGTGAAGTGCAATGGAACGCGCATGTGAACTTTCTCAGTTGCAGAAACGCGCTGGAAGTCGATGTGCAGTACCAAAGGCTTAAATGGGTGCATCTGGTAATCGCGCAACAACACTTTTTGTGCTTTGCCGCCGATTTCGAGATCAAGGATAGATGAGTGGAATGCTTCCTTACGGAGAGCATGGAACAGTGCGTTGTGATCCAACTCAATTACTGTGGCGGCGTCTTTACCGCCGTAGATAATGCCCGGAGTTTTACCGGAGTTGCGCAGACGGCGGCTCGCACCCGTTCCCTGTACGCTTCTTTCAAAGGCTACTACTTTCATATCGAATTCCTAAAATTAAGGTTAATTTCCGTTCGCGACCAAACAGAAAAGCCTTTGATTATATCGTGGGAATGACGGTTTTTGCCTAGAAAAGGCTCAAAACTGCCAAAAGCAGAGATAGAAACGCTGTTTTTGGCTTATTCAGCGAACATCGACATCACTGAATCACCCTTGCTAATGCGAGAAAGGGTCTCAGCGAGTATGGGGGCAACACTTAATTGACGAATTTTTGCCACTTTCATTGCCTCTGGGGTCAATGGAATGGTGTCAGTAACGACTAATTCGTCTAATTCAGAAGCGGCAATCCGAGCAACAGCACCACCTGAAAGTACGGCATGAGTACAGTAGGCAGTGACACCCTTAGCACCACGCTCTTTAAGCGCTTCAGCAGCCTTACAGAGCGTTCCGCCGGTATCAATGATGTCATCCATGATGACGCAATGGCGACCCTCTACTTCGCCGATAAGGTGCATTACTTCTGATACGTTTGCCTTAGGACGACGTTTATCAATAATCGCCAAATCTGTGCCCAATTGCTTGGCCATCGCACGGGCGCGAACCACGCCGCCGATGTCTGGAGAAACAATGATGAGGTCTTTTTTAGTCTTTTGGGCTTCTAGATCAGCCAAGAGCACTGGGGACGCATAAATGTTATCTACTGGAATATCAAAGAAGCCCTGAATTTGGTCAGCATGAAGGTCCATAGTCAAAACACGCTCAATACCGGCAACGGACTGGAGCATATTTGCGACGATTCTAGCGGAGATGGCAACCCGAGCTGAGCGCGGGCGACGGTCTTGTCTGGCGTAACCGAAGTAAGGGATCACTGCGGTTATACGGCTTGCCGATGCTCGCTTGAGGGCATCAATCATGATCATGAGTTCCATCAAACTATCGTTTGTTGGAGCGCAAGTGGACTGGATAACAACAACGTTTTTACCGCGAACGTTTTCTTGAATTTCTACCTGAATTTCACCATCAGAAAATCGACCAACAAATGCTTTTCCCATTGGCAGATTGAGCTCTTTAGCTACCGCGTGAGCCAAAACCGGATTTGCATTACCTGTGAAAAGAGTCAGTAAATCAGCGTTCATTGGGGCGGACATAGGTAATTTTTGAATTTTGGTAGGGGTCGAATGGATGTCTTTTGGTCGTATCTACAGTAGTTGGCAGGGGAAGAAGGATTCGAACCTTCGCATGCTGGAATCAAAATCCAGTGCCTTAACCAGCTTGGCGATTCCCCTACAGGTCAATCTGAAGAAATCAAATTGTAAGCGGGATTTTTATTTAGCCCTCGAACAATTCGACCTATCCATCCTTTTGGAAGATTTTGCAGAAGATTTTCCAGATTTGCGATGTCCGTCTTAGGTTCTAAGGCGGCAAAAACGCTACTTCCAGAGCCGGACATGCAAGGTGCCGAATTTGGCACTGTCTTGTAAATCCAATCTAATGCTTGCTTCACTTCAGGACATTTCTGCACCGCTACTGCCTGGCAATCATTTGACTGATATGAGCTTGGCGATGCAAGAAAGCGATCTATTGTAATCGGAGCGTGATCTCGGGTCAATTGAGGGTCTTGAAAAATCTGAGCAGTGGCGATTCCCTGGTTCGGGAAGATCACCACAAAGTCCTGGGTTTCCAAGGAGATGGCTTGTAATTTCTCACCAACCCCCTCAACAAAGGCATTTTGGCCAAAGATGAAAAATGGCACATCAGCCCCAAGCTTTAGGCCAAGTTGGCAAAGCGTAGCGATACTAAGATCCAGATCCCAAAGCGCATTAAGTCCGATGAGGGTGGATGCAGCATCTGAAGATCCGCCACCTAAACCAGCACCCATAGGAATATGTTTATTGAGGCTGATTTCGACGCCGGACTCAGTCTTGCAGAAATCTTTTAATAGTTGGGCGGCTTGAACTACTAAATCCTCTGCAGGGGGGACGCCTGGGATGGGATCAATCCGGCGAACCGCATTCTCTGGAATATGCCTTAGGGTGAGGACATCGCACCAATCAATCAGTTGAAAAACGGATTGCAGAAGGTGGTAGCCATCATCACGGCGCCCAACAATGTGTAGAAAAAGATTGAGCTTTGCCGGGCAACGTAGTTCTATTACATTACGCATCATTCATTCGGAGTATCAAATACCAGGCGGATATCAATTGAGCCGATATTAGAGCTACGAGTCATTGTGAGTTTTTCTAAGCGTTGAGCATTGTTCCAAAAGTAATTTAAGGTCCAGCCGTCTTGCGTAATTTTGCTGACTTGTCCTTTGGGATTGCGCTCAACACTTGCATTACTACCAGGGCGCGTTTGTCCACGTAACCAGTCAGATAAACCGCGTGCAGGTAACGGAAGCCCTAATGTATTTTGAATGAGAGTATCAGCATCAATCGCTGTAGTAAGTTGACCATCCCGTTCTAGAATTGCCTCGCCCGGTTTAATCGTAATTTTCGCAATTGATCCGCCCACTGGATTACGAATTTCTAAAACATCAGTCAGTGCATCTTGAGTCAAAGTAAATCCACCCGACCCGCCTTGATTTTTGCCTTCAGTGAGCCCTATAACCTTCACCGCGAAACGCCCATCCCATGAGCCTTTGAGGGTCGTATCTGCGACCGACCAGTCAGGCTTTAGACGCTTCAAAGTTTCTTTGAGCGTGGGATTGTTAGCATCTAATTGCTGCCCTTTGCGCCATATATCCTCTGCTTCAATTGGGCGATTCATGACCCACAGGACTTCGCCGATATGTGCAGCAATGTCTGCCTCAGGCTTCATGCTAAATGCTTGTTGAAGTTGTTCAAGCGCCAATGCATTTTTGCCCATGCGAAAGTTCACCCAACCAAGACTATCCAAAATAAAACCATCTTTAGGCGAGAGTTGATGAGCCTTACTAATGAGCCTGAACGCTTCAGGCAATTTCTGATTACGATCAGCCAGGGAATAACCAAGCGCATTGAGGCTATTAACGTCATTCGGATTTTTACGCAGGATTTCGCGCAGAGTTTTCTCCATGACATCGATGCGTCCGGATTTTTCGGCAGACATGGCATAGGTATAGAGCAGCCCAGGATCTTTTGGTTCTGGCTTTAATGTGGAGACTATTTCGTAAAAAGCTCTTAAGGCTTCCGATTCATTTGCTGCTTTAGCTAGTAGCGACTGAATCTGTAGCAAGGTATTTTGTTGTTGTGATGGTGTCTGTTGATTTAGTAATGAGATAGCGGGTTTGACAGCTTCTGACCAGCGCTGATTCAAAACTAAAAGAGTGACTAGCACTTCTTTGGGTCTGGTTTGCTTAGGTCCAGCCAAGTTATCCCAAGTTTGAGCTGCCTGCAGTGCTAAATCAGGTGCGCCTGCAGTAATAGCAATCTCCATGGCTCTTTGTGCCAAACGGGGGTCATCGAGTTGTCGAGCCAACTCCAAATAGGTTGTGTAGGCCAGACCAGCTTCACCACGTTGTAGAGCGATTTCAGAGGCTAGGACCTCAAAGACAGCTTGACCGCTATCTAGGCTGCTATTTTTGGCAATGGCAAGACTGGGGATAAGGCCAAAGCCAAGCCCAGATGCCAGCAATAAGGCCCCAATAGAAGGCTTTAATGAAAATGTAGTCATGAGCACATTCTAATCCGCGAATCTACAATCCATTTATGCCTGAACTCCCAGAAGTTGAAGTTACCCGCCTGGGTATTGCGCCCCATTTAAAAGGGGCTAGGGTGACTGCGGTCAAAATTATCGATGGTCGATTGCGTTGGCCAGTACCCAGAAATTTAAATACACTGCTTTCTGGTCAAAAGGTCTTGGGAATAGAGCGCCGTGGTAAGTACCTCTTAATGGAGTTTGATACTGGGTACCTATTGCTGCATCTGGGTATGACAGGAACATTGCGGGTGCTGCCCGCTAGTGATTTACTAAAGACGCATGATCGAGTGACCTTTGAATTTGGTAAGTTGAGTTTGCGTCTGCATGACCCCCGTAAGTTTGGTGCAGTTCTATGGCACTCAAAATCTCAAGGGCCGATTGAGAGTAATTCGCTTTTGCAAAAACTGGGGGTAGAGCCTTTTTCACCTGAGTTTGAGGGTGAGCTGGGCGCAGATGTCTTATATCAGTGCTCACGTAAACGTAGCGTAGCAGCCAAACAGTTTTTATTAGCAGGGCAGGCGGTCGTTGGGGTTGGCAATATTTATTGTTCGGAAAGTTTGTTTGAGGCGGGCATTCATCCGGCAAAGGCAGCTGGAAAACTCACGCGTCCGCAATGTTCTCGACTTGCTGCTGCTGTGCGATTGATTTTGAAAAAAGCAATAGCAGCAGGCGGTAGTACTTTGAAAGACTTTGTAAATAGTGAAGGTGATCCAGGACACTTCATGGTGCAAACGAAAGTCTACGATCGTAAGGATCAGCCCTGCAAGGTATGCAAGACGGCGATTAAGCAGATTGTGCAAGGCCAACGCTCTACTTATTTTTGCCCTCAATGTCAGAAGCGCTAATCAAGCACTTCGCTACCAAGTTAATTGCTTGGCATGGTAAGGATGGGCGCCAGGGCTTGCCATGGCAAAGTATTCGAGATCCATATGCGGTATGGGTTTCTGAAATCATGTTGCAACAAACACAAGTGGCTACTGTTCTAGAGCGTTATCCCCGCTTCATGAAACGTTTTCCTACTGTGAAGAAATTGGCGGCCGCACCATTAGATGATGTCTTAGCTGAATGGGCGGGGCTCGGCTACTACACACGGGCTCGCAATCTTCATGCTTGCGCAAAACAGGTGATGGAGGAATTTAGTGGAAAATTTCCTGCAGATCCGATATTGCTTGAGCAGCTTAAAGGTATTGGCAGATCAACTGCGGGTGCAATTGCTGCCTTTGCGTTTCATGAGCGGGCACCGATTCTGGATGCGAATGTAAAGCGTATTTTGGCAAGACTGTTTGGTATAGAAGGTGCCATTCAGGAAAAAGCGGTTAATGATGAATTATGGCTGCTAGCCAAAACACTACTCCCTAAAAATGCAAAAGATATGCCGGTTTATACACAAGCCCTGATGGACTTTGGGGCAACGTGGTGCACCTCCCGAAAACCTGTGTGTTTAAGTGGCGCAAAGAAATGCCCATTTGAAAAAGAGTGCCAAGCTAATCTCAGCGATCAAGTGTTGCAGTTGCCTCGCAAAGTAATCAAAGCAAAGTCCCCTGAATTTAATTGCGATCTGTTGTTGCTCAGACATGGCGATTCAGTCTTGCTGCAAAGGCGTCCAGACAGGGCCATCTGGGGTGGATTATGGTCTTTGCCAGAATCTGCTTGGAGAGCAAAAGAAAAAAACTCTAATCCTTCGACCAATAATTCATCTGTGAAAGAATTATTTCAGCTAGTACTGCCAGATGAAAAGAGTTCTAGCGTGTTCAAGAGCTGTAAGCTCATTGAGCAGGGCGTGGAGATTAAACATGTCTTTACTCATCGCCGTTTATGGATGCAGATTTGGCATGTGACATCAAGCCTTGCTGTGAAATTCTCTGGCGATGATTTGAGGTGGATCCCTTTGCGCCAGCTCGGGAACTACGGCCTACCTCAACCAATCAAATTGCTACTGCAGGGATTGAGTCTAGCTCGCGGTGACGACTTAAGAAATTGATCTGGAGTGCTGCCAAATCTTTTTGTGGCAGAAAATGTGCAATGATGCGACTCACTAGATAAACCGAGCGATGCTGTCCACCTGTGCAGCCGATAGCAACAGTAAGGTAGCTGCGACCATCTGCAATGTAGTGCGGTAACCATTTTTCGATAAATTGAATAATGTCGTTTTCCATACTGAGCACTTCAGGAATCTTTTCTAAGAACTCGCGAACTGGCTGGTCTTTACCAGTCAGAGGGCGCAAGGCCTTATCGTAGTGTGGGTTCGGTAGGCAGCGTACATCGAAGACGAGATCGGCTTCGCTCGGTAAACCTTTCTTAAATCCAAAGGATTCAAAAATCACAGTAAGCCCTTGGGGCTTATCTTTGAGAAGGTCCTGTATCCAAGAGCGCAGGGCATGGGCAGGTAGATTGCTGGTATCAATACTGTGCGCTTGGGTGCGAAGTGGCTCTAAGAGATTTCTCTCTTTATCAATCGCCTCAATCAGGGTAGCGGCTTGAGTTTGTTGGGTTTTTCCAGATAGGGGGTGGCGTCTGCGGGTTTCGGAGAAGCGCTGAATCAGTGTATTGGTGTCAGCACTTAGAAACACCACTCGAACCTGATGGTTGCGTCGCAGATTTTCTAGGATCTGGGGAAGCTCTGCAATTGATTGACCACGGCGTGCATCAATGGCCACGGCAACGCGCTCACTCTTCTCATTCTCTAGCGTAGTGATGAGGTTTTCTAAGAGAGTGACTGGAAGATTATCTACACAGTCATAGCCGGCGTCCTCAAAAGCTCTCAGCGCAACGGATTTACCTGAGCCGGAGATGCCGGTAATCAGATTAATTTGCATATTAAATCAATCGGCCCTGTGACTTTGTAGCCTCTGCCTCTGCGTTCATTTGTAAACGCTGCCGCTCCATGAATTCTTTTAAGGTATCGATACCCCGCAATTGCAAAATAGTATTACGTACTGCAGCCTCTACGAGAACCGCTAAGTTGCGTCCCGCAGCAACCTGAATTTTGACCGTTCGAATTGGGATGCCCAATACATCAATATGCTGCGCTTCTAATGGAAGGCGTTCAAACTCACCGTCATTACGACGAACTAGTTGCACTATGAGTCGTAATTTCAATTTGCGTCGAACAGCCGTTTCACCAAAGATGGTGCGGATGTCCAATAAGCCTAGCCCGCGAACTTCTAAAAGATTGCGCAGAATCACCGGGCAACGACCTTCAATATAGTCTGGCCCAAGTCGAGCAAAATCGACCGCGTCATCAGCCACTAAACCGTGACCGCGAGAAATTAGCTCCAAACCCAATTCGCTTTTGCCTAAACCAGATTCACCCATGATTAAGACACCTAAGCCTAGGATGTCCATGAATACGCCATGCATGGTGATCTGGGGGGCACCAATCTTGGTGAGATAGGTACGCAGGTGATCAATTACTTCAGCAGCGGAGATAGATGTTGTAAAGAGCGGCGTAGAAGATCTTTGACAAAAAAGTTGTAGATCAGCGTCAGCTGCTTTGCCATCAGCCACGATGACGCAAGGTGGCGTCTTAGAGATTAAGCTAGAGATCTGCTCTTGTCTTTGTTTAGTTTCAAGTTGGGCATGATAGTCAACCTCTTGCTCGCCAAAAATCTGGATTCGGCTTGGGTGAATGAGATTTAAGTGACCAACTAAATCAGAGCTGGCAGCCGCCGCTTTAACAGCCTCTGGTGGAAATGTACGGTCTGCGCCTTCTAGGCCGCCAATCCAAGATAGCTTTAAGTCAGAGACATTGTCATCAAAGATCTGCTGAGCGGTTACTCCCTCAAGGAGTAAGGGTTGGGTTGTCAAACCGAGCCCCAAGTTTGTAGCAGCTGACACACCTTCTCTGGGTTTTCTTCTGACACTAGTGACTTACGGGTGTCTTGATCAGAAAGGAGTTGCGCAATCGAAGACAAAATTTCTAGATGTTGCTGAGTTGCTTTTTCTGGAACGAGTAAAAAAATTAATATAGAGACAGCCTCACCATCGGGTGCGGCAAATTCAATGGGGTCTTTTAATTTAAGGAAAGCAGCAATCGGATGCTTGAGTCCCTTGACGCGGCCATGCGGGATGGCCACACCAGCCCCCAATGCAGTGGAGCCCAAGTCTTCACGAGCGTTTAAGAAGCCAACAATGGCTTGGGCTTCTAATCCTGCTTGCTTGGAAAACAGCTCCCCTACAGCCGCAAATGCCTCAGCCCGATTTTTAGAGGGGCTATTTAAGGCAATGCGGTCTATGGAGAAAAGATCAGTCAGGGCATTCATGTCGATTCATTATAGGTGTCCTGAGGTCGAACATCACTCAAAATGCTTTTCGTGGTGATGATCTTGAACTTTTTCTTTGTGCTTCACTATTTGACGCTCTAGTTTATCTACCACTGCATCCATAGCGTGGTAGAGATCAGCGTTATGCGCCTCAGCAAAAAGATCTTTTCCTTTGAGGTGAATCGTAATCTCGGCTGCTTGACGAAGATTTTTTTCTTTAGCGTTATCGACAATTAAAAATGCGGAGGCATCTAGGACATGGTCAAAGTGTTTGCGAATTTTGGCTAACCCCGCTTCGAGGTGTGAACGCATTGCTGGAGTAACTTCAACATGACGGCTATTAATTTTCAGATTCATCAGCAGCTCCTATTCATAGCAAAACAAAATGCATGCGCAAATAATTACCCGGGGTGCGCAGCATGCCCCTGTAATGTTGTACTTGTTTATACGGAAATGAACTTCATGAGCCTCCAGCGTATCAGCGATTTTGCTGAAAACCAAGGGGGCAGATCATGTTTATTTAATAAATATTCGAAAAACTCTGAAAATTTACATGCGGAAGTTTTCGCCTAGATAGACTCTTTTAACGGCATCGTTCTCGATGATTTGGTCTGGCTTACCTTCTGCCAGTACGCTGCCTTCGCTGATGATGTAGGCGTGATCACAAATACCTAAGGTCTCTCGAACATTATGGTCGGTGATGAGAACGCCAATTTGGCGATCTCTTAAAAAGCGCACAATGCGTTGGATCTCTCCAACTGCAATCGGGTCAACACCCGCAAATGGTTCATCTAGCAAAATAAACTTAGGCTGGGAAGCCAGCGCTCTGGCTATCTCTACACGGCGGCGCTCCCCCCCGGATAGGGACAGTGCTGGGTTGTCGCGCAGATGGCTAATTTGTAGTTCACCTAAGAGCTCATCTAAACGATGCGCAATTTCAGCTTTGCTTAATGGCTTGCCGCCTTGGACTTGGAGCTCTAATACGGCCTGAATATTTTCAGCCACATTCAGCTTTCTAAATACAGAGGCCTCTTGCGGTAAATAGGACAGGCCCATACGAGCCCTCTCATGAATCGGTAGATGGGTTATATCCGTACCATCTAGAACAATATTTCCGCCGTCTAAAGGAACTAGGCCAACAATCATGTAGAAAGAGGTGGTTTTACCGGCACCATTCGGCCCCAAGAGTCCAACCACTTCGCCACATTTAACCTCAACCGATACATCCCGCACAACAGTGCGAGAACCATAACGCTTTTGAAGATGCTGGGCGCTGAGAGTTGCTGGTTTTTGAATGTTGCTGGAATCCGTGATCATTTCTCTAGTGTAGCTTTTCTTCTTGGTGAAAGGATGGCTTTAGCCAGCGGCAGGTCTTCTGCTTTTGCATTTGGAGGTGGCGTTACTTTGTAACGTTGCAGCACATCATCGTAATCAATTTTCCAGCCGTGCAATTGATCTAACATTTGCATATTGTGAAGACGCTTCAAACTGGCATCTCCAGTTAACGTCAGAAGCTCAGTTTTTGCATTGTAGGTAACTGTTTGCCCGCGACCCTGCATAAACTCATTAGCCGGACCTTCACGTCTTTGTCTAAAACTGGCAGTGAATTCCGGATTTCCTTGAACATCAACGTATTCATAGCCTTCGGCATCAACCTTGATATTGCCTTTTTCGCCGGTAATTAAAATACTACCTTTGGTTAAGAGTACCTGACCATCGAGTTCATAGACTTGTTGCACGTCATTCACGGAAACTTTTTCTGCTTCCAAAACAACCGGTTTATCTTGATCTGCTTTTTCAGCATGAACATTGGCGATAAGGCAAGCTGTTAACAAACCACAAAGTATTACTCGTTTGCGTAAGAAGCTCATGGTTGTGCTCCAGTTTGTATGCGCTCGATACGGCCTCTTACCTGTCCAGAAAGCACCATGCTTTGTTCGATATTGTTAAATATGCCGCCATCAGTTGAGCGAATAACAGACACGCCTTGTTCTAGCGTAATTGGTTTATTGGTCTCAATAATGTCATCATTGATAAGTACCTTGAAATACGAGGAGCGAGCGAGCATGCGTGGTCTTGCCGGCTCAGTTGCTGTAGCGGCTTGCGGTGGACGAAAAATTTCAGCGTTATCAATTAGATCAAGGATGGTGATATCTCCATCTAAATGACCTGTGTCTGCTTTGACGGTAATTGGTGATTTTTCAGGGGGAAATAAACGTATACGTGGCGTTTCAATATCGATGGAAGCATCATCGTCATAGTGAATCACCTTCTTGCCCAGCACCCGATATTTGGTATTGCCAGCTTCGTTGAGTGCGGAAAGGGCGCCATTGGTGATGGTGTAATCAGGCTCATGCAGGCGGACTCGCTCAATAGCGGATTTTTCTGCAGGACTATTTTTTTTAACCAGCCAAAAAGTGACGAGTGTCAGTGTGCTCATCAAGATCAATGGCATCAAGCGCAATAAGCCGCGCCAGATACTCAGTTTAATTTGTTGGGCATTCAGTTCCATTAAGACAAACCTTAAGCGCGCGCTTGAGCGAGTAATTCCTCATAGCGGTTTTGCGCTTTTAGGATCAGATCACAAACTTCACGTACCGCGCCACTGCCACCCGCTTTAGTGGTAACAAAGTGTGCCGTATCTTTCACGGCATCATGCCCTTGCGCGGGACATATTCTCAAGCCTGCAGACTTCATCATTTGAAAATCAGGCCAGTCATCGCCCATCACGGCACAATCAGATGACTTCAGTGCAAGTAATTGCAAAATCTTTTCCAAGGCTACGGCTTTATTTTCAACACCCATGTGAACATGCTTGATGCCGAGTTCATCACAGCGAGCCAAAACCATTTTGGAGCTGCGCCCGGTAATGATGGCTGTTGGAATGCCAATTTTTTCTAAGAGCTTAATTCCCAAACCATCTTGAATATCAAAAGCTTTCAGAGACTCCTTACCGCTTTCACCAAGAAATACCTGGCCATTAGTCAAAACCCCATCAACATCGAGTACGAGTAGCTTGACTGCCCCAGCGCGCTCCCAAGCCTGCGGATACTGGCTCAGAGGGTTGGTGTTATGAGCGTTAAAGGCGGTTGGCATGTGCGTAAGTAGGTAAACGATTGAAAAGTAAAAAGCTTAAATAACCTTGGCGGCAAATAAATCGTGGAGGTTAAGTGCTCCAAGCAATGCCCCATGAGGATCAGTGACGACTAAATGGTTGATGCGATGTTTTTCCATCATCTCAATAGCTTCTTCTGCTAGGAGCTCAGGAGGAATTGTGCGAGGTGCTGAAGTAGTTGCTTTTTCTAAAGTGAGGCCATCCAGATTAGTACTCTTCTCCAGTAGGCGACGTAAGTCACCATCAGTAAAAATGCCAGCAACTTTATTCTGATTGTCTAAAGTAACCACCATGCCCATCCGCTTTGCAGTCATCTCGAGTAAAGCTTCTTGGAGGGAGGCGGAAATTGCAATCTTGGGAGTTTCATCAAAGCTGCGCATCACTTCACTGACATGCATCAGCTGCTTACGACCCAAGCGGCCGCCTGGGTGTGAACGTTGGAAATCTTCAGCCTGAAAGCCGCGAGCATCTAAAAGTGCAACAGCTAGAGCGTCGCCCATAGCGAGTGCTGCAGTTGTGCTGGTAGTTGGGGCTAAGTTCAGTGGACAAGCTTCTTTTTCAACGCTCGTATCTAAATGGGCATCTGCCAGCTTGGCCAAAGAAGAATTTGGAGCGCCAGTTAGGGCGATGAGTTTTGCGCCAGTGCGCTTGACGATCGGTACGATGGTGAGTAGTTCATCAGTCTCACCGGAATTGGATAGCGCTACAAAGACATCATCACGAGTCACCATTCCAAGGTCGCCATGGCTAGCTTCTGCAGGATGCACAAAAAAAGCAGGAGATCCAGTGGAGGCAAATGTGGCGGCAATCTTTCGGGCGATATGACCTGATTTACCAATTCCAGAAACGACAATACGACCTTTGCAGGAATGCAGTAAATCCACTGCTAAAACGAGGGCATCAGCATTGGCGCCTTCAAGGCGATCACGCATGGTGTGCAGTGCAGCAGCCTCAATGGTGAGGGTGTCACGTGCAAGCTTTAGGGTTCGGTCACGAGTCTTAGCTATCATGGGGTGAGTATATGCCGTCAGTCCTTCAATTAACTCTCATCTTGTTGGCCTCCGGAGTGGCCGGGGTAGTTATTTTCCGCTATTTTGGGCTCCCCCCCATTTTGGGCTATTTAGCCATTGGTGTCCTTATTGGGCCGCATGCCCTTGGTTTGGCCAATGATTCCGCCACAGTCAAGTATTTAGCTGAATTTGGCGTGGTTTTCTTAATGTTCTCGATTGGCCTGGAATTTAACCTTCATAAGCTTCGGGCTATGCGAACCATTGTTTTTGGCTTGGGCGGCAGCCAGGTGCTGTTGACGATTTTGCTAGCGGTGCCGGCTAGTTTGATGATGAACTGGATTTACCCCATTTCTTGGCAGGCAGCTATAGCGCTAGGGGGTGCCTTGGCGATGTCCTCTACTGCCATCGTCACCAAGCTTATTGCCGATCGTTCAGAAATCGAGACTGAGCACGGACGTAACATCATCGGTATTTTGCTATTCCAGGATTTAGCCGTGGTTTTCCTGCTTATTTTGATCCCCTCTTTGGGTAAAAATCCTGGCGACTTATTTTTAGCGCTGAGTGCAGCATCTATCAAGATCACGGTGGCTTTGGTTCTTATTTTCGTGATTGGCCAAACTTTAATGAGTCGGTGGTTCAGCTTGGTTGCCAAACTGCGATCTCAAGAGTTATTCATGCTCAACTTGCTGCTGATTGTTTTGGGTATGTCAGCGCTTACCGAACACTTTGGCTTATCGCTAGCCCTTGGTGCATTCTTGGCTGGCATGTTGATTGCGGAAACCCCTTATCGTCATCAAGTGGAAGAGGATGTAAAGCCTTTTAGAGATGTGCTTTTAGGCCTGTTCTTTATTACTATTGGCATGCTTTTGGATTTCGAGGTGATCTATCAACAGTGGATGTTGGTCTTACTCTTATTAATTGGCCCTCTGATTTTTAAGTTTGGCTTGATTGCTTTACTGTCACGTGCTTTTGGTTCTAGTCCTGGTATCTCTATTCGGACAGGCTTGTGCTTGGCGCAGGCAGGTGAATTCGGCTTCGTTCTCTTAAATCAGATTGATGGCTTGGACTTAATCGATCCTGCTTTGAGTCAAGCGGTATTAGCGGCAATGTTGCTCTCCATGTTTGGTGCGCCATTTTTGATTCAATATAGCGATCGTATTGCGATGCGCTTTTCAAGCAATGAGTGGTTGTTGCAATCACTGGCTCTGACACGCGTTGCTGCAAAAAGTGTCCGTACAGAAAACCATGTCGTCATTTGTGGGTTTGGTCGCTCAGGTCAAAGTTTGGCTCGCATGCTTGATCAAGAAAAAATTCCTTACATCGCCTTAGATATGGATCCAGACCGAGTCAAAGAAGCTGCCGCCGCTGGAGATAACGTGGTTTATGGCGATGCTAGTCGAGAAAATTATTTAGTTGCAGCAGGCTTAGCGAGAGCGAAGGCGGTGGTGATTACTTATGCAGACACACCGGCAAGCTTCAAAGTGTTACACCAAGTCGAGCACCTTCGTCCAGGTATGACAGTGCTAGTGCGCACAAAGGATGATGCTGATTTAGCCAAGCTGCAAGCGGCTGGTGCGACTGAGGTAGTGCCAGAGTTAATTGAGGGCAGTCTCATGATGGCCTCACACGTCTTATTAATGATGGGCGTACCTATGCGTAAGGTAGTTCGTCGTATTACTAGTGCACGCGAAGCTCGCTACAGTCTATTGCGCGGTTACTTCCGAGGAGTGGATGACGAGGTCGATACCAAGGAGTCATGGCGTTTGCACTCGGTAACTTTGTTGCCTGAGTCAGCCAGTATTGGGCAGACTCTTGAAGAGTTACACCTCGAAAATGAAGGCGTGAGCGTACAAGCAGTCAGACGAAAAGTGGATGGCTCTGACTACGTCAAATTGGAGCTCACCCCTGACTTACGCTTGCAGGCTAACGATATCTTGGTGCTCTCAGGTAATTCAGAAGCGACTGATTTAGCCGAATCTAAATTACTCTGAGTAAATCACTTAGTTGACGCTAGCTGAGTTACTTTTTCTTTTTTGCAGGCGTTGGTTTACGGACCAGCAGTGGCGCTAAGTAGTGACCGGTAAAGCTAGCCTCATTCTTCGCAACTTCCTCAGGTGTACCTGTAGCAATAATCTGCCCACCGCCAGCGCCACCCTTAGGACCTAAGTCAATAATCCAATCAGCAGTTTTAATTACATCTAAGTTGTGCTCAATGATGACGATCGTATTGCCTTGTTTCTTGAGAGTTTGAAGTACGGTCAGTAACAATTGAATGTCGTGGAAATGTAAACCTGTAGTTGGCTCATCCAAGATGTAGAGTGTTCTGCCGGTATCGCGTTTAGAAAGTTCTAGTGAGAGTTTGACACGTTGCGCCTCACCGCCAGATAAGGTCGTGGCGCTTTGACCTAGCTTCACATAACCCAAACCAACATCGAGCAGGGTTTTGAGTTTGCGTTTAACAATGGGTACCGCTTCGAAGAATTCATGGGCTTGCTCAATCGTCATCGAGAGCACTTCATGAATATTTTTCCCTTTGTAGCGAATGTCTAAAGTTTCGCGGTTATAACGTTTGCCGTGACAGACATCGCAAGGCACGTAGACGTCTGGCAAGAAATGCATTTCGACTTTAATAACGCCATCACCTTCACAGGCATCGCAACGACCGCCCTTGACGTTAAAAGAAAAGCGGCCCGCTTCATAGCCACGTTCACGTGCAGCAGGGACGCCACAAAACAGTTCTCTGATCGGCGTAAATAATCCGGTATAAGTGGCAGGGTTAGAGCGAGGCGTTCTACCAATAGGAGATTGGTCGACACTAATAACCTTATCAAAGTTCTCGAGACCCTTAATGGTATCGTGCGCTGCTGGCTCAGCATTCGAGCCATAAATATGTTGCGCAACCGCATGGTGCAGTGTGTCGTTAATGAGCGTTGATTTACCAGAGCCGGAGACGCCGGTGACACAAGTTAATAGGCCGACTGGAATCTTGGCATGAACAGATTGGAGGTTGTTACCCCGTGCCCCAATAATTTCCAGGAACTTGTCATTTACTGGAATACGTTTTTCAGGAACGGCAATCCACTCTCGACCGGATAAATAGGCGCCAGTTAAAGACTTTGGATTTGCTTCGACTTCTGCAGGAGTACCTTCAGCTACGACTTCCCCGCCATGCACACCAGCACCAGGGCCAATATCAATGACATAATCAGAGGCACGAATCATGTCTTCGTCATGCTCAACTACTAGGACGCTATTGCCCAAGTCCCTTAAATGCTTAAGAGTTCCGATCAGTCTATCGTTATCACGTTGATGTAAGCCAATAGAGGGCTCATCCAATACATACATGACACCTGTCAGGCCAGAGCCAATCTGAGAGGCCAGGCGAATACGCTGAGCTTCACCACCGGAGAGGGTGTCAGCACTGCGTTCAAGTGAGAGGTAATCTAATCCCACATCATTGAGGAAGCGTAGACGTGAACCAATTTCTTTCACAATCTTGTCAGCGATTTCTCGTTTAGCACCTTTGAGTTCTAAAGACTCAAAATATTCTTTAGCTTCTTTTAAAGGCAGGGCGCTGATTTCATAAATAGCTCGCGACTGTTTGCCGTCACCAACTTTGACAAAGCGCGCCTCTTTGCGTAACCGGCTGCCATTACATGATGGGCAAGTTTGTACGTTTTGATAGCGTGACAATTCTTCACGCACTGTCGCTGAGTCAGTCTCCCGATAACGGCGCTCAAAGTTCGCGACAATCCCTTCAAAGGCGTGCTCACGAACACTATTTTTGCCACGCTCATTGATGTACTCAAAGGGAATGGTGATGTCGCCTGAGCCCAACAAAATCAGATCTTGCTGTTTCTTATTCAGAGTCTCAAAGGGTTTCTCGACATCAAAGCCGCCATGTTTGGCGAGTGTTTGTAAAAGCTTGAAGTAAAACTGATTGCGACGATCCCAACCTTTAATCGCGCCAGAAGCGAGCGATAAGTCTGGATGAGCAACAATGCGCTTTGGATCAAAGAAAGATTGATGACCTAAACCATCACAAGACGGGCATGCGCCCATCGGATTGTTGAATGAGAAAAGGCGTGGCTCAAGCTCTTGCAACGAATACGAGCAGATGGGGCAAGCAAACTTGCTAGAGAAAATCATCTCCTTGCCGGTATCCATATTGACAATCATGGCTTTACCATCAGCAAGGCGCAGCGCAGTCTCAAAAGACTCTGCTACACGCTGCTGAATATCGGGGCGCACTTTAATACGGTCTACAACTACTTCAATCGAGTGCTTATCATTCTTCTTCAGGGCAGGTAGTTGATCTACTTCAAAGATCTCTGCTTTGGCAGTATTGGTTGTGCCGCCACCAGAGCGCACACGAAAGCGCACGAAGCCTTGGGCCTGGAGATCTTGAAATAAATCGACGAATTCACCTTTGCGTTCGCTAACAACCGGAGCCAGAATCATGAGCTTGGTATCTTCCGGCATGGCTAGAACGGTGTCCACCATTTGAGAAACGCTCTGCGCTTCTAATGGCAGATCATGGTCTGGACAATGTGGGGTGCCAGCGCGGGCAAACAATAAGCGCAGGTAATCATGAATTTCTGTAACCGTACCTACGGTTGAGCGTGGATTGTGGCTGGTGGCTTTTTGCTCAATCGAGATTGCTGGAGAGAGGCCTTCAATCGTATCGACATCGGGCTTTTCCATTAACTGCAAAAACTGGCGCGCATAAGCGGATAAGGACTCTACGTAGCGACGTTGACCTTCGGCATACAAGGTGTCAAAAGCCAAAGAGCTTTTGCCCGAGCCAGATAGACCAGTTAAAACGACCAATTTCTCTCTAGGGATATCTAGATTGATGTTTTTGAGGTTGTGCGTGCGCGCACCGCGGATCTTAATTTCGTTATTCATGATTTTTTAGCGTAACTTGTTAATATAGCCCTTTCCCATGAATCCTTCTGAACTTCGCTCAACTCTGGCCTTAGCGGGCATCTTTGGCCTCCGTATGCTGGGCCTATTTTTGCTTTTGCCGGTTTTCAGCATCCATGCGCGGGGTTTGCCTGGCGGCGAGCACGCCTTATGGGTTGGCTTAACACTCGGAATCTTCAATATTGTTCAGGCCTGCTTTTACATTCCCTTAGGCCGCCTTTCTGACCGTATTGGCCGTAAACCAGTTGTTTTATGGGGACTCTCTTTGTTTGTTGCGGGCGCTCTTATTTGTGCCGCTCAGGACGACCTACTCTGGATTGCTATTGGTCGCGGGGTAATGGGCGCTGGTGCAGTTTCGGCAGCAATTTCTGCCTGGGTAGCTGATTTAACGCGCGAGCAGGTTCGTACTCGAGCGATGGCTTTGGTGGGGGGCAGTATTGCGTTGTCATTTGCGTTGTCACTTGTGATTGCTGCGCCAATCTACCGCTGGATTAGTTTGAGTGGAATTTTTGTGGTCTTAGCGGTGCTGGGGATTGGGGCAATGTTTGTTGCTTACTATGTTCTACCAAGCACTTTGCCTGAGCCCAAGCTACAGCAAGCGAGTTTGAAAGAAGTATTTCTGCGCCCTGAGTTGATGCGCCTCAATGCTGGCGTATTTGTATTACATGCAACTCAAGTAGCAATGTTCTTGGTAGTTCCACGCCTATTAGTGCAAGCGGGCCTGCCATTGGCATCACATTGGCAGGTTTATCTTCCTGTTGTTTTGCTTTCTTTTTTCTTGATGGCGCCGATTTTGATTGTGGGTGAAAAGAAGCAACAGTTAAGAACTGTTTTGTTAGTAGCGATTGTGTTGCTGCTCATTGCAGAGTTTGTGTTTACGGGCACCCATTCCATTCTTGGAATCGCTATTGCTTTATTGATTTACTTTGTAGGCTTTAACCTGCTTGAGGCATTACAACCATCATTGGTCTCTCGTTTTGCCAAAGAATCCAAGGGCACTGCATTAGGTGTTTACAACACAACACAGTCGATTGGCCTCTTTACAGGCGCTGTAATTGGGGGGTACTTGATGGATAGCCATGGCGACTTATCAGTCTTTGTGATGGGTGCAGTGCTACTTTTATGCTGGCTTATAATCGCTTGGTCGATGGGTTCGATGCCAACAAGGGCTTCGGAATCAAAGGATGCGGCAGTAAAGACTTAACGCGGCTACATTGGCTACATTAAAGTGAGCAGTTTATTTTTTAGCAGTAATAACAGCAGTATTTTTCTTCGGGAGACAACATGGCTTCGGTAAATAAAGTCATCATCGTAGGTAACGTAGGGCGTGACCCAGAAACACGTTACATGCCAAGCGGCGACGCCGTCACAAACATTTCAGTAGCGACATCAGATCGTTACAAAGATAAGCAGTCTGGCGAAATGAAAGAAACCACAGAATGGCACCGCGTTGCATTCTTTGGAAAGCTTGCAGAGATCGCTGGTCAATATCTCAAAAAAGGTTCACAAGTTTATGTAGAAGGTCGTTTGCGAACGCGTAAATGGACTGATGCTAGTGGCCAAGAAAAATATTCCACTGAGATCGTTGCAGAAACAATGCAAATGCTTGGTGGTAAGCCAGTAGGTGGCAGTGGTGATGGTGGTGAAAGTTATAGCCGCTCAAAGCCGGCTGAGCAGTCTGCACCAGCATCGTCAAATGCCGCATCTCTCGGTGCAATGGATGACGATATTCCGTTTTAAATATGGCGTGAATTCGTTTTGCTCAATGTAAAAAGCCCTTCTAGAAGGGCTTTTTATTTATCTACTGACTTTCTTACTGCCTTGCATGGCGCGTATTTTCTGGCCAAGGCGAATTGTGATCGGTGCGGAAGGGGTTGATATCCAATCCACCGCGTCGGGTGTAACGAGCATAGACAGAGAGTTTCTCAGGCTTGCACTGGCGCTTAATATCAGTGAAGATGGTTTCAACACAGTGCTCATGAAACTCACCCTTTTGCCTAAAGCCGATTAAGTAGCGCAGCAAACCCTCTTCCAAAATGGGGCGGCCTTGGTAACGAATTTGTACGCTGGCCCAATCTGGTTGGCCGGTTACGGGGCAATTAGATTTTAGTAAATGAGAAACCAAGCACTGCTCGATCGGTCCAAAAGATTCATTCACCTCTAGCAAAGCAGGATCGGCCGGCAGACTCGGATCGATCTCGATATCGAGGCGATCCATGAGTACACCACTCATCTCCTGCATTCCTTTTTTGGCAACTGCTTCTGTTGGATTGATGCGAGTGGCAATCTTGCTTCCAGCTACTGCAGACAAATCCGTAATCAATCTTTCGCGCACTTCGGATTCATCTTCAAAGCGGGCGCTATTCAGACTATTGAGGTAAAGCTTGAATGATTTGGATTCAATCATATTAGGAGAGTCTGCTGGAATCTGAAACTCTGCCAATGCAATTTGGGGTTTCCCTTTTTTATTGAGCCAACTAAGCTCAAAGGCATTCCAAATATCGACACCTACAAAAGGAAGTACTTGATTGGGTTCAATGTCGAGCTTAAGGCGATTCTCAGAACGCGGAATAGGGAAGAGCAAGCTTGGATCATATTGATCGGGATACTGCGTTGCCTGACCAAGTGAAAGTGTGGACATTAGCTTTTAGGTTTATTAGAAACGCCAGATACAACGTGACCTGTAGGTGCAACTGATGCAGCGGATTGGCAGTGACCTGTTTGGTCATCAAAGAAAAAGTCTGGTTCAAACTCGCGGAGAAATTCACTCTTGGAGAGTCCGCCAAGGAACATTGCCTCATCAACATCAATACCCCAAGCCATGAGTGTACGAATGGCGCGTTCATGTGCGGGTGCAGAGCGAGCAGTCACTAAGGCAGTGCGAATACGCATCCCCTTCTCACTAGTGCTACGTTGCAAGCGATGTAGTGCTTCTAGCAAAGGCTTGAATGGACCTGGCGGCAATGGGATCGCAGCCTTCTTGCTTTCATGATCGACAAAGGCTACCAAACCTTCACTCTGAAATACTTGTTCCGCTTCATCGGAAAACAGAACAGCATCTCCGTCAAATGCAATACGAATTTCGTTTGGATGAGACTCTGCAGTTTTGCTTGATTCTGGATAGACGCGCGCAGCAGGAAAGCCTGCATCAATCGTGGCTCGGACATCATCCTCATTAGCTGAGAGAAACAGGTTGGCATGTAGCGAGCGAAGGTAGTGGTAGGGCGGACGTCCCCTGGTGAATACGCCACGCTCTAAATGCAGGCCATGGTGTTCGGCTGAGCGAAAGACTCGTAAGCCACTGACAGGATCATTGCGAGAGAGGATCACTACCTCTACACGCTGCTCACCCTCTTCGTTGAAAGCGAGTAACTTTTTTACCAATGGAAAAGCTACGCCTGTTTGCGCAGCTTTCGATAGGCGCTCTAACTGTAGCTTCATATAAGCGCTGTCATCAGTTGATTCGAAAATACGATTCTCTTCTTCGAAATCAAATAGTGCGCGTGATGAAATCGCAACGACAAGTTTTCCGGTGAGTGTGTATGACATTTATGTATTACAACTCATTTTAGGAATAGACGATAAGCGGGGTTATCAGTCTCATTCCAATGAGGGTAGCCTAGTGATGCCAAGAAGCTTTGAAATTTCTTCTGTTCATTTTTGGGGACCTGAAGGCCTACCAAGATGCGACCATAGTCGGCGCCATGATTGCGGTAATGAAACAGGCTGATATTCCAATTGGGTGCCATGCTGGTCAGGAACTTCATCAGGGCGCCTGGGCGCTCCGGAAATTCAAAGCGGTATAGGAGCTCATCTTTTGCAAGAGTAGAGCGGCCACCCACCATATGACGCAGGTGTGACTTCGCTAGCTCATCATGTGTCAGATCAATGGTTGCAAACTTTGCTTTACGAAAATGCTTTGCAATAGTGGTGCTATCTGTCGCCTTTTGTGTACCAATGCCAACGAAGATATGTGCTTCACTTTGATCGGCAATGCGATAGTTGAATTCAGTGACATTCCGATTACCGAGTAATTCGCAGAAGCGTCTAAAGGAACCACGCTCTTCTGGAATGGTCACAGCAAAAACAGCTTCACGGAATTCACCAACGTCAGCGCGCTCGGCTACGAAGCGTAGGCGACTGAAATTCATGTTGGCCCCGCAAGCAATCGCCACCAACGTTTTCTTTTTGAGACGATGCTTTTCTACATACTTTTTCATGCCGGCAATTGCTAAGGCACCAGCAGGCTCCAAAATGCTGCGGGTATCCGTAAAGACGTCATTAATAGCTGCGCAAATTTCATCGGTATCGACAGTAATAATGTCGTCGACTACACGCTTACAAATACGGAAAGTTTCTTTACCAACGAGTTTGACTGCTGTGCCATCCGAGAAGAGGCCCACATCCTTCATCTCGATACGCTTATTGGCTTCAAGTGAGCGTCTCATCGCATCTGAGTCAACTGACTGAACGCCAATTACTTTGGTTTTGGGGCTAACTGCTTTGACGTATTCGCCAATACCGGCAATCAGGCCACCACCACCAATGGCTACAAAAATGGCATCAATTGGTTCTTGGTATTGTTGAAAAATTTCTTGGGCAATCGTTCCTTGCCCAGCAATGACATCAGGGTCATCAAAAGGATGGACAAAAGTTAAGCCCCGTTTTTTTTCCAAGAGTTCAGAGTATTTGAAAGCATCGCTGTAGGATTCACCATGCAAAATTACCTCGACCCATGAACCGCCACGCGCCTTAACTGCATCAATTTTGACGCTGGGGGTGGTGAGGGGCATCACGATTACTGCCTTGCACTTCATTTTGGCTGCTGCTAGGGCTACGCCCTGAGCATGATTCCCTGCCGAAGCTGCGATTACCCCCCGTTTCAGGGCTTCTGGGGGTAAATGGGCCATTTTGTTATAGGCGCCACGTAATTTGAAGGAAAAAACCGGCTGGTTATCCTCTCTTTTGAGTAAAACTTGATTGCCTAAGCGCTTTGTGAGTTCGGGGGCTACTTGGAGCTCTGTTTCCCTGGCCACATCGTAGACTCGGGCCGATAAAATTTTCTTTAAATAGTTCGTTGCCATGCAATGAGCGTACCATGAATGGCCTCTAAGCCCTTAGATTTGCAAGGGTTTATCGTCAAAGGCCAACATCTTTCATGGTTTCCTGCCAATATCAGGATCCCTCAATTAAAATGCATATTTATCAAATATGACGCTATGAACGCTCCATTAGCTTTGAACCAGTTGTTGGATGCCGAAGCGGGTTCTCCCCGCCTTCGCGAAATCCCCTACAACTACACCTCCTTTTCCGATCGTGAAATCGTTATTCGCTTACTGGGTGAGGAGTCATGGCGCGTTCTGAATGATTTGCGTGGGGTTCGCCGCACTGGCCGGTCAGCTCGCATGTTGTTCGAAGTCTTAGGTGATATCTGGGTAGTCCAGCGCAACCCTTTTTTGCAAGATGACTTATTAGATAACGCCAATCGCCGTCAATTACTGATTGACGCTCTATGGCATCGCCTTGGCGAAGTTAAGAAAAGATCTAGCGGTGAATCTGCTGAGCAAGTTCAGGTTTTGTTAAAAGCCGCGCACCGCGCAGTTGAAAGTTTTGAACAGGGCTTTAAGGAAGTCACCGAGATTCGTAAACGCGCTCGCAAAGAGCTTGGTCGAATTACTGCTGCCGATAATATTTGTTTTGATGGCGTCTCACGTGCAGCGCATGTGACTGACGCAACTGACTGGCGTGTTGAGTTTCCGCTGGTCGTTTTAAAACCAGATTACGAATCTGAAATCCCTGGTTTGGTTAAAGCCTGTGTTGAATTGGGTCTGACTATTATTCCGCGTGGAGGTGGTACTGGTTACACCGGTGGCGCCATTCCTCTCTACGCGATGTCTGCAGTAATTAACACTGAAAAGCTTGAGCAAATCGATGCTGTAAAGCTGAAACATTTGCCGGGTGTAGATCATGAAGTGTCTACGATCTTTACCGGTGCTGGTGTTGTAACCCGTAGAGTCTCGGATGCTGCAGAGCGCGCTGGGTTGGTCTTTGCAGTCGATCCTACTTCAGCTGATGCAAGCTGCATTGGTGGCAATATTGCGATGAACGCAGGCGGTAAGAAAGCGGTCTTGTGGGGTACTGCACTGGATAACTTAGCCAGCTGGCGCATGGTTGATCCAGATGGCAATTGGCTTGATGTCGAACGTCTTGATCACAATCTCGGAAAAATTCACGTTGTAGATAAGGTACGTTTTCAACTGACTTGGTCTGATGGTTTGAGTGAGCCAGGCGAACGCATTCTTAAAACAGAAATTTTAGAAGTAGAAGGTAAGCGCTTCCGTAAAGAAGGTTTGGGTAAGGATGTGACTGATAAGTTTTTATCAGGCTTACCTGGCGTTCAAAAAGAAGGTTGTGACGGATTAATTACAAGTGCAACTTGGATTTTGCATCGCATGCCTAAATTCATGCGGACTGTTTGCTTGGAATTTTTTGGTCAAGCGCAAGAGGCGATTCCGAGCATTGTAGAAATCAAAGCTTATCTTGATGGCTTGAGTAAGGATGGCGGACCCATCTTGGCCGGATTGGAGCACTTGGATGATCGTTATTTGAGAGCGGTGGGTTACTCCACTAAATCCAAGCGCAATGCTTTGCCTAAGATGGTATTGATTGGTGATATCGCTGGTGATAATGAAGAGGCTGTAGCGGCAGCAACCAGTGAAGTCGTACGCATGGCCAACAACCGAGTGGGCGAAGGCTTTGTAGCGGTGAGCGCTGAAGCGCGCAAGAAGTTTTGGTTGGATCGTGCGCGCACTGCTGCGATTGCCCGTCATACCAATGCATTCAAGATTAATGAAGACGTGGTCATCCCATTGCCACGCATGGGCGAGTACACCAATGGTATTGAACGTATCAATATCGAACTCTCCCTTAAAAACAAATTACAAGTTTTAGATGGGCTCGAAGCATTTCTGAAAAAGAGTGCCTTGCCGCTTGGCAAGAGTGATGAAGATTATGAAATTCCTAGCGCTGAAATCTTGGGCGATCGTGTACAGCAAGCACTTGAACTGATTGGTAGAGTGCGTGCAAATTGGTCTGTGTGGCTCAAGGAGATGGATACCTATTTTCCAGGCTTACAGAATTACAGCCTCCGCGCCTCCTGGAAGACGGAAGTTCGTGCTGAGCTCAGAATCATTTTTGGTGGCTTAGCATTTGAGCCCATCCTCAATGAGCTAGAGGCTATCCATAAAAATATTTTGCGCAAGCGGGTGTTTGTAGCACTGCATATGCATGCTGGTGACGGTAATGTGCATACCAACATCCCGGTCAATTCAGATGACTATGAGATGTTGCAAGATGCACATCGCGCTGTTGATCGGATTATGAAATTAGCCCGATCATTGGATGGTGTGATTTCTGGTGAGCACGGCATTGGTATTACGAAGCTGGAGTATTTGACTGAGGATGAGCTTAAGGATTTCCGCGCATATAAAAAGCGTGTAGATCCTGAAGGTCGCTTCAACAAGGGCAAGTTAATGCCACATGCTGATCTCAGCATTGCTTACACCCCGAGCTTTGGTTTGATGGGTCATGAATCCATCATCATGCAGCAGAGTGATATTGGGGCGATTGCTGATAGTGTGAAAGATTGCTTGCGTTGCGGTAAGTGCAAGCCAGTGTGCTCTACACATGTGCCGCGAGCTAATTTGCTGTACAGCCCACGTGACAAAATTTTAGCAACCTCCCTGTTGATCGAAGCTTTCTTATATGAAGAGCAAACGCGTCGTGGCGTTTCAATTCGTCATTGGGAAATGTTTGATGACGTTGCGGCACATTGTACCGTTTGCCACAAGTGTTTGACGCCGTGCCCAGTCAAGATTGACTTTGGCGATGTGACTATGAATATGCGTAACTTGTTGCGCAAGATGGGCCAGCAACGCTTTAACCCTGGAACAGCAGCATCCATGCTCTTCTTGAATGCCACTGACCCAGACACAATTAAGTTGGCTCGTAAGACCATGATTGGTTGGGGTTATAAGCTCCAGCGATTAGGTAATGATGTTTTCCGTAAATTGGCGCGCAAGCAAACTGCGCATCCACCTGCGACGGTCACCAAGCCCAATATAAAAGAGCAGGTTATTTTCTTTGTAAATAAGAAGATGCCTGGCAACTTACCTAAGAAAACAGCTCGAGCGCTCTTGGATATTGAAGATGCGAATTACGTACCAATTATCCGCGACCCAAAAACGACTTCTGCTGATACTGAAGCCGTGTTCTATTTCCCAGGTTGTGGTTCTGAACGTTTGTTTTCGCAGGTGGGCTTAGCAACGCAAGCAATGTTGTGGAATGTTGGCGTACAGACTGTGTTGCCTCCGGGTTACCTCTGTTGCGGTTACCCACAACGTGGCAATGGCGACTTTGATAAAGCGGAGAAGATGATTACAGATAATCGCGTACTCTTCCATCGTGTTGCTAATACCTTAAATTATTTAGACATCAAGACAGTTGTAGTTTCATGCGGTACTTGTTATGACCAATTAGCGGGATATCAGTTTGAGCAGATCTTCCCAGGTTGCCGCATTGTGGATATTCATGAGTATTTACTTGAGAAGGGTGTCAAACTTTCAAACGTAACTGGCGTGAAGTATATGTATCACGATCCATGTCACTCACCGATGAAGTTGCAGGACCCACTTAAGACTGTGAATGAGTTGATTCAGTTAGAGGACGGCAAAGCCATTCAGAAGAATGATCGCTGCTGTGGTGAGTCTGGAACCCTCGCCGTGACACGCCCCGATATTTCAACTCAGGTCCGCTTCCGCAAGCAGATTGAGATGGAGAAGGCCGCTAATGAGTTGCGCAAAGATGATTTCACTGGTGATGTCAAAGTACTCACGAGCTGCCCATCTTGCCTTCAAGGCCTCACGCGTTTTGATGCTGATAGTGATACGACTGCCGATTACATCGTGGTTGAAATGGCGCAAAAATTATTGGGACCTGATTGGATGCAGGATTATGTAAGCAAGGCAAACCAAGGTGGTATCGAGAGGGTATTGGTTTAATGATTCCAACTAATGTTGTAGTGCATCAGCAGTCAAAGGTGTTAGAGCTTACTTATGAAAATGGCAACACGTATCGCCTTCCTTTTGAGTTCTTAAGGGTAGTATCTCCTTCAGCCGAGGTTCAAGGTCATGGTCCTGGGCAGGAGACTCTGCAGACCGGTAAGCGTGAGGTGCTCATTGCCAATATTGAACCGGTGGGCCATTACGCACTAAAACCTTCCTTTTCAGATGGACACGATTCCGGTTTGTATTCCTGGGACTACTTGCAATTTTTATGTGAGAACCATGAAGTGCTTTGGAAAGAGCATTTGGACAAATTGGCTGCTGCTGGTTTAGACCGCGATACTCCAATGAGTGTTGCGGGCGGTAAGTCTTGCGGTAGCCACTGAGCATTTAATTAGATAGAGCAAAGAATATGAGTAAGACTCACTTTGGATACCAAAGCGTTGATGAAGCTGAAAAAGCAGGTAAGGTTGCAGAGGTATTCCATTCTGTAGCCAACAAATACGATGTGATGAATGACTTGATGTCCTTTGGTCTTCATCGCTTATGGAAGAAAGTCACGATTGCTCGTGCGCAAGTTCGCCCTGGACAAAAAGTATTGGACATTGCTGGTGGTACAGGTGACTTGGCAGCCGCCTTTGCGCGTGCAGCAGCGTGGGGCCATAACCCAGAAGCCCAAGTATGGTTAAGTGACATTAATGCATCGATGTTGGGTGTTGGTCGTGACCGACTACTTGATCAGGGCTTGGCTTTGCCTTGTGTTCAGTTTGATGCAGAAAAAATCCCATTCCCTGCTGGTCACTTTGATGTGGTGACGGTAGCCTTTGGTTTACGCAATATGACTCATAAAGATGTTGCTTTGAAAGAGATGTTGCGGGTCATTAAGCCGGGTGGCCGAGTATTAGTTCTAGAGTTCTCGAAACCGGATGCTTTTCTGCAGCCGGTTTATGACACCTACTCGTTCAAAGTATTGCCCTGGTTGGGTGAAAAAATTGCGCAAGATTCTGAGAGCTATCGTTATTTAGCAGAATCTATTCGGATGCATCCAGACGCAGAAACCCTAAAGGAAATGATGTTGGGAGTAGGTTTTGATGGGGTGGATACCCACAGGATGACTGGGGGTATCGTTGCGCTGCATATTGGTATTAAATACTAATGAATTTGTAGTTTTTAGCTGTCCAGAATTAGAGTAGTTCTATAGGAGATCAAAAGATGAATAAGCATTTTTTCAAGGCAGTTCTATTGAGTGTCAGCTTAATATTTGCCACTGTCGGTCATGCTGATGCTGCCCGTTTAGGCGGCGGTAAAAGTATTGGTAAAGCACCAAGTGCGCCAATGCAAAAACAAGCTGCTCCTGCACAAAAACCAACTCAACAAGCTCAACCTGCTACACCGGCTGCAGCCCCTCAGGCGCCTGCACCTAGTCGCTTTGGTGGTATGGGTGGAATCCTCGGCGGACTTGCTGCAGGACTTGGTATCGGATATCTCTTATCTCACTTTGGTTTAGGTGAGGCTGCGTCATCTTTGATTACTGGATTATTGATTGCTGTTTTGGCAGGCTTTGTCATTATGTTTCTGATGAGAAGAATGATGCCTGCATTGTCGGGCGCCAATAAAGGCCCACAAGTCACTTCGCAAGGAATGCAACGTAGCAATCTAGATCAAACACCTAGGCAGGAGCCTGGTTTTGCACCAGCTGCCAATGCATTTGGTGGCGTATCTAGTGAGCCTGCACCATTTCAATCTACTCTGCCACCTGGTTTTGATGAGTACGCATTTCTGGACAATGCCAAGCAGTATTTCTCAACACTCCAAAAAGCATGGGATCAGGGTGACTTACCAGCTTTGCGTGAGTACACCACGCCGGAGATGTTCGCGACGATTGAGCAAGACCTAGCGGGGCGTGCTGATAGCTCCAATCAAACAGATGTCGTTACTTTGAATGCGCAGTTGCTTGGAATTGAGACAGCTGACAATACTTACTACTGTAGTGTGCAGTTCACGGGCATGATTCGTGAGCAAGCTGGCGCACAACCAAATAACTTCTCTGAAATTTGGAACTTAAGTAAGCCGGTAAGTGGTCCTGGGGGCTGGGTACTGGCGGGTATTTCGCAGTTGGTTTAAGCTTAAGGTACTTTCCACTGAAAGCCCGCACTTGTGCGGGTTTTTTACACTAATGACCACCACTTCTCTTCCAACGCACCATATTGCTGCATCAGCTGCTTGTCGGGCAATAAACCATGTTCTCAAGGCTGAGCCATGGGCTATGGCTGAGTTGTCTCACCATGCTGGCAAGGTGATTTTGCTGAGCCTGCCAATTGGCAGGCTGTGCATTGAGATAGGCCCTGATGGCTCCTTGCTTGCATTAACGAACACAGATGATCCATCGCTTGAGCTGGAAGTCTCCGCAGAAGCACTCAGCGCCTTGACTGGTGGCCCTGGTAATTTGCGAGAGCAAGCCATGAAGTCAGTCAAGATTACCGGTGATGCTGACCTAGCGCAATTATTAGGCCGCTTAGCAGGTCAGATTCGGTGGGAGTATGAAGAGGATCTGGCGCGTTTTATTGGAGATGCCCCTGCGAACTTTGCTGTTCGTCAAGGCAAGAAATTCGTTTCTGCTGGAAGGGCCGCTGCGACTGATCTACTTGAAAATGTCGTGGAGTATGTGAGCGAAGAAAGAAAAGTACTTTTGAATAAACGGGATTTTATGATTCGTAAAAATGAATTAAATTCAATGCGTGATGCAGTTGATCGTCTAGAAAAGCGCATTCAACTTTTAGAGCGAAAAGGTTAATTCATTGTGCGTCGCCTAGCCCGTCTTTCTTTTATTTTCTTTACTGCATGGCGCTATGGCTTACTGCCATTGTTACGCGATATTTTGAAGCCCGGTATTCGTCGCGGTCTATTAACAATTCTTTGTTGGACTTCACCAGGACAGTCTCTGCCTAGGGGTGAGCGTATTCGCTTGACTTTAGAGGCGCTTGGACCAATCTTTGTGAAGTTTGGGCAAGTACTTTCTACTCGACGTGATTTATTGCCAGAAGACATCGCCGATGAATTGGCGAAGTTGCAAGATCAAGTCCCACCATTTTCTAACGATGAATCTTGTCGCTTGATTGAACAGGCGCTGGGTCAATCTATCGAAGAAGTATTTATTAGTTTTGATGCAACCCCTGTGGCTAGTGCCTCTGTAGCCCAGGTGCACTTTGGATTATTGCGCGGCACCCAAAAGCATCCGGAATGGGAAGGTCGTGCTGTAGCAATCAAAGTCCTGCGTCCTGGGATTCTGCCAATCATTGATGGCGATCTTGCTTTGCTTTATGACTTAGCAAAAATTATCGAGCGACTTTCTGAGGATGGGCGTCGCTTGAAGCCCCGTGAAAACGTTGCCGAATTTGATACTCATTTGCATGATGAATTAGATCTGATGCGTGAAGCAGCAAATGCAAGTCAGTTACGTCGCTATTTTGTTGACTCTAAAAAGTTAATGATTCCTGAGATGTATTGGGACTTATGTCACACGAATGTCATCGTGATGGAAAGGATGAATGGCATCTCGATTGGACGTACTACAGAGTTGAAGGCAGCTGGAGTTGATTTTAAAAAGCTTGCTGCAGATGGCGTTGAAATATTTTTCACGCAAGTTTTTGAGCACGGCTTCTTTCACGCCGACATGCATCCTGGCAACATCATGATTAGTCTTGAGCCCGAGACTTTTGGCCGATTTATTTCTTTGGATTTTGGGATCGTTGGCGCCTTAAGTCAGACAGATAAAAGTTATTTGGCGTTAAATTTTCTAGCTTTCTTTAATCGTGATTACCGTCGAGTGGCTGAATTACATATTGAGTCTGGCTGGGTTCCAGCCAATACTCGTGTTGAGGAGCTAGAAGGTGCAGTACGTTCTGTTTGCGAGCCCTATTTTGATCGCCCTCTAAAAGAAATTTCTCTTGGAATCGTGTTGATGCGTTTGTTCCAAACATCACGCCGCTTCAAGGTGGAGATTCAGCCGCAACTCACGTTGCTCCAAAAGACTTTATTAAATGTCGAGGGTCTGGCGCGTCAGCTTGATCCAGATCTCGACCTTTGGAAGACTGCTAAGCCAATTTTAGAAAAATGGATCAGTCAGCAGTTAGGTTGGCGGGCTCTGGTGGATGGCATTAAGGCTGAAGCACCTAGTTGGGCGCAAATTTTGCCAACCTTGCCACGGCTGATTGCCGAGAGTTTGGCGCAAGCACACACCCCTCGTAAGGAGTCAAATGCTGAATTAGAGGTCTTAAAAGGCCTTTTATTACAGGAAAGACGCACCCATCGCCTCTTGGCTGGCGCTTTGCTCTTTGCAGGCGGCTTTTTGGCTGGGATTCTGATAATCGGCCTTGGTCTGTACTAGTCTGTCGCCGGCCGGCGCTTAAACCGCTAAAATGCCAGGTTAGGCAAAGCGTAAGCATAGGCAAATGAAAAAATACTTTATCGCAGGCATTTTGGTGTGGGCACCGATGTCAATCACCATTTGGGTGATTGCATGGGGCTTGGGCCTGCTCGATGGTGTTTTTGGCTCTGTAATGCATGCCATTATTGCCGTATTCCCCAATCAGTTTGCTGCCGATCTACAGCATTTCCGTGAGTTACCGGGTGTTGGTATTTTGATTGTGGTTTCGGTCATCATGATGACTGGCTTAGTTGCAATTAGTTTTGCCGGGCAGTGGTGGATCAAGATGTGGAATAAGCAGATGAATCGCATTCCGATTGTGCGATCAATCTACTCCAGCGTTCAACAAGTCTCTTCCACCTTATTTTCTGGAAGTGGCCAAGCATTTAGCAAAGCATTATTAATTCGTTATCCGCATGCAGATTCTTGGGCGATTGCGTTCCAGACTGGTATGCCAGCAAAAGAAGTTGCTGCGAAGTTGGGTGAAGATTATGTGAATGTATTTTTGCCAACTACGCCAAATCCAACTTCTGGATTTTTTATGATCGTCCCGCGCGCACACACTATTGAATTAGAGATGAGTGTCGAAGAGGCGCTCAAACATATTGTTTCAATGGGATCTGTTCCTCCCACCAGTTCAACTGGCATGACCGCTATTGGGTCAAGCCATCATCTTTGATTTATAGGAAATTGTTATGTCGATGCGAAGTCATACCTGCGGTCAGGTAACTGAAACACTCATTGGTCAAGAAATTACACTCTCAGGTTGGGTGAATCGTCGCCGTGACCACGGTGGTGTGATCTTTATTGACTTGCGTGATCACCAAGGTTTTGTGCAAGTAGTGTGCGATCCAGATCGCCCAGAGATGTTTGCCTTGGCTGAGCAAGTGCGTAACGAGTTTTGTATTCAGATCAAAGGCTTGGTACGTGCACGTCCTGCCGGCACTGAAAACAATGATTTAGTGAGCGGAAAGATTGAAGTACTTTGCCATAGCTTAGTCATTCTTAATGCGTCTATTACCCCTCCATTCCAATTGGAAGATGAGAACTTATCTGAGACCACTCGCTTAACCCACCGCGTACTGGATTTGCGTCGCCCGCAAATGCAAAAGAATTTGCGTTTGCGTTATAACGTCGCTATGGAATGCCGTCGCTACTTGGATGCAGCGGGCTTTATTGATATCGAAACACCGATGTTGACCAAGAGTACCCCCGAAGGCGCGCGTGACTATTTAGTCCCATCTCGCGTTCATGATGGTCAGTTCTTTGCATTGCCACAGTCCCCCCAGCTGTTTAAACAGTTGTTGATGGTGGCTGGCTTTGATCGCTACTACCAGATTACGAAGTGTTTCCGAGACGAAGATTTGCGTGCTGACCGTCAGCCTGAATTTACTCAGATTGACTGTGAAACAGCTTTCTTGGACGAATTAGAAATCCGTGAGTTATTTGAGAACATGATCCGTCATATTTTCAAAACCACCATGAATGTTGAGTTGCCTAATCCATTCCCAACGATGCCTTACTCAGAAGGTATGGCGCGCTTCGGTTCAGATAAGCCAGATCTGCGTGTGAATTTTGAGTTCACAGAATTGACTGACTTGATGAAAGATGTGGATTTCAAAGTATTCTCTGGCGCAGCAAACCAAGAGGGTGGGCGCGTAGTTGGTTTGTGCGTACCTGGTGGTGCTGAAATTAGCCGTAGTGAAATTGATGACTACACTCAATTCGTAGCAATCTATGGCGCCAAAGGTTTGGCGTGGATCAAGGTGAACTCAGTTGCTGAAGGTCGCAATGGTTTGCAGTCACCAATCGTGAAGAACTTGCATGATGCTGCGATTGAAGGCATCTTGAAGCGCACTGGTGCAAAAGATGGCGATATTATTTTCTTCGGTGCTGATAAAGAAAAGGTAGTCAATGACGCTATCGGTGGCTTGCGTTTGAAAATTGGTCATTCTGCTTGGGGTAAAGAGCATGGCCTCTCCACCGAAGGTTGGAAGCCGTTGTGGGTAGTGGACTTCCCGATGTTTGAGTATGACGAAGACAATGCCCGTTGGGTTGCATGTCACCATCCATTTACAAGCCCTAAAGATGAGCATATGCAGTACCTCGAATCCAATCCTGGTAAGTGCTTAGCTAAAGCCTATGACATGGTTCTGAACGGTAGTGAGATTGGTGGCGGATCAGTCCGTATTCATCAAGAGGTAGTACAGAGTCAAGTATTCCGTGCATTGAAAATTGGTCCTGAAGAAGCGCAGGCCAAGTTTGGATTCTTGTTAGATGCCTTGCAATATGGTGCGCCTCCGCATGGTGGTATTGCGTTTGGTTTGGATCGCATCGTCACAATGATGACCGGAGCTGAATCTATTCGTGATGTGATCGCATTCCCTAAAACGCAACGTGCGCAGTGCTTATTGACGCAGGCTCCTAGCCCAGTGGATGAGCGTCAGCTAAAAGAATTGCATATTCGTTTGCGCCAAGCTGCTCCAGCTGCTTAAGCAGGAAAGTCTTAAAGCATCTTGAAAATCCCCATTTCGGTTTTAGTGGTTATTTACAAATCGAATGGGGAGGTCTTGCTGATAGAGCGGGCCGATAAAGCCAACTTCTGGCAATCTGTTACTGGCAGTGTTGATGCTATTGATGAAGATCTCAAGGTCGCCGCTGCACGCGAGGTTTTTGAGGAGACTGGAATTGATGTTGCCGCCCTCCCCATGGGCTCTCTACAAGATATGCATCATCAGATTGAGTATGAAATCTATCCGCAGTGGCGTCACCGCTACGCCCCTGGAGTGACTAGAAATGTCGAGCATTGGTTCTCACTGTTGGTACCAGATGCTACTCAAGTTCAATTGGCTCCCAGAGAGCATGTCGCCTATGAGTGGCTGCCGTTTGCGGATGCTGCTAGTAAATGTTTTTCTCCCAGCAATGGTGCGGCTATTCTGCAATTGTTCTCTGCGGCTTAGCGTAGAAGTGACTAAGATAGAGAGATGAGACATTCATCAGGGCATCACCACTCGGCAGCAGATTCAAAGTCTTCACAAGGCAGTGACTGGAAAGTCATTCGTGATTTACTTCCCTATCTACTGGAATATAAATTTAGGGTAGCGATTGCTCTGACATGCTTAGTCGCTGCCAAGGTTACCAACCTCGGCATTCCGATTTTGATGAAGCAATTGATTGATGCACTCAATATCAAGGCGGATTCTCCTCAGGCCTTGCTGGTGGTACCTGCTGGATTGATCTTGGCTTATGGCTTCTTAAGAATCTCTGCCTCGATTTTTACTGAGTTGCGTGAATCCCTTTTTGCGCGCGTGACGCAAAATGCGGTGCGTAAAGTGGCTCTTCAAGTTTTTGAGCATTTGCACTCTCTAGCGCTTAGCTTTCATTTGGCTCGTCAGACTGGCGGAGTTAGTCGAGATATTGAGCGTGGTACCCGCGGCATCCAGTCGCTGATCTCCTACTCCCTGTACAGCATCCTGCCAACCCTGATTGAATTTTGTTTGGTGCTTGGATTCTTGGCTTACGCATACGATATTTGGTTTGCCGCTATTACACTTGTCGCCTTAGTCCTTTATATCGTCTTCACAGTAGTAGTGACTGAATGGCGCACCCATTTTCGCCGCACCATGAATGACATGGATTCCAAGGCCAATCAGAAGGCGATTGACTCACTCCTCAATTTTGAGACCGTGAAGTATTTTGGTAATGAGGCATTTGAAGCGAGTCGCTACGATCAGAATTTATTGCGCTATCAAGCTGCTGCTGTTAAATCTCAGAAATCCTTAGCAGTGCTGAACTTTGGACAGCAGACTATTATTGCGGTCGGCTTAGTTCTCATACTTTGGCGTGCGACCTTAGGCGTGATCGACGGATCTATGACCTTGGGTGACTTAGTTTTGGTTAACACCCTGATGATTCAGTTGTACATTCCATTGAACTTCTTAGGGGTGATCTATCGCGAGATTAAGCAGGCGCTGACGGATATGGATCGCATGTTCTCGCTTCTCAATACTGAGAAAGAGATTGCTGATGCGCCCAATGCGACATCTTTGCTTATTAGCAATCAAGGTCGTGGACCTGATGTTCGTTTTGAGAATGTCTCGTTTCATTACGATGCCAAGCGTGAAATTCTCAAGGATGTAAGTTTTAGTATTCCAGCGGGAACAATTACTGCGGTCGTGGGGCAAAGCGGCGCTGGTAAGAGCACCTTAGCCCGCTTACTGTTTCGTTTTTACGATGTTCAGTTCGGAAAGATCCTGATTGATGATCAAAATATTGTCGACGTCACGCAATCGAGTTTACGTAAGGCGATTGGTATCGTTCCGCAAGATACAGTTCTGTTTAATGACACTATTGGCTACAACATCGCTTACGGCAATCCCAATGCTTCAATTGAGGAGGTTTATGAGGCTGCTAGAGCTGCACAGATCGATCGTTTTATTAAGCACCTCCCAGATGGTTATGACACCCAAGTAGGTGAACGTGGCTTAAAGTTGTCGGGTGGTGAGAAGCAGCGTGTTGCGATTGCACGTACTTTACTTAAAAAGCCAGCAATGCTTATTTTTGATGAAGCAACCTCAGCCTTGGACTCTAAGACAGAGCGCGCTTTTCAGGAGGAGCTGCTTGGCTTGGCTAAAAACCGTACTACTTTGATCATTGCCCATAGGCTTTCCACGATTATTCACGCTGATCAAATATTGGTCATGGATCATGGCCAGATTGTGGAGCGTGGAACACATGCCGAACTACTGGCTGCTAATGGTCGATATGCTGAGATGTGGCAAATGCAAGAGCGCAGTACTGTTGATTAGAATAACTGCATGAGCCAGCAAGAAACTATTCTCAAAAATGCCTTTGCAGCCGCTTTAGCGGTTGCTGACCCTAAGAAAATCGTCCCAGAATATCTTGCCAAGATCTTCCCGCAAGGTTCAGAGCCTCAAGGGAAGTGTTTGGTAGTGGGCGCAGGTAAAGCGAGTTCTTCTATGGCAACGGCTCTAGAGTCCCATGCGAAGAATCATTGGCCCAATGTAATTCTTGAGGGTGTAGTGCTAACCCGATATGGTCACCACTCTCCCACTAGTCATGTCCAAATTATTGAAGCAGGCCACCCTGTTCCGGATCAAGCGGGCATGGATGGTGCTCAAAAAATCTACCGTTTAGTAAGTAAGTTGAATCAAGGTGATGTTTTGATTGCCTTGATCTCTGGAGGTGGCTCCAGCCTACTTACTTTGCCTCAGGCTGGTATCAGCATTGAGGATATGCGCAAGACTACTGAAGCGCTATTGCGTTCCGGTGCGCCGATCGAGGAGATGAATGTTGTTCGTAAACACTTGTCAGCGATTTTGGGTGGTAATTTAGCAAGGCTGGCGATTGCGCGAGGCGCTCGAGTCGAGGCTTTACTGATTTCTGATGTCACGGGAGATGCTCCCGCTGATATTGCTAGCGGCCCTTGTGCTCCGGATTACTCGACTTACCAAGATGCTTTAGATATTTTGGCGAAACATCATTTAGGTGCCGACGCTATTCCGGGTTCAGTTTTATCCCACTTGCAGCGCGGTGTAGCTGGTGAGGTTCCTGAAACTTTAAAAGAAGCCGATCTAAAAAATGTTTCAGTAAAAAATCATGTGATTGCCACTGCTTATAAGAGCCTTGAGGCTGCTGCCGAGTATGTTCGCACACAAGGTTATGAGTCAATGATGTTGGGTGACACTATTACCGGCGAAGCTCAAGAGGTAGGTATAGAACAAGCGGCCTTAGCACGCCAGCATTTGCTGGCTAAGGCTGACAATCCAATCGCCCTTATTTCGGGCGGTGAATGCACTGTAACCATCCCTAAAGGAGTGAAGGGCCGAGGTGGTCGCTGTAGCGAATACCTACTTTCACTTTTTTCCGCCTCTGCAGATCTGCCCAATATTTCGGCCCTAGCTGCGGATACTGATGGTATCGATGGCAGTGAAAAAAATGCCGGCGCCTGGTTTACTCCGGCAATTCGACAGGCTGCCAATACGCAAGGCCTGATTCCATCGCAATACCTAGACCAGCATGATTGCTATGGTTTTTTTGCGCAATTAGATGCTTTGGTGGAAACTGGCCCTACACTGACGAATGTGAATGATTTCCGCATCATTTTGCTAGATAAATAATTATGACTAATACCTCAACCCAAATTCAACTGATTCAGCCAGATGATTGGCATTTGCATATTCGTGATGGTGAAGTCATGAAAGATGTTTTGGCAGATACTGCACGTCAATTTGCGCGCGCCATCATCATGCCGAATTTAAAGCCACCAGTAACTACGGTTGATTTGGCAAATGCCTATCGCACTCGAATTGAAACGAATCTTCAATCCTTGGGTGTGACCAGCTTTACTCCCTTGATGACTTTATATCTCACGGATAACACTTCGGCGGATGAAGTGCGCAAAGCAAAAGCTGCTGGTATTGTTGGTTTTAAGCTTTATCCCGCTGGAGCAACAACCAATAGTGATGCTGGTGTCAGCGATATCAAACGTTGCTATGCTGCGCTAGAAGCGATGCAAGCCGTCAGTATGCCTTTGTTAGTGCATGGTGAAGTAACTAGCGCTGAGATTGACATCTTTGATCGCGAGGCAGTATTTATCGATCAAGTGCTCGAGCCTTTGCGCAAGGATTTTCCTGATCTCAAGATCGTGTTTGAACACATCACTACCAAGCAGGCTGCGCACTATGTACGTGATGCACAAACTGCGGGTAAAAATAGCTTAGCTGCCACTATCACTCCACAACACTTATTGATGAATCGCAATGCAATTTTTGCTGGCGGTATTCGTCCGCATAATTATTGTTTACCAGTGCTCAAGCGTGAAGAGCATCGCGTTGCCTTGCTCGAAGCTGCAACAAGTGGCAGCCCCAGATTTTTCTTGGGCACTGATAGTGCGCCACACGCTAAGGGTGCCAAAGAGGCTGCTTGTGGTTGTGCTGGTTGTTACAGTGCTTTCAATGCCTTGGGTTTATATGCTGAAGCATTTGAGAGTGTTGGTAAGTTGGATAAGCTTGAGGGCTTCGCCAGTTTCTTTGGGCCCGACTTTTATTCCTTGCCACGCAATACCCAGAAAATTACTTTAGTGAAGCAGGCACAAAGTATTCCAACCGAGCTTCCTTTGGGCGATGCTACGATCGTGCCGCTGCGTGCTGGTGAGACCATCGCCTGGAACTTGGCTTAAGGCCGCCCCCACATTCTTCAGATCCTTTTTAGGATAAATTTCTGCGACTGCGTTAGACTGCAGACGCAGAGTCAATTGGGCAATCGCCGCCTCTTTATTGAGGGGGAGGAAAGTCCGGACTCCATAGGGAAGGGTGATGGCTAACGGCCATCCACGGTGACGTGAGGAATAGGGCCACAGAGACGAGCGTATTTAGTTACGGTGAAACGCGGTAACCTCCACCTGGAGCAATCCCAAGTAAGCAGGCGATGAGGCGTCCCGCTGAGTCTGCGGGTAGGGAGCTTGAGCCGTCAGGTAACTGCCGGCCTAGAGGAATGATTGCCCCTAGATGCAAATCTAGGCGACAGAATCCGGCTTATCGATTGACTCTGCACTTTCTAAATACTTACGAGTCGTTCAGGACGTCAATCGAATAAGTGATCTCAGCTGTTTTGGCGAGCATGCTTGTAGCTGAGCAGTATTTCTCGTGGGATAACTTCACCGCACGCTCAACTTTAGCTAAATCGAGGTTTTTGCCTTTAACTGTGAAATGCAGATTAATTTTGGTAAAGACTTTGGGTTCAGTCTCTGCCCGTTCGGCAGAAAGCTGAACATCGCAGGCGCTGACCTCCTGACGAGCCTTTTGTAGGATCAAAACCACATCAAAGGCAGAGCACCCGCCAGTTCCGGCCAAAATGAGCTCCATAGGCCTAGGGGCGCTATTTTTACCTCCAGCCTCGGGTGGGCCATCCATCGTTACCTGATGGCCACTCCCAGTTTCTGCTGAAAAGGCCATTCCGCCATTACCCAACCAAGTTACTCGACATTCCATGTTGTAGTGACCTCTAAATTGCTAAATTAATCAATATTATCAATAGTTTACCAATAATTAGGGGCTTCAGTTGCCAGTCAGATTTTTGTGAAAAAGCATCAAAAACTTGATTTTGGTCAATTCTCTTGCGTTGCACCATATATCTTGTGTAGAATAACCATATTGGTAGTCAGTCTTATATAAGAGTTTGACTTACCTCCCAGTGTCTCCTCCACTTAAACATAGGTGGATTCCAACCCAGGACTCGTTCCTGGGTTTTTTTTTGGGTTACAATTCAAGGCTTTACTGAATTACCGAACCAGTCAGCGGTAATTTGTTGTACCAGGTGAATTACAGAATCTGCGAGCTTGCAAACATAAGCAGGGCCAAGGTGGACGTAGTTTGGTTGGAGTAATTTTTTTTGACTATAACAATTTGAGAAATCATGAAAACTTTTTCTGCAAAATCCCATGAGGTAGTGCATGAATGGTTCGTGATTGACGCTACGGACAAAGTCCTCGGTCGTGTCGCCAGTGAAGTGGCACTCCGTCTACGCGGCAAGCACAAGCCTGAATACACCCCACACGTTGATACTGGCGACTTCATTGTTGTCATCAACTCTTCTAAGCTGCGTGTTACAGGCACAAAAGGCTTGAACAAAATTTATTACCGTCACAGCGGATACCCAGGTGGTATTAGCTCGACTAACTTCGACAAGATGCAAGATCGTTTTCCAGGTCGTGCTTTAGAGAAGGCTGTGAAGGGTATGTTGCCAAAAGGCCCACTTGGTTATGCCATGATTAAGAAATTAAAAGTCTATGGCGACGCCAGTCATCCGCATGCGGCTCAACAGCCAAAAGCGTTAGAGATTTAAGGAAACCAAATGGCTATTAATTACGGAAATTGGAATTACGGTACAGGTCGTCGCAAGAGCTCTGTAGCACGTGTATTCATTAAATCTGGTAAAGGTGAGATTACTGTTAACGGTAAACCTATCGATGCTTACTTTGCTCGCGAAACATCACGCATGATCGCTCGTCAGCCTTTGGCTCTTACAGCCCACCTAACAACCTTTGATATCAAAGTAAACGTTAGCGGCGGCGGTGAAACTGGCCAAGCTGGTGCAGTTCGTCACGGCGTTACTCGTGCATTGATCGACTACGACAACGCATTGAAACCAGCCCTGTCTAAAGCAGGTTTGGTTACTCGCGATGCTCGTGAAGTTGAGCGTAAAAAAGTTGGTCTGCATGGCGCGCGTCGTCGTAAGCAGTTCAGCAAGCGCTAATTTCTTTCAGTCGCTTAAGTTTTATCGAAAGGGTCGCGCAAGCGGCCCTTTTTGTTTCTACAATCTAGGTATTCAAGAAATAAAATTCATCTGTTGGTATTTTGGAGAATGGCATGATTAAAGTTGGCATCGTAGGTGGCACTGGATATACCGGAGTGGAATTACTACGTTTATTGGCGCAACACCCCGAAGTAAAAATTCAGGCAATTACTTCCCGTACAGAAGCTGGCATACCAGTCGCTGAGATGTTCCCATCTTTACGGGGCCGCATTGATCTGAAATTCACGACACCAGATGAAGCCAAGTTAAATGAGTGCGACGTAGTATTCTTTGCAACACCGCATGGCGTTGCAATGGCACAAGCCAAAGAATTACTCGCCAACAATGTGAAGATTTTGGATTTAGCTGCCGACTTCCGTTTAAAAGATGTTAAAGAGTTTGCTAAGTGGTACGGCATGGAGCATGGCTGCCCAGAAATCTTGGCAGAGGCAGTTTATGGTTTGGCAGAGATCAATCGTGAAGCAATTAAAAAAGCGCGCGTAGTGGGTTTAGCTGGTTGCTATCCAACTTCTGTGCAGCTTGGGCTTGCTCCCTTGCTTTCGCCAAAGTCTACCGGCGGCAAACAGCTAATTGATGGCACGCATATTATTTCTGATTCAAAGTCAGGCACGTCTGGTGCTGGACGTAAGGCAGAGATCGGTACCTTGCTGTCAGAGTCTAGCGATAACTTCAAAGCCTATGGTGTTAAAGGCCATCGTCACCTCCCGGAAATTGTCCAGGGCTTGAAGGCGATTGCTGGTCACGATCAGATTGGTCTGACATTTGTGCCGCATTTGACGCCAATGATTAGAGGTATTCATTCAACCTTGTATGTCCGCTTGACTGAGGCTGGCATGAAGATGGATTTCCAAAAGCTGTATGAGGATTTCTACAAAGGAGAGCCTTTTGTGGATGTAATGCCAGCAGGTAGCCATCCAGAAACACGCTCTGTGCGGGGCAGCAATGGCTTGCGTATTGCCATTCATCGTCCTGGCAATGGCGATACTTTGGTTATTTTGGTGGTTGAGGATAATTTGGTGAAGGGTGCCTCAGGCCAGGGTGTTCAGTGTATGAACCTCATGTTTGGCTTGCCTGAAACCACTGGATTGACTCAGATTGCAGTTTCACCATAATAGGGTAGCGGTAAAGACCCTTCAGCACGCTTGGAATTAAAAGCCTAAAATAAGTTATTGTCTTTTGAATTAGGAGTAAATCATGACCCAACTAGCTACGCAAGAAACTGCGCAACCAGCACAAGATTTAGCTGAACCACCAACTCCATTGGTGTTTACGGATAGTGCTGCTGCAAAAGTGGCTGACTTGATTGCTGAAGAAGGCAATCCTGAATTAAAACTACGCGTGTTTGTTCAAGGCGGCGGTTGCTCAGGATTTCAATATGGCTTCACATTTGATGATGCTGTGAATGAAGATGACACACTCTTTGAAAAGAATGGCGTGACTTTATTGGTGGATTCAATGAGCTTCCAATATTTAGTTGGTGCAGAGATTGATTACAAAGAAGATATCAATGGCTCACAGTTCGTAATCAAAAATCCAAATGCGCAAACTACTTGTGGTTGCGGATCTTCTTTCTCTGCTTAAAGAGAGAAAGCAATTTAATTACGCAGGATAGCAAGCGCCTAGAATTCTAGGGCCCTTCGCTCCCGTAACGGCTGGCAAATTTGCTGGCCGTTTTTCTTTATGAGCCCAAGCAAGCCAAGCGAACGCGAGCCCTTCTACGAGTTGTGGGTCAATGCCAAGCGCATCACTGGTAACAATCTCCAGTGAGTTTTTAAATAAGTCTTCAGCTCTGGATTTAAATAATTCCAATAAGGCAATATTGCGCGCACCGCCACCGCAGATAACCAGCATCTGGGTTTGCGGGGCGTAGCGCTCTAAAGCTTGCAAGGCTGAGTCCACAGTTAATTGCAATAGCGTTGCTTGAACATCTTCTGCATTAATGTTGTCTGAGCCAATTTGCTTATGCAACCACCCTAGATGAAAGTCATCGCGCCCCGTGCTTTTGGGCGGAGCCTTTGCGAAAAATGAATCTGTCATCATTCTTGATAACAGCGCTTGATTGACTTTGCCTTGTGATGCCCAAGTACCGTTCTCATCAAAGGCATGTCCTTGCTGCTCCGCAATCCAGGCATCCATCAAAATATTGCCGGGACCACAATCAAAACCTTTAACCTCACCCTCTTTGGGTAATAGCGTGAGGTTGGCAATTCCGCCAAGGTTGAGCACAGAGATATTTTTATCTGTAGCAAACTGTTGCGCATGAAAGGCTGGCACTAGAGGTGCACCATGACCACCTGCTGCTAAATCACGACTTCTAAAGTCAGCAATGACATCAATCCCAGTGAGTTCCGCTAATAGGGCTGGATTGAGAGTTTGATGGGTATAGGCAAGGTGATAAGCCAGATCAGCCTGGTGACGAATGGTCTGGCCATGCGCGCCAATAGCACTGATATCTGCAGGAGATAGTTTGGCCTGACTTAGTAATTGTTTGACAGCATCCGCATAGGCTGCGGCTAAGGCGTTGCTGGCTTGGTTTTCCCGGTGAATCTCGTTTGGCCCAGGGGTCTGGAGATCTAGTAGCGCTTTACGTAATTCGGGGCTAAAGGCAATGCTTACGGAGTCCAGCAGGGATGTCTCCCCGGAGGCTTCAATCTTTGCCAGCACGGCATCTATCCCATCTAGGCTAGTGCCAGACATCAGGCCAATATAGAGGGATTGAGGCTTATTCATGCTGTATCAGGACTTTGTTCTCAGGAATGCGACAATTATGCTTTAGCAATCTAAATACTAATTTAACCGACTAAGTAAGTCACTAAGCTAACCCAATCAGCATGACGGCTAAACCAGAACAAAAATACCCACTGACCCCCGAAGTTTTTGCAGCCCTTGAAGTGACTAAAAGGGGTTGTGACGAGTTATTGGTTGAAGCTGACTGGATTCAGAAGCTAGCTAAAAGCCAGGCTACAGGCACACCTTTGCGTATTAAATTGGGCTTAGATCCAACTGCGCCGGATATTCATTTGGGTCATACTGTTGTTTTGAACAAATTGCGTCAGCTTCAAGATTTGGGTCATACGGTCATTTTCTTGATTGGCGACTTCACCAGCATGATTGGTGATCCCTCCGGACGGAATGCAACACGTCCCCCACTGACCGCTGAAGAAATTGCTGTCAATGCGCAGACCTACTATCGCCAAGCGAGTATGGTGCTGGATCCTGCTAAAACTGAAGTCCGTTACAACAGCGAGTGGTGCGACCCTCTGGGTGCGCGCGGCATGATTCAGTTGGCAGCGCGATATACCGTTGCGCAAATGTTAGAGCGCGATGACTTTACCAAGCGCTACCGTAGCGGTGTACCTATCTCTGTACATGAGTTTTTGTATCCATTGATGCAAGGCTATGACTCCGTTGCTTTAAAGAGTGATTTAGAGCTTGGTGGTACTGATCAAAAATTTAATCTTTTAGTTGGGCGCGAGCTCCAACGTGAGTATGGTCAAGAGCCACAATGTATTTTGACCATGCCTCTCCTCGTTGGTTTGGATGGAGTAGACAAGATGAGTAAGTCCAAAGGCAATTACATTGGCATCAGCGAACCAGCTGGTGAGATGTTTGGCAAGCTCTTGAGTATCTCCGATAAATTAATGTGGGATTACTTCACATTGCTGTCATTCCGCCCTATGGCGGAGATTGATTTAATGAAGCAAGAAGTTGCTGCCGGCAGAAATCCTAAAGATTGCAAAGTGCTGCTTGCACAAGAAATCGTTGCCCGATTCCACTCGCAAGCAGCTGCAGAAAAAGCGCTTGAAGACTTTAATCACCGCGCTAAAGGCGGTGTACCTGACGACATTCCAGAGGTAAATCTTTCTGGTGCCCCAATGCAGATCGCCAATGTTCTGAAGGCAGCTGGATTGGCGCCATCCACTTCCGAAGCGAATCGCAACATCGAGCAAAACGGTGTGAAGATTGATGGTGCAGCAGTTGCTGATAAGCAGTTAAAAGTGGAAGCCGGAACTTACGTAGTGCAGGTAGGTAAGCGTAAGTTCGCTAAGGTGACAATAATTAAATAGCGGTAAGGAAATTAACTGCACCGTTCGATACATCACTATGTTGCTTGTGAGAAAAATATGAATCACGATGAGACATACGCTTAACCATCTTTTAAAAAAATACGCTTTTTATTTCGGCGGAGATCAGCCATACGTTTCTTGGCTAGAGCGCTTCCGATCAGTATTCGGAGTATTTGCAGGTCTTTTACTCGTGCTCTTTATCTCAAGGTATCTTGGGGATCTAAGTGGAGTTAATGAATGGCTTATGGCTTCTTTGGGCGCCAGTGCTTTATTAGTTTTTGTGCTCCCACAGAGTCCTATGGCCCAACCTTGGGCGGTCATTGCAGGCAATACCTTATCTGCTTTAGTCGGTATTTCAGTAATTCATTTTGTAGGTGATCCACTCATTGCAATGTCATTTGCAGCCAGTCTATCTATTTTGGGAATGTTTATTTTGCGTTGCTTGCATCCCCCGGCAGCCGCAATTGCTTTAATTGTGGTGCTCGGCAATGTAATGAATTATCGATATGCAATATTTCCGATATTGATAGATTCTGCAATCCTGGTTTTGGTTGGAGCAGCCTACAGTAATTTAACTGGTAAAAGTTACCCCAACAGGCCAAACTAGGGTTGGTGACTATTCTCAGCTTATCTGAGTTGTTTCAAGAAATCTGGCCATTATCGTTGGGTGGTGTTAACCCAAAGTGCTCGTAGGCTTGACGCGTTGCCACTCTTCCTCTAGAGGTTCTCTGCAAGTAGCCCTGTTGTATCAGGTAGGGCTCTAGGACATCCTCAATGGTGTCACGCTCCTCACCAATCGCTGCCGCTAAGTTATCAATGCCTACTGGGCCACCATCAAACTTATGCAAAATGGCTTCTAGTAATTTACGATCCATCACATCAAACCCGCTTGGATCGACATCGAGCATCTTCAATGCTGCATCGGCCATGGCTTTAGTAATAGTTCCGGTACCTTTAACTTCAGCATAGTCACGTACGCGACGTAATAGGCGATTAGCGATACGTGGAGTGCCTCTGGCGCGCTTCGCAATCTCAATTGATCCCTCTGGGTCAATATCAGCTTTGAGTAGGCTTGCAGAGCGCGTAATGATTTTGGTGAGCTCTTCAGTAGTGTAGAACTCGAGTCTTGCCACAATGCCGAAGCGATCACGCAGTGGATTGGTGAGCATACCGGCACGTGTAGTTGCACCAATGAGTGTGAATGGCTTGAGATCAATTTTGACGCTGCGTGCTGCAGGGCCCTCACCAATCATGATGTCTAGGCTGTAGTCTTCTAGTGCTGGGTACAGGATCTCTTCAACTACCGGAGAGAGGCGATGAATCTCATCAATGAAGAGCACATCGTTTGCTTCTAAATTAGTCAGTAAAGCAGCGAGGTCACCAGGTCTATCGAGAACGGGGCCGCTAGTTTGGCGCAAGTTCACACCAAGCTCTCTGGCAATGATGTGGGCTAGGGTAGTTTTACCAAGTCCAGGAGGACCAAACAAGAGAACGTGATCTAGAGCTTCTTGACGAGCTCGAGTTGCAGTAATAAAGATTTCTAGTTGGGCACGTGCTTTAGTTTGGCCAACATACTCATCCAGCTGTTTTGGGCGCAATGCTCTCTCAAAGACGGCTTCAGAATTACCTGCTGCACCACTAACGATGCGGTCATTGTCTTCCGGTAAATCTTCGGGAATAGAGCTCAGGTCTTCGGTGTGGATTGCCATACTGCAAGTGTAGTGGTGTTTTCGTAACTAGTTATGAAGACTTCGAGAGGTATTTGAGGCCCATGCGGATGCCATCTGAAACTGTAGTGTCAGGCGGTATTTGTTTGAGGGCAAGATGCGCTTCTTTTTCTGAATAGCCCAGCGCCAAGAGAGCTTGCAATACTTCGCTACTTGCCTCAATCACTTGGGGTTTGTCTCCCATAATTCCTAGATCGGGGGCTAATTTTCCTTTAAGCTCGAGGCAAAGACGCTCAGCAGTTTTCTTACCAATCCCCGGCACTTGAGTCAGACGCCCTGCTTCTTGCATGGCAATTGTTTGGGCTAATTCATTGACGCTCATGCCTGAAAGTACGGCAAGAGCAGTGCGTGAGCCGACACCACTTATCTTGATGAGTTGTCTAAATGCTTCACGCTCAGTTTCAGTAGCAAAGCCAAAGAGTTGCTGCGCATCTTCCCGAACTTGAAAATGTGTCAGCAGCGTTATCTTCTGACCTGCTTGAGGCAATTGATACAAGGTGCTCATGGGGACATCAACCTCATATCCAATACCTTGGCAATCTACCAAGAGACGGGGTGGGTGAACTGAAACGAGAATGCCTTGTATGCGACCAATCATGTAAAGATCTTAACCTGTTTGTATTGTTATTTCTTGCTAGTCTTTTTGGGTGCAAGAGCAGCAGTAATTGCTCTCGGAATTTGGGCATGATGCGCAGCGCAAATCGCCACTCCCAGAGCATCGGCCGCATCCGTTCCAGGGGCGCGACTTAGACGCAGTAAACGCTTCACCATTTCTTGAACTTGAGGTTTAGTAGCTCTACCAGTTCCCACGATGGACTGCTTCACTCTGAGTGCGCTGAACTCTGCAACAGGGAGCTTGTCGGATACTAAAGCTGCAATCACTGCGCCTCGTGCCTGACCTAGCATTAGAGTGGAGCGGGGATTGACGTTCAGAAATACTTCTTCGATAGCTGCTTGTTCTGGGTGGTAAGTCTCCAGCACTTCTTTAATACCCGCGTACAAGATTCCCAATCTCACAGGAAGGCCTTGGTCTGGATCACCACTTTCAATCGTCCCAGAGGCTACGTAGCTCAGTTTTTGGCCATCCACATCAATGACGCCGAAACCCGTTGTGCGTAGACCAGGGTCGATTCCTATCCAGCGCATAGGTGATTAGTGACGGAAGTGACGTGTGCCAGTAAAGATCATGGCAATGCCATGCTCATTGGCCGCAGCAATAATTTCATCATCACGCATGCTGCCACCAGGCTGGATAGCGCAGCTTGCACCACCATTTACAACGACATCTAAACCATCGCGGAATGGGAAGAAGGCATCACTTGCCACTGCAGAGCCTTTGAGGCTGAGTCCAGCATTCTCGGCTTTAATGCTGGCCATGCGCGCAGAGTCTACGCGGCTCATTTGGCCGGCTCCAATACCGAGAGTCATGCCGTTAGCGCAATACACAATTGCATTGGATTTGACGAACTTCGCAACACGCCATGCAAACATCATGTCGTGCATTTCGCTTGGGGTTGGGAGACGCTTGCTCACAACACGCATTTCATTCTCAAGAACGTTCTTGGCATCAGGGGATTGAACTAGCAAGCCACCACCTACACGTTTGAAATCAAATGCGTTAAATGCAGTGCCCAAAGGAATTTCTAAGAGACGTACATTTTGTTTGGCAGCAAAGATAGCCTTTGCTTCATCGCTAAAACTAGGTGCAATTAATACTTCTACAAACTGCTTAGAAATCGCCTCAGCTGCTGCACCATCACATGGGACGTTGAAGGCAATGATTCCGCCAAAGGCTGAACTAGGATCTGTTTTAAAGGCTTTTTCATAGGCCTCAAGTGCATTGGCACCAACGGCTACGCCGCAAGGATTGGCGTGCTTGATGATGACGCAAGCTGCAGCGCCACCAGCATTGCCGGTGAAGCTCTTGACGCACTCCCAGGCAGAGTCAGCATCAGCGATGTTGTTGTAGGAGAGTTCTTTGCCTTGTAATTGTTTGTAGTTGGCCAGTGCGCCATCAACTGGATAGATATCTTTGTAGAAGGCTGCTGATTGGTGTGGGTTCTCACCGTAGCGCATTTCTTGTACTTTTTCAAAAGCAAGGTGCAGCGTTTCTGGATAAGCAGAACGCTTCTGGTGATCGAGATCATCACCTAAGGCAGATAGATAATTCGCAATTGCGCCATCATATTGGGCGGTATGGGCAAATACCTTTTTAGCCAGGCCCAAATTAGTCTTATAAGAAACCACGTTCTTATTAGCTTTCATTTCTTCAAGTACGGGTGCGTAGTCTTCTGGGGAGATCAGTACAGTCACATCTTGGTGATTCTTGGCGGCGGCACGCAACATCGCAGGGCCACCTATATCAATGTTCTCAACCGCATCTTCAAATGAGCAATCCGCTTTAGCAACTGTTTCATTAAACGGATAGAGGTTAATCACGAGCATATCGATCGTATCGATACCATGCTCTTTCAAAGCTGCCATATGCTCAGGAAAATCTCGACGAGCCAGTAAGCCACCATGCACCATGGGGTGTAAGGTCTTTACGCGACCATCCAACATCTCTGGAAACTTCGTAAGTGAAGATACTTCCACTACTGGCAAATTATTTTCAGCTAAGAGTTTTGCAGTTCCGCCAGTAGAGATCAGCTTAACGCCTTGCTCATGAAGAGATTTAGCGAACGGCACAATGCCATTTTTATCGGAAACAGAGAGAAGGGCTGTACGGATCATATTTTTCAGAAGGATTAATTAATAAAGAATTTGCAAATAGGGTCTGGCTTATTTCAAAAGCTGGTGTTCAACCAACTTCTTATGTAGTGTGTTGCGGTTGATGCCAAGATACTGAGCCGCCAATGATTGATTCTGTTTCGCATGCTGCATGACTAATTCAAGCATCGGCTTTTCAACTACTGCGAGAACCATTTGATACAAGTCAGATGGAGGTGTTCCTTTGAGGTCATCCAAATAACGTTGGAGTTGGGTCTCAATACATTCAGTGATGGGGTGCTTATTGGTCATGGATAAATTAAATAACTAAAAACTAAATTTAGGCTGCTTCTAAAAATAACAAACGATCAGAGTGGGATTTCATTTCATTGAAAAAATCATTCACCATCTGTAATTGGGTTTTGCAATCATCGGCGGTATTCATTCTTTGGCGGAAGGCATGGGAGTCACGTAAGCCTTTGCAATACCAACCGATATGCTTGCGCGCTGTGCGCAAGCCAACATATTCACCATAGAACTCGTAGTGATCAATCAGATGGGCATTCATGATTTCCTGAATCTCATTAATCTGCGGTGTTGGTAATTTGCCGCCCGTTTCCAGAAAATGATTGATTTCACGAAAGATCCAAGGGCGCCCTTGAGCAGCGCGACCAATCATGATGGCATCGGCGCCAGTTGCTTTTAAAACAAATCCTGCTTTTTTTGGAGTAGTGATATCACCATTCGCAACCACCGGAATGGCAACGCTATTCTTTACTGCGGTAATGGTTTCATATTCTGCTTCACCGTGATACAGGTCTGCTCTCGTACGGCCGTGAACCGTCAACATGGAGATGCCAGATTTTTCAGCGAGACGTGCAATATCAATCGCATTTTTATGTTCGCGATCCCAGCCTGTCCGAATCTTTAAGGTCACAGGAACTGCATCAGGCCCTACACCTACGGCCTGAACTACGGCTTCCAAAATTTGTTGTACCAAAGGCTCGTCTCTTAATAGTGCAGAGCCAGCTGCAACATTACAAACCTTTTTGGCTGGGCAACCCATATTGATATCAATGATCTGGGCGCCATGATCGACATTAAGTTTGGCTGCGGCAGCCATCATCTGCGGATCAGCCCCTGCGATTTGCACTGCGATTGGCTTAAATTCACCTTGGTGATTAGCACGACGCTGGGTTTTCTCACTCTTCCAAAGTAATGCATTTGAGGCGATCATTTCAGATACGGCATACCCAGCACCAAGCTTTTTGCAAAGCTGACGAAATGGGCGATCTGTTACCCCAGCCATTGGGGCAACAAATAATCTATTTGCGAGCAGGTGTGGGCCAATCTTCATCTGTTTAGGGCTGGTTTCTCGATGGCTTTAAGGGCTGGGGAAAGGGTGTCACTTTAGCACAAGTCAGCCCAAATCTGCCTAAAAAATAGGCAGATTCCGTGATTTAGATCAAACGAGGAATGCTTGTCTTTTGAGGGCTATTAAAGCCCCTTAGCGCCTGCCAAACATCATCTGGCGAGCTAAGGCTGTTTTGACTGATGGGACCCATTGGAGGGCCGATAAAGCCAATCCACGACCGATCACAATTGGCAGTAGATTAGACGTGAAGATTCTGGCCATGAAGTCGGTTAGGCCAATGGTGGCAGAACGATCGGCCTTGCGACTTTGGGCGTAGTCCTTCAGGATCATTTCAATGGCTAGAGGAGTTTTTTGATCTTCAGGTTTGGAGAATAAGGCACTCAGTTTTTCGGCCAAGAGATAGGCATCCCTCAATCCAAGGTTTAGACCCTGTCCTGCAACGGGATGCAAAGTCTGAGCAGCATTGCCGATCCAAACTTCATTTCCCTGAGTAATTTCCTTGCGGTAATTAAGCCCCAACTCATAGAGACGGCGATCTTGGATTTTGAGGAACTGACCAATACGCGAACCAAACTCGGCTTGAAGGCTTTTCAGAAATTCAGCATCACTTAAAGCAAGACGTGCTTGTGAAGAACTTGGGGTTCCACACCAAACCAGATTTAGGATATTGGGACCATAGTGACTTGGCAACACTGCCAAAGGTCCTTCAGAGGTAAATCGCTCCCATGCTTGGTAGTGCTCTGCATTCTCAACCTCAACTAAGCCAACCAAAGCAGATTGCTCATAGTCTCGGCCAGACTCCACCCAATCCTGAGTTTTAAATAAACCACCTTCTGCATGAACTACACATTTGGCTTGAATATTTGATGTGTCTGTTTGCGCATCAATGTGCTTCCAAACAAAATTCGGACTTTTTGTTTGAATGACCCTTAAGGCTTTGCGCAATGTCAGGTGAATATCACGATAGCGAATGATGTGACCTAAAGCATCTTGCTTTAATTCTTCGCGAGTCATAAGCGCGCGGCCAAAACGACCTGCTTGTGACACATGCACTCGATGAATATCGGCGCATTCGGTAGGCCATGCATGAATGGTGTTGAGCAAGAGTTTGCTGCCATGCGATAAAGCAATGCCTCTGCTATCAGCAGCCGCTAAATCAGCATCCTCTAAAGGATTGCGATCGAGCAACACAATCTTGGCTTCAGGAAACTTTTGCAAGCACCATGCTGCGCAGGCTAAACCAACTGGCCCGCCACCCTGAATCGCAATATCAAAATTTGTTGCTGACATGCTTGGCAATTTAATTATTCTTCATCAGCGCTTCGATTTCATCGGTTTTGACTGGCACGTCACGAGAAATCAATTCACAACCAGAGTCGTTGACAACGGCATCATCTTCAATACGAATGCCGATATTCCAAAAGCGTTCATCTACATCATCTGCTGGACGAATGTATAAGCCTGGTTCAATAGTAAGGACCATGCCGGGCTTAAGAAGGCGCCATGGTTTTTCTGAGGAGTCTATAGATGTGCTCAGAGGTTCGCGATAGGAGCCAACATCATGTACATCCATGCCTAACCAGTGTGAGGTACGGTGCATGTAGAAGCGGCGATAGGCGCCAGTTTCAATTGCGTTATCCAAGGAGCCTAATTCAGATAGCTTGAGTAGCTTCTCATCAAGCAATCCTTGTGTCAGCACCTTAAGTGCAGCTTCATGTGGCTGCATAAATGTATTGCCAGGCTTAGTTGCTGCAATAGCCGCTTCTTGCGAAGCTAGTGTGATGTCGTAGAGCGCGCGTTGCGCCCCTGTGAACTTGCCATTCACTGGGAATGTACGAGTAATGTCGGAAGCATAGCTATCTAGTTCGCAGCCTGCATCTATTAAACAGAGTTCGCCACTACGCAGTTCAGTATCGCCAGCGCGGTAATGCAGAATGCAGGAGTTGGCACCACCAGCAACAATGCTGTTGTACGCAACGCTTTGTGCACCGCTGTAGCGGAACTCATGAAGAAGTTCGGCTTCGAGATGATATTCACGCATACCAGGTTTGCAGGCTTGCATTGCGCGAATGTGGGCGCGCGCAGAAATTTGGGCAGCACGACGCATGATGTCAATTTCATGCACATCTTTAAAGAGACGCATTTCATGAATCAAGCTCTCTACATCATGAAACTCTGATGGTGGATTAACACCAGCACGGGCCTGAGCCCGCACTTGCTTCATCCAATGACGTAAGCGACGATCCGTCTCGGCACTCTCTGAGAGGCGAATATAGACAGCATCTTGATCCGCCAATAATTCACTCAGCTTGTAATCTAAGTCATGATTGCTATGCGCATATTCCACACCCAAAATTGAAGGTGCTACATCTGGCCCTAAACGAATACCATCCCAAATCTCACGCTCAGCATCTTTGGGCCTGCAAAAAAGATGGGACTCCAGTTGAGCTTGCGATGCTGATCCAGAAGTCTTTAATACGAGTGTTGCACCCGGCTCATCAAAGCCGGTAAGGTAGAAAAAATCACTATCGTGACGATAAGGAAATTCGCTATCTCGATTACGGGAAGTCTCTGGTGCCGTATTAATGATGGCAATGCCTCCGCCAGTTTTGGCGCAGATTAGTTTTGCAAGTTCAACTCGACGTTGTTGGTAAATGGCGGATTTATTCATGCGCTGCGTTGAGCTCTTGTAATCGTTGGGGCGTACCTACATCGTGCCACGGACCGGTATATTTTTCACCGGACACTTTATTTTCAGTCATAGCCTTTCTCAGGAGCGGGGCTAGCTTAGCAGGTACATCCAACTCTACATCTTTAAAGAGGTCTCGGTGATATAGCCCAATACCGGAAAAAGTGAGTTTTTCAGCCCCATCCAGCCGATCATTAGTCACTTTGGAGTCCTTCAGATAAAAGTCCCCCTCAGGGTGCTGAACCGGGTTGGGTACCATCAAAAGATGTGCCAAGGGCTGATTTGGCATGCTTCGCAAACTGGAGACTTGTCCCAAAAGCTGCTCAATCGGTAGATTTGGGCTAAAAACATCCCCGTTGATGACCAGGAAGTAATCGCTGGGGTTGAGTAAAGGCAGTGCCTTGCGAATCCCACCTGCTGTTTCTAGGGCCCTAGTTTCTGGGGAGTAGGTAATGCCCAGATTAAATTGACTACCATTCCCTAAAGCTTCCTCGATCTTGTGGCCAAGCCAAGCATGGTTAATCACGACATCTTTAATGCCTGCCGCTCTTAATGCTTCTAAATGCCAGGCAAGTAAAGATTTGTTTTTGATGGTTAGGAGTGGCTTAGGCAATTCATCAGTGAGTGGACGCATGCGCTCGCCTCTACCGGCGGCCAGTAAAAAGCAAGGAATGAGATTGCGCTTATTCATGACGACTTGCTGTTATTTCTTAGTAGGGCGCGTCGACTCTAATATGCGTGCCAAGGGCTTCAATTCGATATAGCGATTTGCGGTGGCAATCGCATACTCGAGTACCAATGGAATATCTTTGAGATAACCATCTTTGCCATCGCGATGAAACAGCCTTGCAAAAATTCCTAAGACTTTCAGGTGGCGTTGTAAACCCATCCACTCAAAGTCACGATAGAACTGACCAAAATCAGTTGGCATAGGTAAGCCAGCTTGGCGACCTTCCTCCCAAAATTTAATCACCCAATCAATCACACGTTCTTCGGGCCACGCAATGTAAGCATCACGCCAGAGTGAAGCGGCGTCGTAAGTGATTGGTCCATACACCGCATCTTGAAAATCAATTACTCCAGGATTATTTTTTTCAGTCACCATCAGATTACGTGAGTGGTAATCGCGATGTACGTAGACTTTTGCTTGTGCAAGGTTGTTTTGAATAATGAGTTCGAATGCCTGCTTCAATTGAGAATGTTGAAGTTCAGTTAAGTCGATATGCAAATGTTTCCCTAGATACCACTCAGGAAATAAATCAAGCTCACGCTGCAAGAGCGCTTCGTCGTAGTGCGGCAATACATCCGACCTACTTGCTAATTGCATTTGAACTAAAGCGTGGGTTGCATCTTTATATAGATGATCGGCGCTCTCAGCATTGAGTTCTGCAAGGTAAGTTTTAGTGCCAAGATCGTTGAGTAAAAGAAAGCCTTCAGCCACATTCTTTTCCAAAATTTTCGGAACGTTTAGGCCGGCATTTTCGAGCAATAAATCGACCTTAATGAAGGCATCTAAGGGCTCATGTTGGGGTGGGGCATCCATCACGATCAAAGTTGGAAAATCCGGGTTTTTGGACTCAATCCGGAAATACCGCCGAAAGCTGGCATCTGCCGAGGCGGGGGCCAAAGTGGCGAGATCTAATTGCCAGCTAGGTTCAAGGCCTTTTAGCCAGTTACGGAGGGTGTCTAAGCGAGAGTCAGTCATGGTCGATTCGTATAATAAGGCGGGTCTGGATCTATGAGTCATTATCGCCGTCGCGCCGGCCTTTGCGCCCCTCTTTTTTTAGCTGTCACCCTGCGCGTAATGATGGGGGTTGGATTGTCGCAATTTGCTCTTCCAGGCGCCGCTCAAGCACCCGCACCTTTACCTCCTTCTGCGCAGTCTATAGGCAGCTCTGCCAACTCCGTTTTAATTCCCGATCGTGGCGATGTTACTGTCTTAAAGTTGGATGATCAATTGCGGGTTGGTAAGCCTATCGCCGATGGTAATGCTTTGACATTCACCTCAAGTGATTCGATTGATGGAATTGTAGATCGTGAAATGCGCTTAAAAGGTCGTGCGCAAATTCGTCGTAATGGTGCGGTGATTAAAGCAGATGAAATTAAATACGATCCCGATTCTGATGTAGCAAATTTGTCTGGCAACACCGAATTTTCAAAAGGCAATGCTTCGTTCAAGGGACCAAAAGCGCGCTTCAGAGTGGATGCTCGCGAAGGCGAAATGGAAACCCCGAATTACGAGCTGCGTGATAACCGAGCCAGCGGCAATGCAAAAAAATTAACGATTGAAACCCCTGATGTATTTGTGTTTGATAAAGCCACCTACACAACCTGTACCCCAGAAAACTTAGATTGGTATTTCACGGCGAGTACTTTGGAAATTGATAACGAGCAAAAGGAGATGGTTGGTACGAACGGTGTTATGCGGTTTTTTGATGTACCGATTGCTTACGCTCCTTATTTCACTGCGCCAACATCCAATCAACGTCGTTCTGGAATCCTGGCTCCTGTAGCAGGTTACAACTCCAATAATGGTATCGATGTGACAACGCCTTACTACGTCAATATCGCACCGAATCGTGATTTACTCTTGCTGCCTCGAGTAATGGGTCAACGTGGAGTTCAGTTGGGCGCGAAGTATCAGTTTTTGGACAAGCAGTACTCTGGTAACTTAATGGGTGACTATCTACCTTACGATCGCAAAACTGGTACGGATCGTTGGCGTTATGACTGGCAACAGAGGCAAAACTTTAGCGGTGATTTATTAGGCATGGGTGGCATCCCGATTGCTGGTGCCTGGACTGGTTATGCCAATGTGGCACGAGTTTCGGATAACTTATATCCAACTGACTTTTCACAAAGTATTGCTGGTGCAGTGACCAACCAGTTTCGCCAAGAGGTTGGTACTACCAAGAACTTAACAGGGAGCTTGAGTAACTGGACTGTTGGGGCAAGAGCACTGACATTCCAGACTTTACAGCCGGATCCCACGGTGACCGTTCAGTCTCCATACAATATTCTGCCGAATGTCACAGCTGCCTACAATAATCGTTTAACACCAGCTGTTGCTGATACCAGTGGGAAATACATCACCTTGCCCTCGGGCCCTGCAACATCTTTTTCAACTGATTTCACGCGCTTTTCCTACAATATTGGTGGGAACTTGGCGGCAACTGCTCCGGGTGCTTATAGCCAAGCTGATCGAACAGTGATTAAGGGCGCTATGGCCCTTCCCCAGATTACGCCTGGTTACTACATCACTCCGAAAGTGAGTTTTCAGTCAAATACCTACAACGTAACACCATACAACCCTGTGGGTGCACCAGCCGCTCAAGGCTTCACTATTCCGACATTTAGTCTGGATTCAGGGCTGGCATTTGAAAGAGACGCCGCTGAGTTAAAAGGCTTCTATGGGCGCGATATGTTACTCACTATGGAGCCAAGAGCTTTTTATGTTTACACGCCATTTGAGAGCCAGGCTCAAACTCCTTTGTTTGATACGGCTGATGCCGGTTTTGGCGTAAGTCAAATTTTTAGTGAAAATACTTTTGTTGGTAATGACCGTATTGCAGATAACAATAAGTTAACCGGCGGTATTACCAGCCGTATGATTGAGGCCAATACAGGCGCAGAACGAGCCAATGTAACACTGGCACAACGTCAAGCCTTTACGGGGCAGAAAGTGGGTCTCAATGGCACCATTGCAAACCCTACAACCTATTCAGACACATTGGGCTCTGCTTCGGTTCGTTTGCTTGGTAACTTCAGTACAGATGTGTTTGGGCAGTACAACACGCAATTGAATCGCTTGGTCCAAACAACTGTAGGTGGTAGTTGGCGACCTACGCCTGGAAGAAGTCTAAATTTTGGCTATCGAAATGTTTGGTCTCCACCAATACAAGCATCTGTTCAGAATAACCAAGCGTTTGTTCCATCGGCAACCACTACTGATCAATACAATGTTTCAGGGCAATGGCCTATTACGCGTGAGGTATCTGTCTTGGGCCGCTGGGGTTATGATGCTTTAACGACCAAAACTCTCAATACGCTGGTGGCTTTGGAGTGGACGCGTGACTGTTGGACTTTGCGGGGCGCTTATTCGCAGATGCTCAACACCTCACAAATCACAACTACTCAAGTTCTATTCCAACTAGAATTTAGGGGTTTTGGTAGCGCCGGTAGCAATCCAGTTGATATCATGAAGCTGAATGTTCCCGGATATATGCCTACCTCCAAGCCTATACCACCTTCAATATATGAGAACTATCAATGATGCGTAGGAATCGATTTAACCAAGCTCTTGTAGCTATGATTTTGGCTGGTGCTGCCTTGCTATCTCAACTTGTGTTCGCGCAAGATAGTTCAAAAACTTCAACTGATAGCAAAATTCGCAACATTGATGGTGTTGCGGCGGTGGTCAACACTGGCTACGTAACACGTAAAGAAATTGACGATCGCATTGTCGCCTTACAAAAACAGGGAAGTAAACTTCCTGACGCAGCCACTTTACGCAAGACCGTGCTTGAGCGCCTCATTATCGAAAAGATTCAGCTGCAAAATGCTGAGCAAGAAGGTGTAGTAGTTACGAATAAAGAGCTCGAAAAAATTATTAGCGATATTGCGGCTAAAAATAAATTAACAGTTGCTGAGTTAAAAGTGAAAATAGCTGCCACTGGCAGTACATATGAGCGGTATCGCCAAATGCTGCATGATGATGTGATTATTAGTCGCTATCGTGAACGTGAAGTAGAGGGAAAAATCAAGATTTCGGATGCTGAGGTAGATAATTTCATTACCGATCGTAACCGTGCAGTAGCCGGTGGTGGAAAGCCAGCACGCTCAACTCCAGCCGCTAAAGGTGAACCAGAAGAAATCGATGTTGCGCAGATCTTTATTCCCGCTGATGCGAGTGCTGGCGCAGGCGCTCAAGCTGAGGCAAAGAAAATGGCTGAATCATTGTTGCGTGAAGCGCGTGGGGATGTTGATTTCTTGCAATTGGGTGCGATAGCTGCCAAAGACAATCCAAAAATTAAATTCCAGGAGTTAGGCTACCGAACCCCCGATCGTCTGCCACAATTATTTTATGAGGCTGTGAGAAATACTGGTAGCGGACAAGTTGCTAACGCAGTTGTCAAGAGCCCTGCTGGCTATCATGTCCTCAAGGTGTTAGATCGTCGCGCATTGGTTGCTGGTGCGCCTGAGCCCCAGCAAGCTGCGCCTCAAGAGAATGCCTCCACCCCCCAAAATATTATGGTGACGCAAACTTTGTCTCGTCATATTTTATTACGTAGTCGTGCAGGTTTAACAGACCAAGATGCTGAAAGACGTCTAGCAGGCTATCGCGATCAGGTTCGCGCAAAGACTGCTGATTTTGGTGAGCTAGCTAAAAAATACTCTGAAGATGGATCTGCGGCGAATGGCGGTAATCTAGGTTGGATGGGTCCTGGCGATTTAGTTCCTGAATTTGATCAAGCAATGAACCGCTTGCAAATTGGCGATGTCAGCAATCCAGTGAAGACGGAGTTTGGATGGCATTTGATTCAGGTGCTTGAACGACGTGAGGCGCAGTTGACTCTAGAGAAGCAACGTCAATTTGCTCGTGCTGCAATTCGTGAGCGTAAGTTCGAACAGGCTTATCAAGATTGGCTTCGTGAATTGCGTGACACCGCTACGGTGAAGATCATTAACGCAGATGATCCAGCAGCTAGCCCCCGTTAACCTAGTTATTAGCTCCGGAGAGCCCGCAGGGGTTGGTCCGGAGATCTCTATTGCAGCTGCAATCGCTTTTTTGCAAGAGCAATCTACAAGTGCGATTACTTTGCTTGGAGACCCAAGCTTACTTTTGGTAGTTGACATTCCTAAAGAAGTATCAACTCGCTTGAGGGTGGAGTCTATTCCTCTTGCTGTTCCGGTAGTGGCTGGTCAACTCAATCCTGCCAATGCACAGTATGTTCTCAATATCTTAGATGCCGCTGTTAAGGGGTGTCTAGATGGACGCTTTGATGCCATGGTGACTGCGCCCATACAAAAAAGTGTGATCAATGAAGGGGTTACTTCAAGCGATGGCTTGTTTACCGGACATACTGAGTATCTAGCTCAGCTTTGCCATCAGGAGCATGTTGTCATGATGTTGTGTGCGACATTGCCAACGGGCTTTTTAGGCCTCCAGAAAAGTCGTGAACTTCGAGTAGCCTTGGTTACTACACATCTACCTTTAGCTGAGGTTCCAGGGACACTCAATTATCAGCATATTCTGGAAACAATTCAGATTGTCGATCGGGACTTACGGGCAAAATTTGGCATTGCTAAGCCTGTAATTCGTGTCGCAGGACTCAATCCCCATGCAGGTGAATCAGGTTACCTTGGACGCGAAGAAATTGATGTGATTGCACCTGCCATACAAGCTGCAAAAGATCTCGGTATTGAGGTAAGCGGCCCTTATCCTGGTGATACGATGTTTGATGCCAAGGCTCTAAATGTTGTGGATGCGTTTATTGCGATGTATCACGATCAAGGTTTAGCGCCATTCAAGTTTGTGAGCTTTGGTGGAGGTGTCAACGTCACCCTGGGCTTACCAATTATTCGCACTTCCGTAGATCATGGCACTGCGCTAGATATTGCTGGCAAAGGCCTTGCTGAGTCAGGAAGCATGTTAGAGGCTTTGCGACTTGCCTATCAATTAGCGGTAAACATGAAGAATCTAAAGATATGACGCATCGCGCTCGTAAACGATTTGGCCAAAACTTTTTGCAGGATTCCGGAGTCATTTATTCCATTATTGCCGCAATCAATCCTAGTGAAAATATGCACGTGATTGAAATTGGCCCTGGACTTGGTGCACTAACAAGACCTTTATTAAGCAATCTCGATCATTTGGACCTTCTGGAAATTGATCGAGATTTGGTGGCTTATTGGAATCAAGAGAATCTCAAAGGCCTGAATGTCATTGAGGGTGATGCCCTGAAGTTTGATTTCTTGGAATGGGCAAATACACGTCCAGCCAATAGTGGTTTATGTAAGGTAGTTGGCAACTTGCCTTACAACATCTCCTCTCCGTTGCTCTTTCATCTTGTCTCTGCTGCTCATCTGATTGATGAGCAGGTATTCATGCTTCAAGCCGAAGTGGTTGAGCGTATGGTCTCCAAGGCTGGTGGTTCTGAATTCAGCCGACTATCCGTCATGTTGCAAGCTCGCTATGACATGGAGCAAGTCTTAGAGGTTCCTCCAGAGGCATTTGATCCACAACCTAAAGTGAACTCAGCTGTAGTGCGGATGATTCCGCGAAGGAATTTCAACTTAAGTGATGCGCAGTGGCATGCGCTGGAAAAAGTAGTGGCAGCAGCGTTTTCCCAACGAAGAAAAATGCTGCGCACTAACTTATCAGCCTTTGCTGATCGACTATCTTTATCTGAATCAGAATTAAAAGCGCGTGCCCAAGATATTCCAGTGGAGCGCTACATTGAGTGGGCTAAAACTTTAGCCCACTAAGCTCTGGTTCTGCTGGTAAGCAGTAGGATCAATTTTCCGCATTTCAGCTTCGATCCATTTTTCTACTTCTTGATGAAGCTGCCCGCCTGTTTTTCCGGTAGAGCTGATGGCAGGGCCGATTGAAAAAATTACAGTTCCAGGTTGCTTGAGAAAGCTATTCTTGGGCCAGCAGCGCCCCGCATTATGGGCAATCGGAATCACCAGTGCCTCGGTAGCACTTGCTAGCCTTGCACCGCCTTTACTGTAAGGCTGGTGAGATCCAGTTGGAGTTCTAGTGCCTTCTGGGAATAATAAAATCCATTTACCTTCACTTAAGCGCTTTTTGCCTTGACTAACTACAGAGAGGGCGGCAGTTTCTTTGCTATTGCGATTAATGTGAATCATCTTAAGCAAGGCCAAAGCCCAGCCAAAGAAAGGGATCCAAAGTAGTTCTCTTTTAAAAACGAAGCAAACTTGCTTAGGAAGCTTAGCAATATAAAAAATGGTTTCGTAGGCAGATTGATGTTTGCTCAGCACGACAACCGGTTTATCCAAAACCGCCATCATGTTTTCCATGCCGCGAATCTCGTAACGAATGCCGCAGAGGGGTTGCAAGAGCCAAATGACGACCTTGTTCCAGAGTCCGATAAAGCGGTAGCGATTCTCAGGATTGAGGAATGGGAACACAAGAATGCAGAGCACTGACCAGATCGGTGTAAATATCAGCAAGAAGAGGGTAAACAGAGCTGAGCGAATAAAAGTCATATTGGCATTAAACCTTATCTTGTAAGAGTGCATTCGCAAATGCCATCAAATCTGCATGAATCTGTGTGCCCTCAGGTAGGCCGCCTTTATCCAAGGTTTTACTACCCTTGCCGGTTAATACTAAATGCGGGCTGGCACCTAAGGCAACACCTGCTTGCAGATCTCGCAAGGAGTCGCCGACAATCGGAACCCCCGATAAAGGCGTGGTGCTCTGATTCTTTTTATAGCGCAGGGCAATTTCTTTCATCATCCCTGGAAGAGGTTTTCGACAATCGCATGCGTTGGCATCGGTATGTGGGCAGAAAAAAATACTATCGATGTGACCACCTAAAGGCTTGAGCAACTTGTCCATCTTGCCATGCATGGCGTGGAGATCGTTAATATTGAAATAGCCTCGTGCCAAGCCGGACTGATTGGTAGCTATTGCGATTTGATAGCCCGCTTGATTGAGTAGTGCGATTGCTTCAAGGCTGCCAGGGAGTGGGATCCATTCATCACTCGACTTCACATAATCATCTCGATCTTCATTGATCACGCCATCGCGATCCAGAATGATTAGCTTAGAAGAGCTGATGCTCATGCTAATTTGCCGAGATCGGCAATAAGATTCATTTTCTGGTGAAGTTGTTGCAAGAGAGCTAGGCGGTTATCGCGCAACTCTGGATTGGGATCCATCACCATGACGTCAGCAAAGAACTGATCAATTGGAGCGCTGAGAGCAACGAGTGCTTTCAATAGATCGACGAACTGACGTTTTTCGTAAGCCGCTGTCAGTGTTGGAGTCACTTTCTCCAGCGCTTGATATAGCGCGATTTCAGCAGGAACCTGCAAGAGTGTGCTGGAGCAATTCGCCGGAATAGCAGTAGCATTCTTTTTCAAGATATTGCTAATACGTTTATTGGCGGCAGCAAGCTGAGCAGCTTCGGCCAAGGCATTAAATTCACGCAAAGCAGTTAAGCGATCAATTAAATCATTGAGCTGGGAAGGTAACTGACTTAGTACTGCATCAATCTCTTCAGTTGTAAAGGGCTTGCCAGAAACTGCTTGGTCGCGTAAGTAAGCACGCAGACGATCAATGATGAAGACATAAATATCTTCCGCCTGAGCTTTTTCTTGTACGTCTTTTTGTGGAAATTGTTTGCGTGCTAGTTCGATTAAGTCAGGCAGGCTGAGGCTAAGATTCTTTTCTAGCAAGAGACGGCAGATTCCGAGAGCATGACGACGAAGAGCATAGGGGTCTTTATCGCCGGTAGGCGAAAGACCAACACCCCAAATACCAACGAGAGTTTCTAGCTTGTCCGCTATGGCTAGGATGGTGCCGGTTTGAGTCTGTGGCAATGCATCGCCAGCAAAGCGAGGCATGTAATGCTCACTACAAGCTGAGGCCACTTCGGCATTTTCGCCGTCGTGCGTTGCATAGTAGCGACCCATGATGCCCTGGAGCTCTGGGAACTCGCCGACCATATCAGTCAGCAAATCGGTTTTAGCAATTTCAGCGGCGCGACTGGCTAGCGTCTCGTCGGCTGAGAGGGTTTTTGCAATGCCAGCAGCAATTCCTTGAACGCGCTTGGTGCGATCCAGTTGATTGCCGAGCTGATTGTGATAAACCACTTTTCCAAGATCAGCTACACGGGATGCCAGTGGACGCTTTTGATCTTGTTGAAAGAAGAAGCGTGCATCGGATAGACGTGGGCGCACTACGCGCTCGTTACCTGAAATAATTGCTTCTGGCTTATCAGTCTCAATATTAGAAGCAATCAGGAAGCGGTTGCGTAACTTACCTTGCTTGTCAGTCAAAGCAAAGTATTTTTGATTAGTCTGCATTGTCAGAATCAAGCATTCTTGTGGAACTTCCAAGAACTCTTGATCAAAATGACATTCATAGATTGCTGGCCACTCGACTAATGCGGTCACTTCATCTAACAAGCTATCTGGCATCAATACCAAATCAGGACCAGCAGCTTTTAATAATGCAGATTCAATAAATTCACGACGCTTGTTAAAGCTTGGTAATACTTTTGCTTTAGTGCTGAGATCAGATTCATATTGATCTGCAGAGGCGATCGTAATGACGCCTGGAGCTAAAAAGCGGTGACCTTCTGTTTGGTTTGCTGCATCAATGCCTAGTGCACTGATATGCAAGGTTTGTTTCCCATGCAGAGCAACGATGCGGTGTGCAGGACGTGCAAACTCAACATCCGCCAACTCACCATTTTTTTGGAGCACTTGGTAGTGCATCATTTTGGCGATGGGTAATTTGCTCAGTGTCTGCTCGAGTGCTTGTTGAGCGGTTTGTTCTAGACCCGCCCCTTTGGCAACAATATTGAGGTAAAGCGCTTCATTTTTTCCTTCACCGGCTTTTTCTAAGGTGGAGAGGTCAATATCAGCGTAACCCAAGGAGGCCAATTTCTTTTGTAGTGGCGCAGTCGGTTTTCCATCAGCATCAAAAGCAATGCTGGTCGGTAGTAATTTTTCACGTACCGGATAGTCTGGGGCTTGGCTCAAGACATTAGTTACTTGAACAGCAAGGCGACGCGGTGTAGCAAAGCTATTAGCAACGGAGTTTTCACTCAAGAGTCCAGCGGACTTCAGTGTGGAAAAAATACCTTCACTAAAAGCATCACCTAAGCGACGCAAAGATTTCGGTGGAAGCTCTTCGGTAAATACTTCAATCAGAAAATTGTCTGATTGAGAGAGGGAATTCGTTGTACTCATAATTAGATCGAGCTGCTTAGGCTTTGGATTGGCGTTGGCACATCGGGAATCCTAATTTCTCACGAGACTCGAAGTAAGCCTGCGCTACTGCACGAGATAGATTGCGGATGCGTCCGATATAAGCCGCACGCTCGGTCACTGAGATGGCCCCACGGGCATCCAGTAAATTAAAAGTATGTCCAGCCTTGAGTACCATTTCATAGGCAGGTAAAGCTAATGGTACTTCCATCAAACGTTTGGCTTCACTTTCGTAATTGGTGAAGTTTGCAAACAATAAGTCGGTATTGGAGTGCTCAAAGTTGTAGCAAGACTGCTCCACTTCATTCTGGTGGTACACATCACCATAAGAGATGCCATCCGCCCAAACGAGGTCATATACGTTGGAACAATTTTGGATGTACATCGCCAAGCGCTCAATACCGTAGGTGATTTCGCCCAAAACAGGTTTGCAGTCAATGCCGCCAACTTGCTGAAAATACGTGAACTGTGTCACTTCCATGCCGTTCAGCCAAACTTCCCAGCCTAGACCCCAGGCGCCGAGGGTTGGGTTTTCCCAATCATCCTCAACAAACCGCACATCGTTCTTTTGCAGATCAAGACCTAAAGCAGCAAGTGAGCCTAGATAGAGTTCAAGAATATTTTCTGGCGCAGGCTTGAGCACAACTTGGTATTGGTAGTAGTGCTGCAAGCGGTTTGGATTTTCCCCATAACGACCATCTTTTGGTCGACGTGAAGGTTGGACATAAGCAGCTTTCCATGGCTCGGGACCAATGGCCCTCAAGAAGGTAGCTGTGTGAGATGTACCGGCACCGACCTCAAGGTCAATAGGCTGCAATAGGGCGCAACCTTGTTGGTCCCAGTAATCTTGGAGTTTGAGAATAATTTGCTGAAAAGTAAGCATGATGTACCTGGCTAAGCCTTTGATTTTACATGGCTAAGCTAGTGAACTATGAAATCGCGATTAGATTCGTTTTGAGCGAATCAGACCCAAGATGAGCAATAGGCAAGAAAAGCTCAAAATAGGGGCATTTCCCCAAATGACGTAAGGGGTTGTGCCTGAGTAGGCTTGAATCTTTAAGTTGAGTACGCCCTGAGTAAATTCACCTAGTTGCGACAGCACTTTGCCATCCGGACCAAGGGCTGCCGTTATTCCGGTATTGGTGGCTCGCAGCGCTGGGAGACCAGTCTCTAAGGAGCGTAGCTGAGATAGACGCAATTGCTGTGCTGGTGCTTGAGAATCCCCAAACCAGGCCAGATTAGTCATATTGATCAAGAGATTGACGGGCTTGCTGCTGTAATGAATACGGGAGGCTAATTCCCCGCCAAAGACGTCTTCATAGCAAATCGTGATGGCTGCATGAATCGTATCCTTGCCTGAGCGAATAACACTGAAAGGGGCTTGCTCGAATGTGCCGCGTGCGAAGTCACTCATAGGCACTCGGAAGGCATTTACAAACCAATGAAAACCGGGTGGAATAAATTCTCCGAAAGGCACTAAGTGAGATTTGTCATATTGATAGCTCGGCGCATCAGGAGAAAGTCCCAGCGCACGGTTGGTGTATTTCACTTCGGTAGATCCGCTTGTTTCCCCAATTACTCCAAGCAAGACGTTGCTGGAGGTTTTGTTAGAAAACTGTTGAAGTGATCCAAGTAAGCCCGTAGGAAGATTGCTTTGGGGCCAAGGAAAAGCAGTCTCTGGAGTAATGATGAGATCGGCTGATTGACTCTCGATGGCGTTGGTGTAAAAGCTAAGTTGCTCTTCAATGGCCTTGGGGTTGAACTTCAGGCTTTGCTCAAAATTACCCTGGATTAAACGCACACTCAGTGGCTCGCCAATGGGTTTTGTGAAAGTCCAAAAGCTGGCAAGTTGCGCAAGAACAATTGCAGAAATAATGCAGGAAGAACTAAAGACAACATTTTTCCTGAGTTCCGTGATCTCCCAAGAAATCCACACCACTAAAAACGTGCAGGCTAGTCCACCGAAGAATGGTGCCACTGGCGCAAAGGGGCCATTGAATTGGGCTTCGGCAAACCCCATCCAAGGAAAGCCAGTTAACACTACGCTGCGAAGGTATTCAACGAGCACCCAAGAGGCTGCCAGCATCAGACCTGTTAAATATTTACGTCTTAGCAGAGAAAGGCAGAGAGCGGCACTGGAAAAAAATAAAGCCATACCTGCAGCCAGTAAAAATACGGCTAAGCAAGAAACTGCACTATGCATACCCCCAACGTCATGCAGGCTGATGTAGATCCACCACAAGCCTAGAACAAAGTAGCCTAGACCAAAGGACATGCCAGAAATAAATTGATTTTTAATGGAGTGAATTGATTGTTGACGCATGCGCCACCAAATCAAACTCAAGACAGGAATTTGTATCCAGCCACCATATGGAAGCTCTGCTGCTGCAGCCAGTAAGGCCCCCAGAAAAAAAAGCGCCAATAAATTGACGCTATTGCTCAGTCTGGTTGATTGCTGATCAATCAAGGTAATTCTCAGGCAGATTTTTTCGGGAGTTGTCTTGCAAGCAGAATATGAATCTGTCTTGGGTCGGCACGTTGCACCTCAAATTCAATTCCATCGATTTCAATTAGCTCACCCATTTTCGGTACACGCCCTAAATGTTGAATGACTAAGCCGGCAACCGTCTCAATATCATCATCATGAAATTGGGTGCCAAGCGCCTCATTGAATTGCTCGAGCTCGGTAATGCCCTTAACTCGAATATCACCATTATCTAAAGAGATTAGGTTATCTGCCTCTTCATCAATATCATGCTCATCTTCAATGTCGCCAACAATTTGTTCCAGTACGTCTTCAATCGTAATAAGGCCAGCAACACCGCTGTATTCATCTACAACAATAGCCAAGTGATTGCGGTTGTCTTTAAAGTCACGCAGCAAAACACTTAAACGCTTGGATTCTGGAATAAAGACCGCAGGGCGGAGCCAATCACGCACTTGAAAATCTTTTTCACTAGAGTGACGCAGCAAATCTTTTGCTAACAAGGTGCCAATGACATTGTCACGGCTGCCTTCAAATACAGGGAATCGAGAGTGGGCTGCAGTAATTACACTTTTAATAATTTCAGACAAAGGTTGACTGATATCAATCCAGTCAATCTGAGCCCTAGGAATCAAAATATCGCGAGCACATAATTGACCCACCTGGAATACGCCTTCGATCATCGAGAGGGCATCCGCATCAATCAGGCCCTCGGTCTGGGCCTCTCTGAGGGTATCAATCAGTTCTTGACGGCGTTCTGCTGGGCTGGTGGGCTGTGGCGTCAAAAAATCGGCCAAGCGCTCTAAAAGGGATTTGTTGGGGTCAGGCATGTAGTAAGAATATCGTAGAAATATGTAAATTCGATGAAGAAGGCACCAAAGATGCCTTAAATGGGTGCGTAGGGATTGGTAAATCCCAGGGATTTCAGCAAGATGATTTCCTTGCTTTCCATTTTCTTTGCTTCTGCATCGTTCTCATGGTCAAGGCCCTGAGCGTGCAAACAGCCATGAATAATGAGGTGGGCCAAATGCGCCTTCGCCGATTTACTTTGCTCAGATGCTTCTTTTTGAATTACCGGAAGGCAAAAAATAATATCGGCAAGCAAAGTCTTTTTAGTAAGCTCATATGGGAAGGTGAGGACATTGGTTGCATAGTCTTTATTGCGAAAAGCAAAGTTTAGTTTTTTACCTTCAGCCGCATTCACAAAGCGCAAGGTGATGAGACCGTTTAATTGGACCGCTGCTTTTACCCATTTTTTAATGATTGCCACAGAAGCAATCGAAAGTACTTTATCTTCAATAGCGAGGCTAGCAAATTGAATATCGATCTCTAATTTAGAGGGGGATGCTTGTTTGCTTGCCATCTTAATGAGCATGAGTGAGGGTGGATTCACTAATGAGATCACCCCGGAGTGTGTAGTTGAGCACCTCGGTAATACGGATGTCTACTATTTGGCCGATGAGGGTCTCAATATCTTCAGCAGGCGCAGTAAAGTGAATCACGCGATTGTTGGCGGCGCGACCTTGTAAGTTCACGCCATCTTTTGCAAGCCCTTCAACAAGCACTCGCTCAATATTGCCCAACATATTTTTGCTTATTTGATTTGCTTGTGACTCAACTAGTGCAAGTAATGTTTGTAGTCGCTTGAGTTTGATCTCATAAGGAGTGTCATCGATCAGATTGGCTGCGGGGGTGCCGGGACGCGCACTAAAGATAAAGCAAAAGCTATTATCAAAATTGAGCACTTCAACCATCTTGAGTAGTTTTGCAAAGTCCTCATCAGTCTCACCAGGAAAGCCCACAATAAAGTCGCTGGAGAGCGTTAGGTCGGGCCTTACAGCGCGCATCTTGCGAATAATGCTCTTGTATTCCAATGCTGTATAGCCGCGCTTCATCGCAGACAAAACGGAGTCGGATGCGTGCTGCACCGGTAAGTGCAAGTGACTTACTAACTTAGGAACTTTTGCATAGACATCAATTAAGCGCTGTGTAAATTCTTTCGGGTGGCTGGTTGTAAAGCGAATTCTTTCAACGCCCGGAATTTCCGCGATGTATTCAATTAGTAATGCAAAGTCTGCAATCTCTTCACTGCCACCCATCTTGCCAAGGTAGGCATTCACATTTTGGCCAAGCAAAACAATCTCTTTCACGCCTTGAGCTGCAAGACCAGCCACCTCAGTTAATACATCGTCAAAGGGGCGTGATACTTCTTCGCCGCGAGTGTAAGGAACCACGCAGTAGCTACAATATTTTGAGCAGCCTTCCATAATAGAAACATACGCTGAGCCACGAGTTTGACGAGAAGCAGGTAAGTGATCAAACTTTTCTATTTCTGGGAAAGAAATATCTACCTGAGGTCTACCGGTCTCGCGACGTTGTGTAATCAGGTCAGATAAGCGGTGCAGTGTTTGCGGGCCAAAGACTACATCGACATATGGCGCCCTACTAATAATTTGTTGACCTTCTTGACTGGCAACGCAACCGCCCACACCAATCAATAAATTCGGTTTAGTTTTCTTGAGCTCACGCAGGCGCCCTAAATCAGAAAATACTTTGTCCTCTGCTTTTTCGCGAATCGAGCAGGTGTTTAGTAGAACAACATCCGCATCCTCTGGTGTGTCGGTCATGACCATGCCTTCATCGGCATGTAAGAGGTCGGCCATCTTGCCCGAGTCGTACTCGTTCATTTGACAGCCAAAGGTTTTGATATAGAGCTTTTTCATATGCCGTTCTCAGATTTATAACTGGGGGCGAAGCTCAGATTTTACGGGATAAGACGTTTAGAGCAGTCTTAGGGCCAGAATCGCAACAATAGTTGGTGGAATGGCAGCTACAAACAGCAGTCCCGCGGAAACTGATGCATTTGGGAAGTAACTGCGCAAAATGGCTAGTCCTGCGGGGTTGGGGGCATTGGCAATGACGGTCAAGCCACCACCAGCAACTGCACCACCAACTAAAGCCAACTTGAATTCTGGTGAAGTACCTTGCACCAATGAGCCTAAATAGGTGAGTGCCGCATTATCAGTAATCGCAGTTAATGCTAGGCTGCCATAGAACACTGCGGTGGGACTCATGGTTTCCAGAATGGGTTGTAGCCACCAACCTTGCAGGCCACCTAACACTACCAGTCCAGCCAAGAAGAAGCCCACTAGCAAAGCTTCCCGCAAGATGAGTGGACTTTGATGTTTTGGGTAGGCAGTGGTGTAGCCAATGAAAAAGAGTAGCAACCACATAAAAATCACTGGATCATGTGCAAAACTGACAATACCCAGTAAGAAGAGTAGGTGGATTGCAGTGATGGTGAGTGGAATACGGGTGTGATCAGATTTGCTGGTGGGCTCAATCAGTTGCTTGTGAAAGATTAATGTTGCAATTGTTGCGTTGATAAAAATCGCAATCGTCGCTTCAAGACCAAAGTTGGTAAACATGAAGGCGGTGCTCCAGTCCCAAGTGGAGGCGACCATGAGGACGGGTGGTGCCGCAAAATTGGTGAGCGTGCCGCCAATGGAGATGTTGACGAACAGCACACCTAGAGTGCCAAATAAAAGAGGGGTAGAGCATTTGTGGCGATAGACTAGATCTCGCAATAAGAATGCTGCTAGTGTCATTGCTGCTGGCTCGGTGATAAGCGAGCCTAGCAAAGGAGTAATGCTGAGAGTTAAGAAATACAGAGTTGGGGCTTGCTTAGTACGCAAGATCAATTGCATTACATGGCCGAGCTTGTATAGAAGTTGAGTAGCAAAATGCAGAATGGGTTTACTACCCGCTACCACCATGATGGCAAAAACAAACAGGGGCTCCGTGAAGTTCCGTTGATTGGCGTACTCTTTTGCTGCGGCTAAATCATTTGCAAGCCACATAAAAATAATGAGTATGGCTGCCCAAAATCCAAAGACGATTTCTACTTCGCCAAGCAGGTGCCATAGGCCGGCATGCCTCGGGGATTTTTTAGCGAGCGCTTCAAAATACGAGGTGCAAAAAGTATGCAGCACTGCAATAGCAAAAATAATGCTTGCACCAAGCTCTGTAGGGGTAAAGTTCATGGGTACATGTTATCAGGACAGCGTCCAGGAACTTTTCTTAAAATTAAGTAAATAAAAGTACTGGCAATTTTGGAGATTTTGATGAAATTGAAATTAGGCTATCAAGAATTAATTGCAAATGCGATGGCTCACATTGTGACTGTGCCATTGGAGCAAGCCCAGAAACTCCTGAATGATGAAAACACAGTTTTTGTAGATATTCGGGATGTGAGGGAGCTGGAGAGAGATGGCATGATTCCCGGTGCAATTCATGCGCCCCGAGGCATGTTGGAATTTTGGGTTGATCCAGACAGCCCTTATTACAAGTCGGTTTTTGGAGAGGGTAAGCGCCTGGTGCTCTATTGCGCATCCGCGTGGCGTTCTGCCCTAGCAACAGAAACCCTTCAAAAAATGGGTGTTCCCGGGGTTTGTCATCTAGAGGGCGGGTTTAGCGCCTGGAAAAAAGCGGAATTGCCCGTGACAGAGAAGCATACAAAGCCGCACTCGGGATAAATTCTGCTGAGATAGACCTTGAAATGCATTAAATAGCCCCCATTTACTGGGGGTTATGTTCATTGATTAAGAGGGAATACGCATGACTGTAGCCAGTAAAGAAACTTTAGGCTTTCAAGCCGAGGTAAAGCAACTTTTACAACTAATGATTCATTCCTTGTATTCCAACAAGGAAATCTTTCTTCGTGAGTTAATCTCAAATGCATCTGATGCTTCAGACAAGCTCCGCTTTGAGGGGATCGAGCATCCCGATTGGTATGGCGATGACCCTGACCTTAAGATTAAGGTTAGTTTTGATAAAACCGCCAGAACCGTCACGATTTCGGATAACGGTATTGGTATGAGTCGCGATGAAGTGATTTCCAATTTAGGAACTATTGCTCGCTCTGGTACAAAAGAATTTTTCTCTAAGCTCTCTGGTGATCAGCAAAAAGATGCCGCTTTAATTGGTCAGTTTGGCGTGGGCTTCTATTCGGCCTTTATTGTGGCCGACCGCATTACTGTCGAGACTCGAAGAGCGGGCCTGCCGGCAACTGATGGTGTTCGCTGGGAATCTGATGGCTCAGGCGAATTTACAGTGGAGAGTATTGATCGCCCACAACGCGGAACATCAATCACGATGCATCTTCGCGAAGGTGAGGACGATTTTCTTTCGACTCATAAGCTCAAGTCAATTATTCGTAAATATTCCGATCACATCTCTTTACCTATTCAGATGAATAAAGAAGAGTGGGACGCGGATAAAAAAGAGCAAGTGATCAAGGACGAGCTCGAGAGTATTAATCAGTCTAGTGCTTTATGGGCGCGCTCAAAGTCTGAAATCACTGAAGAGCAGTACGACGAGTTTTATAAACACTTATCACATGACTACGAAAACCCCTTGTGCTACTCCCTAAACAGGGTTGAAGGGCGCAGTGAATTTACGCAACTGTTATATGTGCCCGCGCGTGCACCATTTGATTTATGGGACCGCAATAAACGGGGTGGTATTAAGTTGTATGTGAAGCGGGTGTTCATCATGGATGATGCCGAGCAATTAATGCCAATGTATCTGCGTTTTGTTACGGGCGTGATTGATTCAACAGACCTGCCTTTAAATGTCTCCCGTGAAATTCTGCAGGAATCGCGCGATGTCAAAATCATCCGTGAAAGCTCTACTAAGCGCGTACTCAGTATGTTGGAAGAGTTGGCCAATAGTGATGACGAAGCCAAGAAAGAAAAGTACCGCACCTTCTGGACTCAGTTTGGGCAAGTTCTGAAGGAGGGGATAGGCGAAGATCAGTCAAATCAAGAGCGAATTCTCAAGCTATTACGTTTTGCCAGTACGCATACTGATTCTTCGGATCAAACTACTTCCTTGGCTGAATATGTCTCGCGCATGAAAGATGGTCAAGACAAGATTTATTACGTTACTGGCGACACTTTTAATGCCGCTAAAAACAGTCCGCACTTGGAAATTTTCCGCAAGAAGGGGGTTGAGGTTTTATTGCTCTCTGATCGAGTGGATGAGTGGATGCTATCTTTCTTTACTGAGTTTGATAGCAAGCACATGACCTCGGTGGCAAAAGGTGGACTTGATCTGGGCAACCTCAGCGATGAGAAGGAAAAGAAAGAGCACGAAGAAACTGAGAAGAATTTCAAAGACTTGCTCGATCGCATGAAAACAGCATTAGAGGATAAGGTCAAGGATGTACGCGTGACCTTCCGCTTGACAGACTCTCCAGCATGTTTAGTTTCTGATGAGAATGAGCTCTCTGGAAATCTATTACGCATGCTCAAAGCTGCGGGCCAGCAAGCGCCTGATACCAAACCCATTTTGGAAATTAATCCTGAGCATCCCTTGCTCCTCAAGTTGAAGTCAGATGACCAGCATTTTGATGAGTGGACGCAAGTCTTGTTTGATCAAGCTCTATTGGCTGAGGGCGGTCAGTTAAATGATCCCGCTGCTTATGTGAAGCGCATTAATCAGCTGTTGCTTTCTTAAGCTGCCAAAGCCCTAAAGAAAAACCCGACTTGCATTTCGCAGGTCGGGTTTTTTGTTTTACTTCAGCCAGAACTTAATCTAGCGTATAAAGCCACCTAGGTATTACTGAGGAGCTTTAGCTGGCTGATTATTTTTTCCAGCGTTGTAACCAGAGTTGTATTCAGAAGCCTGCTCTTTTTTGTAGGCATCGTATACATAACCAGATGCTGCACCAACTGCTGCACCACCAACTGCACCCCAGATTGGATTGCCGTGGAAAATAGCTGTGCCAACTGCACCAGCAGCTGCACCGATGCCGGCACCAGATAATGTGCGTTGCTCTGTGTTGCTCATGTTAGAGCAACCTGCGATTGCTAGGGTTGCAGCAGTAATAGCGATAATTTTTTTCATATCAACTGTTCCTTATGTCTTTAAGTATTGAATTGGCTAAGCGTCTTGAATTATTTTTTGGCGCAAGGAAAGCGTGATGCCAAGAAGCCCAAGAAAACACCGGAGGCTGGTTTATCAGCAGTCTGTTGATTGGTTTGGCCAAATTTTACAAATTCACCAATAACTTCATCGCGTGACGGCGCTGGTTGCTTAACGCAAATGTAAGGCTTAGCGTGCTTTGGATGACGTGTAGCTAAATAAGTGTCGTAAATAGCTGTTGTGTAGCCTACGCAAAAGCTACGAGATTCTGGGCTTGCTGGTAATTTGCAAACGTTCACTAGCTCTTGAGTGCTCAGTACCTGAACTTTTTCTTGGGCTTGAGCCAGGCCAGAAAATGCGCCTAAAGCAGCTAACAGAACTAAAACTTTTTTCATGGGTTCTCCCTTGGGTGTATGTAAATTTGATGATAAACCATCTCGAGGACCTTAAATTGCACTAAATAAGTGCATTGATGCCCAAATTCGGTCTTTATATTCCCCATAATGATGCAAAAAACATGGGGGGTTATTTCAGTGGAAAATTTGAAATCAGGCAGTGATGTCTTGTTTATCTTGCTCGGCGCCATCATGGTTCTGGCCATGCATGCAGGGTTTGCTTTTCTCGAGCTGGGTACCGTTCGTAAAAAGAACCAAGTCAATGCCTTAGTAAAAATCTTGGTCGACTTTGCTGTCTCAACTATTGCCTATTTCTTTATTGGCTACAGCATTGCCTACGGAGTGGACTTTTTCTCAGGCGCAGAACTCTTGGCTGAAAAGAATGGCTATGAATTAGTTAAATTCTTTTTCTTGCTTACTTTTGCTGCTGCTATTCCTGCCATTATTTCAGGTGGCATTGCTGAGCGAGCTAAGTTTAATCCGCAGCTCATCGCCACTTTTGTTTTGGTGGGTTTCATTTATCCCTTCTTTGAAGGTATTGCTTGGAATCAGCATTACGGCATTCAGGCATGGATTAAGTCGCTGACTGGTGAAGAGTTTCATGATTTTGCAGGCTCTATCGTTGTGCACGCAGTCGGTGGTTGGATTGCTTTGCCGGCAGTTATGCTTTTAGGTGCGCGTCGCGGTCGTTACACCAAAGATGGCAACGTTGCAGCACATCCTCCTTCAAGCATTCCGTTCTTGGCACTTGGCGCTTGGATTTTGGCGGTAGGTTGGTTTGGATTTAACGTCATGAGTGCGCAGACGATTGATAAGGTCAGCGGCTTAGTTGCCATGAATTCTTTGATGGCAATGGTGGGTGGCACTTTGGCTGCATGGGTTATTGGTCGCAATGATCCGGGCTTTACCTACAACGGTCCTTTAGCTGGCTTGGTAGCAGTTTGTGCGGGCTCAGACTTAATGCATCCCATGGGCGCTTTAGTGGTCGGATTAATTGCGGGCGCTCTTTTTGTCTACATGTTTACCTTAGTACAAAACCGCTGGAAGATTGATGATGTTTTGGGTGTCTGGCCGCTGCATGGCCTATGCGGTTTATGGGGTGGTTTAGCTGCGGGCATCTTTGGAGCAAAAGCGCTGGGTGGTATTGGGGGCGTAACTTTCCTGGGGCAGCTGATTGGTAGCGGCCTAGGGGTGGCGATTGCTCTGATTAGTGGTTTTGTGGTCTACGGATTGCTTAAGGCTGTTTTAGGCATCCGGATGTCACAAGAGGAAGAGTTTGAGGGTGCTGATTTGAGTATTCACCGGATTTCTTCTACTCCTGATCGCGAGCCTAACTGGTAGATCCGCTTCAATATAGCCATTACCTATAATGAGTCATGGCTATATTTGAACTAGATGGAAATACTCCCCGCTTAGATGAGGGAGCTTGGGTTGCTGAGAGCGCAGAAGTGATCGGTAGGGTCGAGCTCCATCGCAATACAAGCGTGTGGCCTAAGGTGGTTATCCGTGGTGACAACGATCTCATTCAAATTGGCGAGGGTAGCAATGTGCAAGATGCATCGATTTTGCATACTGACCCTGGCTACCCTCTCATCATTGGCAAGCAAGTTACCGTTGGGCATCAAGTGATGCTCCATGGTTGTCATGTCGGTGATGGTAGCTTGATCGGTATTGGTGCCGTGATTTTGAATGGCGCCAAAATTGGTAAGAACTGCTTGGTGGGCGCTGGCGCACTAGTCACGGAAGGTAAAGAATTTCCTGATGGCTCGATGATTTTAGGTTCTCCGGCCAAGGCAGTGAAGACGCTAACCCCAGAGCAGATAGCGGGTATTGAAGATATTGCAGGGCGTTACGTCAAAAACGCACAGCGATACCAGAAGACCCTGAAGAAAATTGCTTGATCTAGAAAAGCACATTTAAATTGTTCTACGTTTTCAATGTTGTCTTCCCAGTATTTGCGCTGATTCTGATTGGCTACATTTGTGGCAGAACCGGTAAGTTGGGTGAAAGCGCATCCATTGAATTAAATCGCTTTGTCGTTTGGCTGGCCTTGCCCGCACAATTATTTAATTTCGCATCCAGTAGTAGTTGGCAAACACTTTGGCAGCCTGGCTTCATTACTGCTTTCTTTCTGAGTTGCTTACTAGTGTTTATTTTGGTGTTGGTAGTTACTTGGACCCGTAATCGAGACTTAGCTGCTGCTAGTTTTTCAGGTTTGAGTGCGTCTTACTCCAATACGGGATATATGGGCATCCCACTCTGTGTTTTAGCGCTTGGTCAAGATGGTTTGGCGCCAGCAATCATTGCGACCTTTATTGTTTTTGTGATGTTTGCCATAGCAACTGTCCTCATCGAAGTCGGTGTGCAGTCCCACAAAAAATCTCATGAAATTGTCTGGAATGTATTGAAGTCTCTGTGCACAAATCCATTATTGATTGCGCCAGTTGCGGGTTTGGTATGGTCATCTACTGACTTGATTTTGTATGACCCATTAGCGCAAGTGATCTCTTTCTTAGCTGCAGCTGCAACGCCTTGCGCCTTAGTTTCTATTGGCTTGTTTTTGATGCAGAAAGAAAATTCAGCGCCTCAACAAGCCTGGGGTATTGGTTTTGCAAAGCTGATTATTCAGCCTCTAGTAGCTTGGTTAATCGCTAGCCCAATCTTAGATTTGCCTACTTTGTGGGTAAATGCTGTTGTCATTTTGGCCGCTCTTCCTACTGGTACAGGGCCATTTATGTTGGCTCAGTATTACAGCGCAGATGGCAGAATTATTTCTCGAGTGGTGCTCTTAACGACAGTGGGATCTTTGCTAACACTGTCTTTATTCTTGTGGTGGAGTAAGGGGGTTTGATCCCTCGGCATCTATTTGATTTTCCCAAGAGGCGTAAATAAATGCCGGTAACTTCATACACTCATTGAAGATCTTCATTAGCGTTGGATAGGTTTTCATATCCATTTTTGCGCTGAGCGCATTAAAGATTTGTGGCACCAAACAAATATCAATCAAGCTGGGCTGATCGCCGTAAGCAAAGCGGCCAACTCTCGAGTCTGAGCTTAATTGCTTTTCTAGACTCTCTAGTCCCAAGGTCATCCAATGTTGACCCCAGGCATCTTTTGCTTCTGCGCTCACGCCTAAATTTTTCATGAGGTAGCGCAATACCCTGATATTGCCAAGTGGGTGAACATCAATCGCAATATCCATTGCTAATGAACGCGCCCATGCTCTATCAATTGCACTCCGTGGTAGCAGGGGAGGATTTTCTTGAATTTCATCAAGGTATTCAATGATGGCAAGAGATTGATGAATCGTATGATTACCATCGGTATAAAGGGGTACTAAGCGATTGGGGTTTTTGTTGGCATATTCGCCAGCAGTTTGAGCGCCTCCACTTTTAACAATATTGACTGGAATCACCTCGTACCCCATGCCTTTTAAGTTCAGGGCAATGCGCACCCGAAAAGCTGCTGAGCTACGCCAAAAGCTATAAAGCTGAGTTTTCATGTAAGAGATTCCTTGATGGCATTACCCCCAGTATATTGAGGACTTCATTGTTTGGCTGGTGTCGGTGATTTAGACTAGATGCCATGGATCAAATTAATTTCTGGATTGGCATTATTGCCACGATTGCTTTTGCGGTGACAGGTGTTCTGGCTATCGCCGATCGAGGGGTTGATCTTTTTGGTGTTCTGGTTTTAGGGGTGATCACCTCTATTGGTGGTGGAACGCTGAGGGACATTATTTTGGAGGTGCCCGCTTTCTGGTCGATTGCCCAGATTTATATTTGGGTGGCATTGGGTGCATGCATTGTCACCTTTGTGGCCGAATCTTTTTTTACGCAACCTCAGATCTATCGCTGGATGCTTTATATCGATGGACTTGGTGCAGCCTTGTTTGGCATTCAGGGTGCAGATAAGGCTTGGAATTTAGGATTTGGTTTACCTGTTGCCCCAGTGATTCTTGGGGTAGTGACTGCTATTGGCGGCGGTCTCTTGCGTGACATCTTGGCTGGCAGAAAAACACTACTCATGTCGCACGAGCTTTATGCAATCCCTGTAACGCTGGGTTGCCTCTTGTACATTCTGATTCTGAATTTCTTTCCTGAGTTCACGCTCGAGGGATCAGTAATTTGTATGCTCGCTATTTTTGGACTACGCGCAGCTGCCATTTACTGGGATCTGCGCGTACCCAAATTATTTATTACTAAAACGCGCTAACAGCACCATCACTGCGGGGATCCCAGCCGCCGTGTAAGGTTCCAGATGGATCCCGAATAATGCAGCCTGCGTGACCAACGGTTTCATCAAAGGCATCGAGCATTTCAATTTCGTGCCCAAGGGCATGCAGTTCTTTGGCAACCCATGGGCTGAAGCGCGACTCTAACTTCAAGCTATCGCTAGTTTGCCCCCAGGTTCTGCCAAGTAACCAACGCGGGCGGCTAATCGCATCTTGTGGATCAAGTCCATATGTCGCTGTACGAGTAAAGACGGCGCACTGAGTTTGGGGTTGGCCATCGCCACCCATGGTGCCGTACACCATTGATCGCCCATCCTTAAATAAAGCCATGGCTGGATTCAATGTATGAAATGGTTTGCGATAGGGTTCGAGGTGATTGAGTGTTTTGGGGTCCAGCGAGAAGCTGCATCCTCGGTTCTGCCAGTTCACGCCAGACTTGGGTAGCACGATGCCGGCACCAAACTCGTGATAAATACTTTGAATGAATGAGACGCAATTGCCATTGCCATCAACCACACCCATCCAAATCGTATCTGCAGGTCCTTTACCTTGACCCCAAGGTAAAGCTTTTTCAGGATCAATATTTTTTGCCAGCTTCTTTAGGAAGGTGGGCGATAAGAAAGACTGTGCATTTTTTGTCATGTACGCTGGATCAGTAACAAATTGATCTCGTACCTTGAAAGCTTGTTTGGTAGCTTCAACACAGTGATGAACATACTCAGAACTATCAACCTTAAAGCGCTTGAGATTAAGTTGATCTAATATGCCGATGATCATCAAAGACACAACGCCTTGGGTTGGCGGCGTCATATTGTAGACATTCCCCATGCTGTGTTTGAGTTCAAGCGGGTCAATGAGTTTGGCTTGATGGCGATGCAAATCCGACAACCTGAGAGGGCTACCAATATCGGTAAGCTCCTTGGCAAGTAATTCAGCTAAATCACCACGGTAGTAATCTTCGGTTCCTTTGCGAGAAATTTGACGCAAGGTTTTAGCAAGACGTTCTTGTTTGAAGATGCTGCCTACTTCGGGCGCTTTGCCATTCACTAAAAATGTTTCAGCAAATCCAGGGATGGAGCTTAATTCAGGCCTCTTTTTTTCAGTCAAGCTTGATTGGCTAAAAGTGACCGGAACACCAGCTTCTGCGTAGTGAATGGCATCTGCCAGCAAGCGAGAGAGCGGGAGCTTTCCACCTAAACCTTGTTTTGAAAGCTTTTGCGCGGCGCCCCAGCCGGAAATGGTGCCTGCAACCGTATTAGCGGCAATGGCACCTCGAAATGGAATAGTCTTAGTGATTCCGCGCTCGGCATACCACTGTTTAGTTGCTAAGCCAGCCGCTGCGCCACAGGCATCAATTCCGCCCATGGTTTTGCCCGGGGAATGAACCACCCAAAAAGAGTCGCCGCCAATCGAGTTCATGTGAGGGTAAACAACGGCAATAGTTGCAGCTGCAGCAACCATTGCTTCTAGTGCATTCCCACCTTCATGCAGTACCGCAAGCGCTGACTCAGATGCTAGTGAGTGTGGCGCTACCGCCATCCCTCGAATTCCCCATTTTTGTTGCATTACTCAAACCCCTTTGACTACTGTCTCAATATGAATCTTATTTATTTTCTCTAAGCTGACGTTCAATATCTGCGCTTGAGTCCATTGTGATCTCATTTTGCTCTACACCAGCTAATGGATCAACAGATGGGCCATTAGCATCAAAGACAGCTGCAGGCTTATCGACAAAATAAGTCACAGTTTCTGGGATAAAGATAATGATGGCAACCAGGATGAGTTGTAAACCAACCCAAGGTAGTGCCCCATAGTAAATGTCAGAACTCTTGAGAGATTTTGGTGCCACACCACGCAAGTAGAACAATGCAAATCCGAATGGTGGATGCATGAACGAAGTTTGCATATTTGCGCCGAGTAACACGCCGAACCAAATGAGATCAATCCCAAGTTTTTCAGCAACTGGGGCCAGCAAAGGAATAATGATGAAGGCGATCTCAAAATAATCCAAGAAGAAGGCTAGGAAAAATACAAACAAATTCACTGCGATTAAGAAGCCAACTTGACCGCCTGGGAGGCCGGACAGTAAGTTCTCAATCCATAGATCACCATCTACACCTCTAAATGCTAGGCCAAAAACGGTCGAGCCAATGAGGATGAAGATCACCATGGCATTAATGCGCATGGTAGAAGTCATCGCTTCCCAGACCAATGCCTTTTGTAAACGCTTATTCATTGCCGCCAGAATTAAAGCGCCAACTGAGCCCATTGCGCCACCTTCAGTAGGTGTAGCAAGACCCATCAGAATTGTTCCGAGAACCAAGAAGATCAGTGCAATTGAAGGGACGATTCCCCACAGAATTTTCTTGAATAACTTCCAGTCAATTTTCGGGCGAGCCTCTGGTGGTAGAGCCGGTACATCCTGCGGTCTAAAGATAGATAAGAAGAAGATAAACAAGCAAAAGAGTGTCACTTGGATAATGGATGGTCCAATAGCACCGGCATACATGTCGCCAACAGATTTACCTAATTGATCAGCAAGTACGATCAGTACTAGCGAAGGAGGAATCAGCTGAGTGATCGTGCCAGAAGCTGCAATAACGCCAGTTGCCACTCGTGGGTTGTATCCGTAACGCAACATCACTGGCAAGGAGATCAAGCCCATGGCAATGACAGAAGCTGCCACGGTACCAGTAATGGCGCCTAAAATTGCGCCAACAATAATTACCGCATAGGCAAGTCCACCTCGAATAGGACCAAATAATTGACCTAAGCCCTCAAGCATGTCTTCGGCTAAGCCGCACTTTTCAAGAATGGCCCCCATGAAGGTGAAGAAGGGAATAGATAGTAAAAGGTCATTCGAAAGAATACCAAAGACTCTATCCGGTAGCGCCTGCAAAAAAGTGGGCTGAAACATGCCCATCTCAATGCCGATGAAAGAAAAGAATAAGCCAACTGCGCCAAGTGAAAAGGCTGCTGGATATCCAATCAATAAAAATACAACTAAACCCCCAAACATAATGGGGGCCATCAGATCATGACTAATCATTGCAAAGGTCTTTCGTACTTAGGATCGATTTTGATTACGCCGATGATGGCTGCGTATCGCTTGATAATTTCAGAGAGACCCTGAAGGGTCAGCAAGAAGAAGCCTAGAGTAATAGCGCCTCTAACTGGCCAGCGAATGAGGCCGCCAGGATTGCTTGAGGTTTCATTTTGAATAATGGAGGTGATGAAAAATTCCCAGGAGTAGTAGCCAATGATGATGGTCACCGGCAGGAAGAAAATAATACCCCCCCAGAAATCTAACCACAGACGAACCCTGTTTGGATAGAGTGCATAAAGCACGTCTACCCGAACATGTTCATTTAGTCGAAACGTAGTGGCGGCACCAAACATCACCATCCCGGCGAATAAATACCACTGCGCTTCTAACCAGCCATTCGAACTGATATTGAAGCCGTACCGGATCAGCGCATTTGCAGTGCTGACCAGTACAGCTATCAATACCAACCAACTCGCTAATACACCAAAACGGTCATTCAGGCGATCAACGAAACTTGAGAAAAGTAATAATTGTTTTGGCATATCAACTTATCGGTGATTTCTTATTTGACTGGGTTAGTTAACATGAAGCTCATCAGAGTCTGTTCTGCAACCTTGTTCCAAAGCATCTGGTCGTTGCGGAATTTCTTCCATGGCTCATAAATTTTCTTGAACGATGGGTTTTTGGCTGCCTCTTCTTCATACATCTCGAACGCAGCATTGGAGGCTGCTTTCATGATTTCTGTTGAATAGGATTGGAGCTTTACGCCATTCTTGATTAAGCTTTGGAGCGCAATTGGATTCTTGTAGTCGTACTCGGCCATCATGTCGATATTGCATTCCGCACAGGCTGAAGTGAAAGCCTCTTGATATTGCTTCGGCAACTTCTCCCATTCCTTAATATTGACGTACATGGAATACATGGAGCACGCTTCCCACCATCCTGGGTAGTAGTAGTAAGGCGCGATCTTGTAAAAGCCTAGTTTTTCATCGTCATAAGGACCAACCCACTCGGCGGCATCAATCACACCTTTTTCTAGTGCGGGATAAATATCACCACCAGCAATTTGCTGAGGGATGGCGCCTAGACGTGACATCACCTCGCCGCCTAAGCCCGCAATACGCATTTTCAGACCTTTGAGGTCAGCTACTGTTTTGACAGGTTTTTTAAACCAGCCGCCCATTTGTGTACCAGTATTACCTGCTGGGAAGGAGACAATGTTGTAGTCGCGTAAGAACTCACGTTGTAGCTTCAAGCCACCACCCCAGTACATCCAAGCATTTTGCTGGCGTTGGTTCATTCCGAAGGGAACGGTAGTGTCAAACGCAAACGTTTTATTTTTACCAACGAAGTAATAGCCGGCAGTGTGAGTGCACTCTACAGTGCCTTGTTGAACGGCATCAACAGTACCAAATGCTGGAACAATCTCACCTGCCCCAAAAATACGAATTTGAAACTTGCCATCGGTCAGCGCTGCGACGCGCTTAGAAATATATTCGCCACCACCATAAATTGTGTCTAGGCTTTTTGGGAAGCTAGAAGCGCAGCGCCACTTCACTTCAGGCATGGATTGAGCGATGGCCGGAGCTGCTAGTACGCCAGCAGCTGCGCCTAATGCGGTTTTACTTAAAAAGTCACGTCTTTTCATTTGTATTGCTCCTTAATTAATTATTTTTAGTGCACTACCGGGTACGGACTGCAAACGCTATTAAATCGGGATACAAGGAGGTGTTTTATTTCAGTTGCACCTGAATTGGGCTGCTTGCAATATCTTGGTGCAAGTGCGTTTCATGAGAATGCAACGAATGCGTTGCAACAAATCCACATTTATCGGGAAAACCCCGATTCGATTTGATGGGGAATTACCCTAACTAGTGGATTTCTTTGAATTTTTTCAAAGCATAATCGACCCGTTGTTTTTTATTTCAATAAAAATAGTTAGGAGCTACTGATGTCAACATCAACTAAAGCAGCCCCAATGACCGCTGAAGAACGCAAAGTTATTTTTGCTTCCTCTTTAGGTACGGTTTTTGAGTGGTATGACTTTTATCTTTACGGTTCATTGGCTGCCGTTATCGCCAAGCAGTTCTTCTCTGGCTTAGATGCAGGCTCAGCCTTCATTTTTGCATTGCTTGCGTTTGCTGCCGGTTTTATCGTTCGCCCATTCGGCGCTCTGGTATTCGGTCGCTTAGGCGATTTGATTGGTCGTAAATACACCTTCTTGGTGACGATCCTCATCATGGGTGGTGCTACGTTTATCGTTGGTATTCTGCCTAACTACGCCACTATCGGTGTTGCCGCTCCTGTGATCTTGATCGCATTACGTATGCTTCAAGGTTTGGCTTTGGGTGGTGAGTACGGTGGTGCTGCAACTTACGTTGCTGAGCACGCTCCTCACGGACGTCGTGGTGCATACACAGCTTGGATTCAGACAACAGCCACACTTGGCTTGTTCTTATCCTTGTTAGTGATTTTGTTCACACGTGAATTAACTGGTGCAGACTTTGACGTTTGGGGCTGGCGCGTTCCATTCATCGTATCTATCGCCTTGTTAGGTGTTTCCGTTTACATCCGTTTATCGATGAACGAATCCCCCGCCTTCAAGAAGATGAAAGATGAAGGTAAATTGTCTAAAGCTCCTTTGACAGAGTCATTTGGTCAATGGAAGAACTTGAAGATTGTTATCTTGGCATTGTTTGGTCTGGTTGCAGGTCAAGCAGTGGTTTGGTACACAGGTCAGTTCTACGCTTTGTTCTACCTCACACAAGTATTGAAGGTAGATGCTAAGACTGCGAACTTGTTGATTGCTGCTTCATTGGTAATCGGCACACCATTCTTCGTTGTATTCGGTAGCTTGTCAGACAAGATTGGCCGTAAGGTCATCATCATGGGTGGCTTGTTATTGGCTGTAATTACATACATTCCAAATACACCAGTTTCCGTATTTAATGCTTTGACCCACTTTGCTAACCCAGCGTTAGAAAATGCAATGGCCACTGCACCCGCTACGATTACTGCTGATGTGAATGAATGTACGTTCCAGTTCAACCCAACAGGTACAGCTAAGTTCACAAGTTCTTGCGATATCGCAAAACAAGTGATGGCATCTAACTCTGCTAGCTATAGCACTGTTGCTGGCCCTGCTGGCGGCGTAGCTGTTGTCAAGATTGGTGATACAGAAATCACTGGTTACTCTGCAAAAGGTTTGGCTCCTGCTGATGCAAAAGCTAAAGATGCTGAGTTCAAGAAAGCAATTCGTGATGCATTGAATGCTGCTGGTTACCCAGCTAAAGCAAACCCAGCTGACATTAACTATGTTGCTGTATTGCTCTTGTTGGTGTACTTGGTGATCTTGGTAACCATGGTCTATGGCCCAATCGCTGCGATGTTAGTTGAGATGTTCCCAACTCGCATTCGTTACACATCTATGTCCTTGCCATACCACATTGGTAACGGTTGGTTTGGTGGCTTGTTGCCAACGATCTCCTTCGCCTTGGTAGCGCAAAACGGTAACATTTACTATGGTCTCTGGTACCCAATCATCATCGCTGCGATGACATTGGTAATCGGTGTACTGTTTGTAAAAGAAACTAAAGACGTAGATATCTACGCTAAAGACTAAGCTTTACTAGTCTGCTTCAAAAACTAAACCCGACCACTATGTGGTCGGGTTTTTTATTTCTTAAGTTAGTTTCTTGCTTAGTTCCTAAGCCGGTCCCTAAGTTAGCCCCTAACTTAATCCCAAAGATTTTTTTGCTCTCCCCGATTAAAGAGCGCTTGATTCTGGTCTGCGACCGAGGTCAGTCTTTGGCCAGGGAGAACTTGGATTGCAGCTCCTGCTGCAAGCGTCCCGGTTTGATTCACTCGTAGGTACCACCCACTAAAGCCCGATTGCAACATGGCTTTGGCCGCGCCTTTGTAGCCCATCTTGGCATTGAATTTAAAGCAGGGCTCGCGAAGTTTGACCACGGTAAATTGAAGACCACCAATTTGCATTTGATCCCCAATGAATATTTCAGTTTCCACTAAGCCTTCAATCGTAAAGTTTTCCCCGAAAGCTCCCAGCGCTAAGTCAACAGGCTTCTTAGTTTCACGAGAGAGTAGATCATTCCAAAAGGCGTAATGCTCAATGGGGTAGACGTAAATAGCTTTCTCAATCCCGCCATGCACCGACAGATCTGCTTGTTCATCGCCTGCAACTCCAAGCCTAGTAATTTCAACTGGAGCAGGAGAAGCAAGATTGCTCATGGATTGTTTATTAATGGCGGAGGCTACTCTTGAATAATTTGGGTGATGAGATCCAAAGAGTGGCATGACTTTGCCGGCTGAGATTGAGAGAAGTCGCATAAGTCCAGATGGCTGATAAGATGAAATAATCGAACTAAGAAAGTGAATGATGCATCTTTATAGATTAGTGGCGGTAGCAATTTTTTGTGCACTCGCCAGCGCCAGCGCATCCGCTAAGTGGGATGAGGAGCGCGACGTCACCACTAATGGCAAGGATGAGTTGGTCTATTACTACAAGACCAATGAGCTGGGGCAAAAGCTGGTTCTCGATAAGTATGTAAAGCGCTTGATCTTTATTCAGCCTGACCGCCTGTATAAACGCACCATTCGCCTAATTAAGGTGGATGGGCAGTCTATTGAGGTGATGAGCGACCCATTCTCCCGCTTTCCGGAGCAGACAGCCATCATTTTTGAAAATAAGGATGAAGTTCTGAAAAGGCTCTTTCTGGCCAAGAAAATCGAAGTTTTTGTGCGCTATAACCGGGATGAGGCTGTGAATATCTTTCAGATTAAGTAAGTAATGATTTACCTCATCAGTTGCTTGGGGTGATTATCGGGTTTTCCTGATGCACATATTTTCTAATGAGAATACGATGACTTATATTCTTAAGAGGAGTGAAATATGTCTAATCAAAATAACGATATTCTCAGTCGACGTAATGCGATCAAGCTAGGGGTTGCATCCCTCTCTTCGGTGGGAATGGTTGCTGGTGCTCAGGCCCATAAATCAGATGATTCAATTAAAACTCCTTTTGTTGTTGCGCAAACCTTTATACCAATTGCCGGTAGTGATGCTGAATTCCCTGTGCGACGCATTTACTGTATTGGCAGAAACTATGCGGCTCATGCACGCGAGATGGGTTCTGACCCCACTCGTGAGCCACCATTCTTTTTTCAAAAGCCGACAGATGCAATTCAGTTTATTGCCCCGAATAAGCTTGTGGATCATGCATATCCATCGCTGACTAAAAACTATCACTATGAGGTTGAGCTAGTGGCAGCCCTCAATAAAGGTGGAAAAAATATTCCGGTTGAAAAAGCGCTGGAGCATGTATTTGGCTATGCCCTGGGCTTGGATATGACACGTCGTGATTTGCAGCGCTTTATGGGTGATCAGAAAAAGCCTTGGGAAATTGGGAAGTCCTTTGATCATTCCGCTCCTATTGGACCCATCTTTCGGGTTGGCCAGGTTGGGCACTTTACCAAGGGATCAATTTCACTTTCAGTCAACGGAATAGTGAAGCAGAAGGCAAATTTAGATCAAATGATTTGGTCGGTAGCGGAGCAAATTGCCAAACTATCGGAGGCAAATGAACTGTTCCCCGGAGACATCATCTACTCTGGTACGCCAGAGAATGTTGGAGCAGTTGTTCGTGGTGATGTCATTCGCTGCAGTATTGATAATTTGCCGGATTTAAGCATCAAGATCGTTTAAAGGTCTCGGCTTATAGGGTCAAAGCGGATAAATTGAGCATTTTGAGCAAATAAGCTAAAATCTGACCTTCGGCGAATTAGCTCAGCTGGTTAGAGCGACGGAATCATAATCCGCAGGTCCGGGGTTCAAATCCCTGATTCGCCACCATATCAAGAGGCCATTGCCCACCGGCAGTGGCCTTTTTCTTAGGCAATGTCGCTTGGGTTTAATCGATGGCTAAATTTTGGAATTTCGTGTTTTTCCAAGCTGGTTGGTTTGCCTGTGTGATTGGGGCAGCAAACCAGCAAGTCTTTTGGCCCGTAGTGGCTACCTTGCTCTACATTGCTATTCATATCTGGCATTCACCTCGACCAATCTCAGAGTTAAAGCTCCTTGCTAAGGCTGGATTATTTGGGGCGGCGGTTGATACCCTGATTGCTAATTTGGGCTTTTTAAGCTTTGAGAACTCTTGGCCCAGTGCCTATCTATCACCGGTATGGATGTGGACGCTTTGGGCCTTAGTTGCCAGCACTGTTAATAGCTCCTTAGCCTGGTTGCGGGATAGACCCATTTTGGGTGCGGTCCTGGGCGCAATAGCCGGGCCGATGTCCTATGAGGCAGGGGTCAGGATGGGGGCTGGGGCATGGGGTGCGAATGGTCAAATCGGTGGGCTGATCCTGCTTGGCTTGGCCTGGGGTATAGCTATTCCCCTCTTTTTTTACTGGGATCGGCCTACTGTGGGATCTGACCCATTAAAAAATCCGTTGTAACTTCCTAAAAAGTTGCTTGCAAATACTACTGTTTTTATATACAGTAACTTCTGAGTTGTTGAAAAGCACGAAAACTTCGGGAAATAGCCCAATACATAGCGAAAAGGAATTAAAAAATGGCCTTGGATGATAAGAAAAAATCAGCCTCATCAGAATTTGACGGCATGAGTGGAGACAAGCAAAAGGCGTTGACTGCAGCCTTGGCGCAAATTGAGAAGCAATTTGGTAAGGGCTCAATCATGAGATTGGGCGATGCAGAGATTCATCAAGATATTCAGGTAGTTTCAAGTGGTTCACTGGGTTTAGATATTGCACTTGGAGTAGGCGGTTTGGCACGTGGGCGCGTGATCGAGATTTACGGCCCAGAATCTTCAGGGAAAACAACGCTGACTTTGCATGCGATTGCAGAGATGCAAAAAATTGGCGGTACTTGCGCTTTTATCGATGCCGAGCATGCCTTAGATGTTCAGTACGCCTCACGCTTAGGTGTGGATGTTAATAATTTGCTGATCTCTCAACCAGATACTGGCGAGCAAGCTTTAGAAATTGCTGATGCTTTAGTGCGCTCTGGCTCTATCGACTTAATCGTTATTGACTCCGTAGCGGCCTTGGTTCCAAGGGCTGAAATTGAGGGCGATATGGGTGATTCACTGCCGGGTTTACAAGCTCGTTTGATGAGCCAAGCCTTACGTAAGTTGACTGGCGCGATTAAGCGTACTAATACAACCGTCATCTTTATTAACCAGATCCGCATGAAGATTGGTGTGATGTTTGGCTCTCCTGAAACTACTACTGGTGGTAATGCACTGAAGTTCTACGCCTCCATGCGTTTAGATATCCGTCGCATCGGCAGTATCAAAAAGGGTGACGAAGTAGTTGGTAACGAGACCCGTGTGAAAGTAGTGAAAAATAAAGTATCGCCGCCATTCCGTGAAGCTATCTTTGACATCATGTACGGCGCTGGAATCTCTCGTGAGGGTGAAATTATCGATATGGGTGTTGAGGCCGATATCGTTGAAAAGTCAGGCTCTTGGTATGCCTATAACGGCGATCGCATTGGTCAAGGAAAAGACAATGTGCGTGAGTTCTTAAAAGAAAATCCAGCCATTGCCCAAGATATTGAATCCAAGATTCGCGCAAAGTTGGGTGTGAAAGCTGGCACAGCGGTAGTGAGCGACGTTCTGAGCGAAGAAGAGGAAGCGTAATTCTTCAATGTCAGAATTAGGTAGCACCATTAAGAAAAGTAAAAAACAAAGCCCGAGCCTTAAAGCTCGGGCTTTGCGCCTTTTATCGATGCGAGAGTACAGTCGTAAGGGCTTAGCAGCAAAACTCGAAGAGTCAGCAGCAAGGATGCTGAAGCTCAAGCCCCTAGAGGAAGATTCTGAGGATCTTGTGCCAGCAATTCCTTTAAGCACTCAAATTGAAGCCGTTTTAGATGATTTTGAGGCTCGTGGCTGGCTTTCTGACCAGCGATTCGCAGAAGCTCTTGTTCGGCGCCGTAGCGAGCGTTTTGGCACCCGAAAAATACAGGATGAGCTTGCTCAGGCTGGGGTAGATAGCTCGAAGACCGCAGATCTGCTCAGAGGTCTCAAAGAGACTGAGTATCAGCGAGCCCATGAGCTGTGGTTGCGTAAGTTTGGTGCATTAGCAATAGAACAAAAAGAGCGGGCGCGACAGTATCGTTTTCTGGCCTCAAAGGGCTTCAGCTCAGATGTGGTCTCCAAGGTAGTTGCCGGGCGTCCTGACTAGGGCAATTACGGAGTAAATACGCTATGTTGCCGCATTGCAGCATGATAGACTTATGGAGTCGGCCCAAACCGCTCCCATTTATTTAAATGAACTCCTTTAGGTTGTCCATATAGTAAATAGGTGATTAAGGTAAAGCTGGTTTTACTAATCCTCATCGCTTGCTAAAAAAGATACCGTTTCGGGAGTAATAATGAAAATTCACGAGTACCAAGGCAAAGAATTACTACGCCAATTTAATGTGCCAGTTCCAAATGGCATCCCTGCATTTAGTGTTGATGAGGCAATTAAAGCTGCCGAAAAGCTAGGCGGCCCAGTATGGGTTGTGAAAGCTCAGATTCATGCTGGTGGTCGCGGTAAAGGCGGCGGCGTGAAATTAGCGCGCAGCATGGATGAAGTAAAAAAGTATGCTTCTGAAATTTTGGGCATGCAGTTAAAGACTCACCAGACTGGCCCAGAAGGTCAAAAAGTAAATCGTCTCTTGATTGAAGACGGCGCTGACATTAAAAAAGAGTACTACTTCAGTATCGTTACCGACCGTGGCACACAAAAGAATGTGATCATGGCCTCAAGCGAAGGTGGTATGGACATTGAAGAGGTTGCAGAATCTCACCCAGAAAAAATTATTAAAGTATTTGTTGATCCATTGATTGGTTTGACAGATGCTGATTGCCAGATCATTGCAAAAGGTATTGGGGTTCCAGATGCCTCAATTCCAATGGCAGGCGATGTGTTCAAGAATTTGTACAAGACCTATTGGGAAACTGATGCTTCATTAGTTGAGATCAACCCATTGATTCTTGAGGGTAACGGCAAGATTAAGGCGCTTGACGCTAAATTCAATTTCGATCCAAATGCCTTGTATCGTCATCCAGAAATCGTGGCTTATCGCGATATCGATGAAGAAGATGCAGCTGAAATCGAGGCTTCTAAATTTGACTTGGCTTACATTTCACTCGACGGTAATATCGGTTGTTTAGTGAACGGTGCCGGCTTAGCAATGGCCACAATGGATACCATTAAGTTATTTGGTGGCGAGCCAGCAAACTTCTTGGACGTTGGCGGTGGCGCAACTGCAGAGAAAGTAACAGAAGCATTCAAGATCATGCTCAAGAACAAGAGCGTTGAAGCCATTTTGGTCAATATTTTCGGCGGCATTATGCGTTGTGACGTGATTGCTGATGGCGTAGTGACAGCTTGTAAAGCGGTGAACTTGACTGTACCTTTGGTTGTTCGCATGAAGGGTACCAATGAGGAGTTGGGCAAGAAGATTCTTGCAGACTCTGGTTTACCAATCATTAGCGCCGATTCAATGGCAGAAGCTGCTACTAAGGTAGTTGCTGCTGTTGCGAAAAACAAATAATCAAGGAACTTCAATATGTCTATTTTGGTAAATAAAAATACTAAAGTAATTACTCAAGGTATTACTGGTAAGACTGGGCAATTCCACACTGAGAAGTGCCAAGAATACGCAAACGGTAAAAACTGTTTTGTAGCCGGTGTAAATCCTAAAAAAGCGGGCGAGTCTATTTTTAATATTCCAATTTACGGAACTGTTAAAGAAGCAGCTCAGCAAACTGGTGCAACCACTTCAGTTATTTATGTTCCGCCTCCTGGAGCAGCAGCTGCAATCTGGGAAGCTGTAGAGGCTGACCTCGATTTTGTGATCTGTATTACTGAAGGCATTCCGGTTAAGGATATGTTGGAAGTGCGGAACAAAATGCATGCGAAAGAAGCTGCTGGTGGCAAAAAGACTTTGTTGCTTGGCCCAAATTGTCCTGGAATTATTACTCCAGACGAAATCAAAATCGGCATCATGCCTGGCCATATTCATAAGAAAGGCCGTATCGGTGTAGTTAGCCGTTCTGGTACTTTGACTTATGAAGCTGTTGGTCAATTGACAGCAATTGGCCTAGGTCAGTCCACTGCAGTCGGTATTGGTGGTGATCCAATCAATGGCTTGAAGCATATTGATGTGATGCGCATGTTCAACGAAGATCCCGAAACTGATGCAGTCATCATGATCGGCGAAATCGGTGGTCCGGATGAAGCTGAAGCTGCTCGCTGGTGTAAAGCCAACATGAAGAAGCCGGTTGTTGGCTTTATCGCTGGTGTTACAGCGCCTCCTGGAAAACGTATGGGTCACGCTGGCGCATTGATTTCTGGTGGTGCAGATACAGCTGATGCCAAACTCGCGGTTATGGAAGAGTGTGGCTTTAAAGTAACAAGAAATCCTTCAGAAATGGCTGCTTTGCTCAAAGCCATGTTGTAATCAAAAAAGCATGCCGATTCGTCGGCATGCTTTTTGTAGCACCTTGTAGTTAAAACTAAAATATAAAAGTACGGAGACATTATGGATTTTTCAGCATTTTCAGATGCAGCTTTTTGGGCGGCATTACTCTCAATCATCGTTGCCAATATTTTGTTATCTGGTGACAACGCCGTTGTGATTGCCTTAGCATCACGCAATTTACCGCCTGCCCAACAAAAGAAAGCCATTTTTTGGGGTAGCGCTGCAGCCATCATCTTGCGTGTTGTACTTACGATCACCGCAGTTGCTTTATTAACCTTGCCATACTTAAAACTCATTGGCGGCTTACTCTTGCTTTATATCGGTATTCAGCTTTTGTCTGATAGCGGCGGCGAAGAGCACATGGAGGCAAAGACTAGTATTTGGGCAGCCATTCGCACAATCTTGATTGCCGACTTGGTGATGAGCCTAGATAACGTTTTAGCAGTTGCAGCAGCAGCTCAAAAAGGCCCAGAAGAAACTCGTCTCTTGCTCCTGATCATTGGTTTGGCAATGTCTATTCCGCTGATTATTTTTGGTAGCGCAATGTTGCTCAAAGTAATGGAGCGTTTCCCAATCATCATCACTATTGGTGCAGGCCTTTTAGGCTTCTTAGCCGGTGGCATGTTGGTTGATGACCCTGCAATTAAAGATAGCATTCAAGCTGCGCTAGGCGATGCAAAGCTGGCCTTTGAAGTGGTTGGTATTGTGATCGTGATTTTGGTTGGTAGTTATTTAAAGAAAAAAAATGAAGCTAAAGAAGCTCACTAATTTTCTTCCGCGTTAATCAGAAAAGCCGGCCTTTAAAGCCGGCTTTTCTTACATTTGGGCGTCTTGAGTACGTTGGGTATAGACTGGATGATGAGGTATTTAACCTTAGGAGTCAAAAATAATGCCCAAGCAAGATCAGCATCAAGAGTCTGGATTCACCTTAATTGAAGTGATGGTAGTTGTTGCCATCATTGGCATTTTGGTTGCCGTGGCGGTTCCACAATACCAAGATTACATCGCCCGCAGTCGCATCGTAGAGGGTATGAACCTCTCCTCAAGTGCAAAGCTTGCGGTGACAGAAGCCTTTGCAAGCAGAGGTACAGTAGCAATGGATGAGGCAACCCATGGTTCATTTACTTTTGTGCCTACTCGAAGCGTGAAGTTAATTGAAATTACACCCTCTGGTGCTATTGCTATCGATTTTCAGAATAACGTTGCACCAGAAAATAAAAACACACTACACCTCATCCCAACGAACGACCCGGATGCGAATGTCCCTAAAGCAATTGATTTATCCAAGCCAGAGGGATCAACTTGGGCCGGCGGTTGGTCTTGCCGCTCTACCGAAACCAATCTCTTGCCTCAGTTGCTCCCTTCAGAGTGCCGCATTACTAAATAAAGAATTTCTAGCCTCAAAACAAATTAAGCCACCCTTGGGTGGCTTAATGACGTGCATGTCGAGTGTTAGTTGTTATGCCTTCCATTCCCCACTTTTGCCGCCACTCTTCTCTAGCAGGTGGACATCGCCCATCACCATACCTCTATCAACCGCTTTCGCCATATCGTAGATTGTGAGTAAGGCAACCTGAACTGCGGTGAGAGCCCAGTAAAAACAACGAACTAAGAAAAACTAAAACAACTAAACCTAAACCCATCGGGTTAAAAGTTAGGCCAATAAGGACAGTGTTAGGCCACAAAAAAGAATAGCACAAGAGTCGTGCAAGACCGAATCCATGCGCATACTAGATAAAGCGGGAGTGCCTCGGTCGATTCTCTAGAAATTGACCCCACCATACCCACTCCTCCATTTTTTAAAAAGGGTCCCATATAGGTAGACTCTTCACCTTATTTTGCACAGCCGACCAGCTATTTTTTATTACTTTATAGACTAATCTTTACCTATAGAATAGTGGCATGAGCACCCAACTACAATCAATTATTCAACAAGCTTTTACATACACTCAGAAGGCAAACTTTGGCCGAGCTAAACCCCTTTTTGAGTATATTCTAAAGATACAGCCAAAAAATTTTGATGCTTTACATGCAATGGGATTTATTTGTGGAATTGAAAATAATCACCAGGAAGCTTTTAATTATTCATTAAGAGCTCTAAAAATTAAACCTGATGATTTAGAAGTAAATATTAATTGTGCTAAAGCACTACAGGCGATTGGAAGGCATTCAGATTCATTAAAGTATCACGAAAAAGCGATTTTTTTATCCCCCAATAATCATAAGGTTTGGCTTGGTTGTGGTAAGTCACTCCAGTGCCTAAAGCGTTATGATGATGCTATTGCTCACTACGATAAAGCGTTAAGCCTCGACCCTGAATTTGCTGGAGCTTGGTCCAATAAGGGCGATATATTAAATGAACTTAGATGTTATGACGATGCTATTGCTCACTTCGATAAAGCGTTAAGCCTCGACCCTGAATTTGCTGGAGCTTGGTCCAATAAAGGGATGAGCTTGTATGAATTAAAACGCTATAAAGATGCAATTACTCACTATGATAATGCATTAAATCTCGCCCCTGAATTTGCCGAAGCTTGGTCCAATAAGGGCAATGTATTAAACAAACTCAAGCATTATGAAGAGGCAATTGCTCACTACGATAAGGCGCTGAGCCTAAAACCTGACTATGCAGAGGCCTGGTCCAATAAGGGTAATGTATTAAATGAACTTAAGCGCTTTGATGAAGCTATAGACCACTACGATAAGGCGCTTAGCCTGAATCCTAATTATCACGAGGCTTCTTGGAATAAAAGCCTCACACTACTCTTGCAGGGTTGTTTTGAGAGCGGCTTACCGCTTTATGAGAGCCGATGGGTTTCAGAGAAGGTTAGTGAAAGCGCAGGTAAGCGCATTTTTGACAAGCCGACTTGGCTTGGGGTTGATTCTCTTGCGGGTAAAACAATCTTGATTTATGGGGAGCAGGGGTTAGGTGATTTTATTCAATTCTGTCGATATGTAAAACTAGTTTCAGATTTAGGTGCAAAAGTTATTTTGGAAACTCCTCAGGCTCTTGCCGGTTTGCTGGGGAATTTAGAAGGTGTTTCAGAATTGGTCATTGAGGGTGAAGAATTGCCATTCTTTGATTATCAATGCCCACTCTTAAGCCTTCCGTTGGCATGTAAAACCAATCTAGATACTATTCCGAATCCGAGTCGATATATCAACCTCGATAACTACCCCAATAAAATCATCAATTGGAAGGCAAAACTGGGCTCAAAGTTAAAGCCACGAGTTGGTTTGGTTTGGAGTGGAAATCCACGCCATAAAAATGACCATAACCGCAGCATATTATTGAGGGATATTCTTCCATTTCTTCCCAATCAATTTGAATATGTGAGCCTACAAAAAGAAGTTCGAGAAATTGATAAATTAACGCTTGACTCAAATCCCCACATTCTAAATTTTGCTAGTTATTTACATGATTTTCTTGATACCGCTGCATTAATTGATAACTTAGATTTGGTCATTAGTGTAGATACAAGCGTGGCACATTTAGGCGGAGCTCTTGGAAAGAAAACATTATTACTGCTGCCTTATGTGCCAGATTGGAGGTGGCTTTTAGATAGAGACGATAGTCCGTGGTATTCAGCTATGAAGCTCTATAGACAAACCTCTATTGGTGATTGGAATAGCGTATTGGATAAGATGAAATCAGATTTAAGCGGTACTAAGATTTTGTAGTGTGCACATCCTTTGCCGCTTAGCTTGGTTATTTGCCTAACTGTGTTTTAAGTACCGCCATAGCTAATTGTTCTGGGTCTGCTAGGTCTAGCTGTATATATCCCGAAGGGGGTCGGCCCCGTGCCTTAATTTGCTTGTAGAACATATCACAGTGGTTACCTATGTCTGTCAGGTATCGGAACATCAGACTCTTTGCGTTGCGCTCGGCTTTGGCTTCTACAGTTTCTTCACCATGCTTGAAGTGTGTAGCTCGAATACGGCCTTTACCTTCTTTACTTTTTGGACCAGTACTCAATCCACCATGAAATTGACATGCCGCCTTGCCTTTTAAAGCTGGTTTAGAGCACTGTAGTTTTGTTCTGGATGATTGGGCTTTACAGCGCCGACAACGTATCTTCCCGCCACTCTTCTCTAGCAGGTGAATATCGCCCATCACCATGCCTCTATCAACCGCTTTCGCCATATCGTAGATGGTGAGTAAGGTAACTTGAACTGCGGTGAAATCAATGACTTACAACTTAACTTTCTTACATCTATCCCAGTTAAGAAGGTTTAATTAGAGCAAGAGTCGAGCAAAAGTTCAAGGTCAAATTGAAATAAGGTTTATAGGGGGTAGGGGGGGAAACTCATAGAAAGTAATATAAATAAATGAGTGCTTTAGTTGCTTCTAAATTTTTCCGCTTTAGGAAATTTCATCGTGATAGATTATCTAATATTCGAAATGTGAGTCATTAATATCTAAACATGACAAATATAAAATTTTCTTTATTTGCTTTTGTTGCTTTATTGGTTGGCTGTGCCACTACAGCTAACTACGAAAAGATACTAAAAACAACTATCGGCAAAACAGAAAAGGAGCTTGTCGCAGTATGGGGCATCCCTCAGGGTAGTTATGAGAATGAAGGCATTCGGTATTTAACTTATTCACGCTCAGAATCAGGCGTTATTCCTGGTCAGCAACCCAGAGCCAATACAACTTATATCAATGGTAAGGCTTATACGACTTTAGTGGGTGGCACACCCTCAATTGGATATACAAATGCTTGCACAACAATTTTTAAAATTGAGAATAAAGTTGTAATAAGCTATGAATATAAAGGAAACGACTGCAAGGCATATGATAGGAGTTAAAGTTGTCTCTTCTTAGTTCGTTCGCAATTGCCAGAAGCGGTAAATCCATCTTGAAATCCATCGGCATACTTAACAGTCTGTATAGCTATTAGTGCACCAGTTTTTCGATTAATATTTAACCTAAAGAATTCATCATAAGTAATTTTCTTGTATTCCCCATAATTATGGGCCGCCCCAAAGTATTGTTCTGGTGTCGTTGTTATCCCTAGTGAGGGCGGAAATTTTCCTGGGTTACTAAATTCAAGCAGGTCGCTGACAGGGCCTTTTGTTATTGAAATAAATTGAATTTCTCTAAATGTTTCATTAAGGTAGTCGGTTTTCCCCTCAATTTGACAGCTGAGATATGTGCTGTCATCTGAGCAAGCGGTGATAAATAGCGTAAAAAATAAAGTTGCAAAAACTAGCTTAGCGTTCATCTTCATTCCTTGGCTGTATGGTTCTATTTTTTAATTAGTTATCGTTCAGTATATTGGACTGTATCAAGCGGCCGAAATAAGACTTATACAAATAATCTCAGAGCATCATACATACAGAGTAATAACACTAGTAGAGGTAGGAGATAAGACTCAAGTAGGTATGTATAAGGTAATGAGTGGAGGCATAGTTGATACATTCTGTTTGGGAATGGAGTAAACAAGGCAATCACATGGATACCTATCTACTGCTCAGTAATCACCTGCCTGGATGAAAACCTACTTACCGCTATAACAGCAACTTAAAACTAGTGAATCTTGCCCTTCTTTACTCAAATACCCAATCCAACCAGAAGAGCGATATGGTTGTATATGTATTTGTTGATTAAATAGCCTTACTTTTCTATGAGCATCTCGTATTGCTCTCTCAAATTCTTCGTTACTAGAGCTCTCTGGGCAGCCAACAGCAATGTGTAGATGAGGATTTTCAAAGTCACGCTTGGCTTCAAAGCTGGTGATTAAAGGAAGAGCTTTTTTCCTACGATTAAATTTCTTGCCAAAAAAGAGGCTATTAAGCCTTCTTACGAAATAGATTGCAGCTTTTTCATATTCATATCTTTCCCAGATATGGGAGCGAAGATAGACTGGCTTTAGGCTAATTGTAATTGAATGGGTTAGTTGACCTAACGAGGTTAGATATTCAATTAGCTGTTGTTGTCCACGCCAATCTTCGGGTCTATCGTGTTTTGTGCTGACCAATAAACTCATTGCAAAATCTCCATAAGGAAAACAAAAAATACTTATCCGCTGCATTGCTGATAAGACCAAATTTTTTCCTCATGAAGGTTTATTGGTATTGATAGCCTCAACCTACACTTAACATCCTACAGACCTGAAATACAAAACACAATACTTAAAATTAAATAAATATTTATCTAAATTTTTATATCTATATATAAATTTATTTGTAAGAAATTACAAAATACTTTTGTGAAAGACGAACATAAATCTTTGAAATGTATGTGTTATTTTTAAGCAATTTTCTTCGCTAATTCTTGTGGATTTGGATGGTAATACCTTTTGAGCATCGATAAATTTTTATGTCCTGTAACCGCACTTAATTCAAGTAGGTTGGGTAGCTTTTCAGAAAGGCGGGTGGCCGCTGTATGCCGTAGGTCATGTATACGCAAGTCAAGTAACCCTGCTCGCTTTATAGCTCGTTTAAAGTTGGTTTCTAGGGCTGCAAAGTTAATAGTGAATACTCGGCCATCAATACTCATGGGGAGGGCTTGTAGAGTTTCTATGGCTCTTGTAGATAGTGGTACGGTTCGAGATTCTCCGTTCTTGGTTAATTGCAGAAAGGCCGTACGTTTTGAGTAATCAATATTCTCCCAACGAAGACTTAATATTTCTCCTCTACGCATTGCGGTTTCAATTGCAAGGATGACAAAAGGACGGGTGTAGATGTTTCGATTTGCTTTAGGTTCGCAGGCTTGAAGAAGCAGTCGTTCCTCATCAAATGAGAGCACACGACTTCTTCCCTGGGGTTGGGTTGGTTTTCTTACTGAGAGTACAGGGTTGGGTGTATTGATTCCCCATTCCCTACGAGCGTGATTAATGATGGATGAAAAGTAAGCTAACTCTCTCACTACTGTGCTGGGTGCAATCTCAGTTAATCGCTCATCTCGATACTTGGCAATCTTGCTTGATGTCAGAGTTGCCATATTCTCTTTGGCAATCGGCTTTCTCATGATTGCTTTGAGGCGAATCGAGTCTGCCTTGGCTCCACGCATCAGTGGCGTGACTTCCCTAAGATATCTCTCTATAAGTTCACCAAAGGTAGTTTTCTCGGACAAGATGCTGTTGATATAGCTCCCCTTATCCATGTCAGCTTCTATTTGTCTAGCCCACTTCTCGGCATCCTTGCGGACTAAGAATGAGCGTATTGCAGTTGGATAACCTTTTTTATAAACCCTAGCTTGCCACTTCTTGCCATGCAATCTGATTGTTGCCATACATCCCTCACTCGAGCAAGGGACGAGCAAGAAGGATTTAGTTGTTTGTCATTGTCGGAGTGAGTTAGTGACTACTAGGCCGCCTTCCATTCCCCACTTTTGCCGCCACTCTTCTCTAGCAGGTGGACATCGCCCATCACCATGCCTCTATCAACCGCTTTCGCCATATCGTAGATTGTGAGTAAGGCAACCTGAACTGCGGTGAGGGCTTCCATTTCTACACCAGTGGGGCCGGTAGTTTCAGCTCTGACTTGGCAGGAAATGCTGCTGCTATCTTTATTGAGAGAAAATTCGAGGCTGACGTGCGTCAGCGCTAATGGGTGACAAAGGGGAATTAAATCTGATGTTTTTTTCGATGCTTGAATACCGGCAATTCGGGCAATTTCCAGAACATCGCCTTTTTTATGGGTGCCTGCCTCAATCATGCTGAAAGTCTCGGGTAGCATGGTGATTCTGCCTGTAGCAATGGCAATCCGATGGGTATTGGGCTTGTCTCCAACGTTGACCATATGGGCTTGGCCGCTGGCATCAAAATGAGTTAGTTTGTTCATGGGATAAGTTTTACCATATAGGGATGCAAGTCATAAAGACATCACAAAAATCATCGATATTTAAGCGAATTTTGGCTGGCCAGCTCATTCTGGCCTTGGCTTGGCCAAGTGCAGGCTTCGTCTATGCTGCTGGACCTACTCCTTCAGGCGTAACGGGGGATGTATCAGTCCAGGGTGAATCTGCGGCTTTACAAAATTTGGGTAGAGCAGTCCAGTCACCCGATGCCCGCTCTTCGAATCTACCATCTAGAAATACACCCCAAACACAAGCAAGCTTTGTACTTCCAGATATGGGCGACCCTGGTGGCGATAGTTTGAGCCGCATGGATGAGAAAAAGTATGGTGAGATGATCATGCGCCAGATTCGTCCAGATGTGGATTATTCCAACGACTTACCAATTTATGATTTTTTGAATCAAATGGAGCGACGACTGTTGCAAGCTGCAAAACGTTTGCAATTGGGTGGAGCCAACGAGCAAGGCAGTGGTGCCTATAACTTTGAGGTATTTGCTGTTAGAGACAGCAGTATTAATGCGTTTGCATTACCAGGTGGGTTTATTGGATTTCATACGGGGTTATTGGTTAGTGCTGAAACAGATTCAGAGGTAGCCTCGGTCATGGGGCATGAGACCGGTCATGTGTTGCAACGCCACTTAGCGCGTCAAATGGATAAGCAAACTACCAATACGATGATTGCTTTAGCTGGTATATTGCTGGGCGCCTTAGCCGCTTCACGCAATCCAGGCGCTGCTTCTGGTTTGATGCAAGGCGGCCAGGCAGTAGCGGTAAATAACCAGCTCTCTTACTCAAGAGATGCTGAGCGCGAGGCAGATCGTATTGGATTTCAGATTCTAGCGGCGAGTGGTTATGACGTTAATGGCGCCCCGGGCTTTTTTCAGCGCTTACAAAAGGCAACCGGCATTATGGATAGCGGTGTTCCTTCCTATGTACGTACCCACCCTTTAACCACTGACCGTATTGCAGATATGCAAGATCGTGCTCGTAATATCGCCAATAGAAATGTACCAACGGCAGTGGAGTTTTATTTCATTAAGGCACGTGCTCGCATGGAGCAATCTGGAAGTTCCAGTCAGATGTACGACTTAAAAAATACCTTTGTGGGTTTGAGTAAACAGTCAGCCCCCGGTAAACAAATGGAAGGTTTTTATGGGCTTGCGCTTGTAGCTCAAAAACAAGGAAAGTTTGATCAGGCTTCGACTTACCTACAGCAAGCACGTAATCTAGCCAACAGCGCTAGTGCGCCAGGTTCCCCCATCGTGCGGCAAAGTCTCTCTTTAGACATTACATCCTCAGAGTTGGCCTTAGCAAAAGGAAAGGCTGAGGAGGCTCTACAAATAGCCCAAACAACCTTAAAAGCTTATCCGCAGTCCTATGCAGCTGGTGCAGCGATGATGAATGCCTATTTGAAACTAGGTCGAACTAACGACGCAATTAGCTGGTTAAAGGCACGCACGAGATTACAGCCCAATGAGGTGGTGTGGTGGACCATGCTATCGAATGCCTATGACCAGGCAAAGAACGTGCCGATGCGCCATTACGCCCTTGGAGAAAAGTATGCGCTTGAGGGTGCTTGGCCATCCGCCATTGAGCAACTTAAGATTGCGAGATCCTCTGGTGGCGCAGACTTTTATCAGGCCTCTAGTATTGATGCTCGCCTGCGTGAAATGCAAAAGCAATATCAAGAAGAGTTGAAAGAGCAGGGTAAAAATATGCCGAGTTAATGACTTGGCGACTTTATGAAGTGAAAGCGTTTGCTTAGTTCAATTGAGTGAATGGGCTCAATTGGTAGCTCTTTGCCATCCCACAGCCAAGAGCCCCTAAAACTGCAAGCATCTTCCTGAACTTTGGATTGTTCTGAGAAGAGATCTAAGTCATGGTCGTGTAAAAGAGCGACTGACGGGGATTCTGTCTTGGTAAATGCAGCGCTATCGATTTGATCCGAGAGTGATTGCGTAACCAATCCAGTGATATAGATATTACCTTTTTCATCACTCAGGGCGCCATGCGGTTTTATCTCTGTGCCGCCTTGGGTTAATAGTTGAGGACCACTTTGACTAGGAATGATTCTGGCAATGAATGGGGTCGCATCTAGTGTGATAAAAACCCTTTGGGGTCCGTTCTGGAAAAAATACCTCCCCAAAGAGTCACAGGCGTAATTTCTGGAGATAAATTCATTGAGAGCTACGTGCTGAATAACACTTCCAGCTAATTGATTGGCTTGAGCGAATTCATCACGCATGCGCCATTGACCTCGACGATCTAGTGCTAGCCAGCCAAAGCAGTGTGGAACATTAGGCCACTTGATCAGAGACCGAAGAACCTGCTCATCCATGAGACGGCCATCTTTGTGCCATGACTAATTAATGGAGTCCATGTGGGGTGGAGGGTGTATCAAAGGTTTCTTCAGTCGAGTGACTTGCATGCAGGTGCGCAATCCGCCAGCCCTGGCTATCTTGCAGTAGCACCAGGGTAATGTTGAGAAAGAACTCCGCCTCAATTTGATCGGCGCGCAGATGGACTGCTTCAGTGGTGTCATATACAGCTGCGCCTAAGACAGAGTGGCCGATACAGGCAATCGGCTCAAGAAATAAAGCCTGTTTAGCCAGTAGACGCTCTAAGCCCTCCCGAATTTCTGCGTGACCACTTAGGCGCTGGCCTTCAGGTAGGACGCAAGTAATGGAGTCGTCATCTAGCCAGATTGCCAGAGCACCTTTCACGTCACGATGTTTTAGAGCATCACGCCATGCATCCACTACCTCATCGGCATTTTGAAAAAGTCTGGCTAGTTTTGTCATGGCTTACTTCCTAATAGCTGATGTTGAGGAGAAATTAAGTTTGCTTCTGAATCGTGCTCAAAACGGTGGCAGGAAAAATATCCTTCAAGCATTTGAGATGCCCCAGTGGGCACTCTCTTTTATGGCAAGGACTACATGGCAAGTTAAGCCAAATGACCTGAGCCTTATCGGATAGCGGTGGCGTGTGCTGCGGATCGCTTGAGCCAAAGATCGCTACTTGCGGAACTTTCAGTGCTGCGCCGATATGCATTAAGCCAGAGTCATTGCTAACCAGCGCCGTACTCATGCCGATGAGTGCTATTGCCTCATCGAGTGAAGTATTGCCGCACCAATTATGTATTTGCTGGGCATGACCAGCTTTGGTTTGAATGTCCTCGCCCAATACCTGATCCCCCTTGCTGCCTAAAAGAATGACATGAGCTTCTGGCTGGTTCAGAATTAACTGCTGAGCAAGGGTGGTGAAGTGTTCGGTGGGCCAGCGTTTGCTTACTCCGTACTCAGCACCTGGGCAAAGCACATAGATTAATTTTGTATAAATTCCTGCTGCTTGTAACTTAGTGCTGACAGACTGTTTAGCTTTTGGTGAGATGTTGAGCTGGGGACTCGCAGACTGATTGGTATCCATATCTTGCGAATAGTCCATTGCATTGGATAACGCAAGGTAATGATTGACCATCGGCGGGCGATTGGTTTTACTCGGATTATCTAAAGCGAAATTAATAAGTCCAAAACGCATCTCTCCGCGATAGCCAATACGTAGCGGAATGTTGGCAAGCCAAGGAATCAGTGCAGACTTCAGGCTATTGGGAAGTACAAAGCAAGCGTTGTAGAGATTCAATTCCAATTGCTTAGCAAGTTGCTTGCGTGTGCTCCATTGCAATTGCTTGTGCTCTAGCCGCGCCTCAATAACTTGATGAACCTCAGTGCAAGCACGGTAAATGGGTGCAACCCAAGTGCTCGCTAAAACATCAATCTGAGAATGTGGGTAAATCGCTTTGAGACTGGCCAGCAGCGGCTGGGACATTACGGCATCCCCAATCCAGTTGGGGGCAATGATCAGAATACGATTCATATGAGGTATCCCGACACAGCACCCCTTGCTGGGGTGCTGAGAGGTTTAGTGCCCGTGGGGTTCGGTGCCAGGAATGAGTTTGTACTCAGCGCCGCAGTAAGGACACTTTGCTTCACCCGTTTTTGCAACATCTAGAAATACACGTGGATGTGAATTCCAGCTAGGGGTTTTATTGGTTGGGCAATGTAGAGGCAAATCAGTATTGCCATTCACCATCACAATTTGGGCTTCACTCATTCTCTGAATTCCTATTACTTAACGTAAGTTAACCAAGACTTGTACTTATCGCTTCTACCGTAGACCGCATCAAAGTAAGTCTTCTGAATTTTCTCGGTAATCGGACCGCGCTTACCATCACCAATGGTGCGATCGTCTAACTCACGAATCGGCGTTACTTCAGCAGCGGTACCGGTGAAGAAAGCCTCATCAGCGGAATACACTTCATCACGAGTAATGCGCTTTTCACGCAGCTCATAGCCTAAGTCTTTGGCTATTTGCATGATGGAGTTGCGAGTAATGCCATCTAAACAAGAGGCTAGATCAGGCGTGTAAATAATGCCGTTATTCACGATAAAAATATTTTCGCCAGAACCTTCAGATACATAGCCTTCTGTATCTAGTAGGAGGGCTTCATCGTAGCCATTAGCTGTTACTTCTTGGTTAGCCAAAATAGAGTTGATGTAGTAGCCGGAGGCCTTGGCGCGCACCAATGAGGAATTCACAAAGTGGCGCGTAAATGAAGAGGTTTTAACGCGGATACCTTTGTTAAGGCCATCTTCACCCAAATAGGCACCCCACTCCCATGCAGCGATCGCAGTATGGATGCTATTGCCTTTTGGAGAGATGCCAAGTTTTTGGGAGCCAATAAAGATGATTGGGCGGATATAGCAAGCCTCAAGCTTGTTGCTGTTAACAACCTCAATAATGCCGCTGGTGATCTGGTCGGGAGTCCAAGGCATATTCATCTGGAAAATCTTGGTTCCATTGAATAGGCGCTTTACGTGCTCTTGCAGGCGGAAAATGGCTGTGCCTTGGGGAGTTTTGTAGGCGCGAATGCCTTCAAATACACCCATTCCGTAGTGGAGGCTATGGGTTAGGACATGAACATTGGCCTCACGCCAGGGAACGAGCTTCCCATCGGACCAAATAAAGCCATCGCGGTCGGACATCGACATTTTCTCTACCTTTTAAATATGTAATAAATTGGGTGATTCAATCCGGTAAAACAGGGTCCCAAGCCACCTGGGAGCCCCAAGGCCTAGAATACCTCTCAGCCTTTATTGTAGAGCAGGGAGCGTGGCGAGGCAGCCCAAATCCTTTGGGGTGGAAAGCCCAGACGATTTAGAATGGAGCATTCCCTTTAAACCACTAAATTTGTCTATTCTCATGCCGGAAACACTCTTTAAAGTAAAACGTCTTAGTGAACTCGCTGCAGCGGGTCTTCTTAAGGGGAAACGGGTTCTCATCCGGGCCGACCTCAACGTTCCCCAGGATGAGGCTGGCAATATTACGGAAGATACCCGAATTAGAGCCTCCATGCCGGCAGTGCAAATGTGTTTGGATGCTGGTGCGGCCGTCATGGTGACCTCCCACTTGGGCCGTCCAACTGAAGGTGAATTTAAGCCCGAAGACAGTTTGGCGCCGGTGGCTGATCGAATTGCCACGCTCCTCAATCGCAAGGTGCCCTTAATCAGTGAATGGGTAGGCGGAAATTTTGAAGTCAATCCAGGCGAGTTGGTGTTGCTGGAAAACTGCCGCCTCAACGTAGGTGAGAAAAAGAATAACGATGAGCTGGCTAAAAAGATTGCGGCTCTTTGCGATGTTTATGTAAACGATGCTTTTGGTACCGCCCATCGTGCTGAGGCAACAACGAATGGTGTAGCCAAGTTTGCGCCGATTGCTTGTGCCGGACCCTTGATGGCTGCAGAGTTGGATGCCTTGAGTCGCGCTCTAGCCAGCCCAAAGCGTCCATTGGTCGCGATTGTGGCGGGTTCTAAGGTTTCCTCTAAGCTTACTATCCTCAAGGCCTTGGCTGACAAGGTGGATGAGCTAATTGTTGGTGGCGGGATTGCAAACACCTTTATGTTGGCCAAAGGTTTGCCTATTGGTAAGTCCTTAGCAGAGCCAGACTTGGTTGATGAAGCGCGAGAAATCATGGAGATTATGGAAAAACGTGGTGCGCATGTTCCCATTCCTGAGGACGTCGTGGTTGCGAATGAACTCTCTCCATTGGCGCGTGCAAATCGTGTGCCTGCGGATCAAGTTGCAGAAGATGACATGATTTTAGATATTGGCCCTAAAACAGCCGCGCGCTTATCTATTATGTTGGCGCATGCTGGCACGATTGTATGGAATGGACCATTAGGCGTATTTGAGATTGACCAGTTTGGTGGTGGCACCAAGATGCTGGCAGCAGCAATTGCCCATTCACCAGCTTTCTCAATTGCAGGTGGTGGCGACACCTTGGCTGCAATTGCGAAGTACGGTATTGAAAATCAAGTGGATTACATCTCTACTGGCGGCGGCGCGTTCCTAGAATTTTTGGAAGGTAAAACCTTGCCAGCCTTTGCGGTATTGGCTGAAAGAGCGAAAGACTAAATATGTTGAGAGCAACAAAGATCATTGCCACCTTGGGGCCTGCATCTGAAAAGCCTGAAGTTTTGCGCGAGATGATTCGTGCAGGTGTGGATGTTGTGAGAATGAACTTTTCTCACGGCACTGTTGCTGACCACAAAGCGCGTCACGATTTGGTGCGCAGTATTTCTGCCGAAGTTGGTAAGGAGGTTGGCATCATGGCTGATCTTCAAGGTCCAAAAATTCGCGTGGGTAAATTTGTCGACAGCAAAATTCTTTTAAAAGAAGGCGCTCAATTTATTTTGGATGTTGCTTGTGATCTTGGCAATCAAGGGCGCGTAGGTCTGGATTACAAAGAGCTGCCACAAGATGTCAAGCCTGGCGATCGCCTCTTATTAAATGATGGCTTAGTTGTACTTCGTGTTGAGAGTGTGAAGGGTGGGGAAATTTTCACCCTCGTTGAGCAAGGCGGACCACTCTCCAATAACAAAGGTATTAATCGTGCGGGTGGCGGCTTGACTGCGCCAGCATTGACAGAAAAAGATATCGCGGATTTGGACGCTGCGATTGCAATGGGCGTGGATTTTTTGGCGATTAGTTTTCCAAAGGATGGCGCAGACATGGCTTATGCTCGCAAGCTGGCAGATGCCGCTAGCGCAAAGCATGGCGTTGGAAAAGTTCGCACGATTGCAAAAGTAGAGCGTGCTGAAGCGATTGAGCCAGCTGCATTGAATAGCATCATCGCAGAGAGCGACGGCATTATGGTCGCTCGCGGTGACTTGGCGATTGAAGTTGGCAATGCAGCCGTCCCGGCCTTGCAAAAGCGCATGATCAAACTGGCACTCGAAGCTGATAAATTTACGATCACTGCAACGCAAATGATGGAGTCCATGATTAATGCCCCAGTGCCTACACGGGCTGAAGTGAGCGATGTGGCCAATGCAGTCCTGGACGGTACAGATGCGGTCATGCTATCTGCGGAGTCTGCTGCTGGTATGTATCCCGTGCAAACTATCAAGGCGATGGCTGAGATTTGTGTTGAAGCGGAAAAGTCGGACCGTGTGAAGTTAGATACTGATTTCTTAGATCAAACCTTTTCACGAATTGATCAGACAATCGCCTTGGGCGCGCTATTTACTGCACACCACCTCAACGCGAACGCGATTGCCGCTTTGACAGATTCAGGATCTACTGCGGTTTGGATGAGTCGTCACAATATTCATTTACCTATTTTTGCCTTAACTTCAAAGATTTCAACTCAGCGTGCTTTGAGTACTTATCGCAACGTCTTCCCCATCGGCTTGGATTACACCAAGCAGCGAGATACTGCCTTGCAAGAGGTAGAGGACTGTCTGAAGAAGTTGGGAGCGGTAAAGAAGGGTGATGTAGTGGTTTTAACTTCGGGTGAGCCCATGGGTGAACCGGGTGGAACAAATTCACTCAAGATTATTCAGGTGAAGTAATTCACTTTTTATATTATTGATTCACACTATTTATTACTAACATTTTTAATTAAGAGACCATCATGGCTTTAGTATCTTTACGACAACTCTTGGATCACGCCGCTGAAAATGGCTATGGCCTGCCAGCTTTCAATGTGAATAATTTAGAGCAAGTTACGGCAATTATGGAGGCGGCTAATGAAGCTGATTCCCCAGTCATCATGCAAGCCTCTGCTGGGGCTCGTAAATATGCTGGCGAATCTTTTTTACGTCATTTAATTTCTGCTGCAGTTGAAGCTTATCCACATATTCCAGTCGTGATGCATCAAGACCATGGCCAAAGTCCAGCAGTGTGCATGGCTGCGATTAAGAGCGGCTTTACTAGTGTGATGATGGACGGCTCTTTGGAAGCTGACGGCAAAACTGTTGCTAGTTATGAATACAACGTGGATGTCTCTAGAGAGGTGGTGAAGTTCTCCCACTCTATTGGGGTTACAGTTGAGGCTGAGCTAGGCGTGCTTGGTTCTTTGGAGACTATGCAGGGCGATAAAGAGGATGGTCATGGTGCCGACGGCAAGATGACGCGCGAGCAGTTGTTGACCGATGTTGAGCAAGCAGCTGACTTTGTCAAAGCTACCCAGTGTGATGCCTTGGCGATTGCGATTGGTACTAGTCACGGCGCTTATAAATTTACTAAAAAGCCTACAGGCGATATCTTGGCTATCGAGCGCATTAAAGAAATTCACACACGTATTCCGAATACCCACTTAGTAATGCATGGTTCATCTAGTGTTCCACAAGAATTGCTTGCTGAGATTCGTGAATTCGGTGGTGATATGAAAGAAACTTATGGCGTGCCTGTTGAAGAAATTCAAGAGGGCATCAAGAACGGCGTTCGTAAGATCAATATTGATACTGATATTCGTTTGGCTATGACTGGTGCGATCCGCCGTTATATGTTTGAGAACCCAAGCAAGTTTGATCCACGTGATTATCTGAAGCCTGCACGTGAAGCAGCTAAAAAAGTGTGCATCGCTCGCTTTAATGCTTTTGGTAGTTCTGGCCAAGCGTCGAAAATCAAACCAATTCCTTTGGAAAAAATGGCTGAGCTGTACAAGAGTGGCAAATTAGCCCAGATCGTTAAGTGAGATAAAAATGCCAGCTTTGTACGCGACTTCTATTAAGTCATTACCTTTACTCTCCAAGGGTAAGGTGCGCGATGTATACGCACTAGGCGATGACAAGCTACTCATGATCACTACTGATCGCTTATCTGCCTTTGACGTTGTCATGGGCCAGCCTATCCCTGAGAAGGGTATTGTGCTCAACCAAATGGCCAACTTTTGGTTTGATAAGTTGGCTAATGTGATTCCGAATCACTTGACAGGTATTGATCCTGAAAGTGTTGTTCCTGCTGAAGAAGTGGATCAAGTTAAGGGTCGTGCTGTAGTGGCTAAACGCCTCAAGCCAATTTTGGTCGAAGCGGTAGTGCGTGGTTACCTGGCTGGTAGTGGTTGGAAAGACTATAAGGAAACGGGCAAGGTTTGCGGTATTGCATTACCAGCAGGCCTCGAAAATGCGCAGAAGTTGCCTGAGCCTATTTTTACCCCCGCTGCTAAGGCAGAAGTTGGCGAGCATGATGAAAACATCTCTTTTGATAAAGTAATCGAGATGATTGGCGAGAAACTCGCTAATCAGATTCGTGAAGTCAGTATTCGTTTGTACAAAGAAGCTTCTGAGTATGCTGCGACTTGCGGAATCATCATTGCTGATACTAAGTTTGAGTTTGGTTTGGATGATGAGGGTCAGTTGGTCTTAATGGATGAGATCCTCACTGCCGACTCATCGCGCTTTTGGCCTGCTGAAACCTACTATGTGGGTGCCAATCCTCCTTCTTATGACAAGCAATTTGTGCGGGACTGGCTTGAAACAGCCGTGGTCGATGGCAAGCTTTGGCCTAAAACAGCCCCAGCACCTGCTTTGCCAGCGGATGTAATTGATAAAACAGCGGAAAAGTACCGTGAAGCCCTTGCTCGTTTAACTAAGGCCTAAATTCCTGGGAGCCCTGAAAAGGCTGGGATAATAAGGTCTTAGATAGATTAACGATGTAAATCAGGGCATTTGGAGAGGTAAATGAGCAAAAAGCCAGTAGTCGGACTAGTGATGGGATCCAATTCTGATTGGGACACTATGCAACACGCTGCTCAAATGCTCGAGCAATTCGGTATTGCTCACGAGGCTAAAGTAGTTTCTGCTCATCGCATGCCTGACGATATGTTTGCCTATGCAGAAAATGCATCTAAAAATGGACTCAAAGCCATTATTGCTGGCGCTGGTGGTGCTGCGCATTTACCGGGGATGTTGGCATCGAAAACCATTGTGCCAATCTATGGCGTTCCAGTTGCCAGCAAGTATTTACGTGGTGAAGACTCTCTTTACTCCATTGTGCAAATGCCTAAGGGCATTCCAGTAGCGACATTTGCTATTGGTGAAGCGGGTGCTGCAAATGCAGCTTTACATGTGATTGCTAATTTGGCTGTTAATGATCCTGAGTTAGCAAAGCGACTAGAGGAGTTTCGTGCAAAGCAATCTGATACAGCTCGCTCCATGAATTTGCCAGGATATTAAGAAGATGGCAGATCGTTTAGAGCCCATTTTGCCGGGCTCGTATCTAGGAATTTTAGGTGGTGGTCAATTGGGGCGGATGTTTACGCAGGCCGCTCAAGCTATGGGGTACAAGGTCTGTGTTCTTGATCCTGGATCAGATAGTCCTGCTGGCTCCATCGCAGAAAAATTCATTCAAGCTGATTACACCGACTCTGCTGCACTAAAAGAGATGGCGTCATTATGCAAATCCGTTAGTACGGAATTTGAGAATGTTCCTGCACAAGCTTTAGATGAGCTAGAGTCTTTGGGTGTCTTTGTGGCGCCTCGCAGCAGTTGCGTATCTCTGGCTCAAAACCGTGTTGCTGAGAAAAAGTTCTTAGCGACTTGGAAAGCGGAAACCAATATTGGTCCTGCTCCCTACTGTGTAGTTGAGCGTGATGCAGATATTGCACACGTTCCTGCAGATCTCTTTCCTGGTATTTTGAAAACTGCTCGTATGGGTTACGACGGTAAAGGCCAAATTACTGTTTATGACTCTGCCAATCTTGTCGCTGCTTGGGCTGAATTAAGTAAAGTGCCTTGTGTTCTTGAAAAGCGCATGGATTTAGATTTTGAGGTATCTGCTTTAGTAGTGCGTGGATACGATGATGCGGTAGTGGCATATCCCGTTTCTCAGAACATTCATCGCGATGGTATTTTGCATACTTCTACTGTGCCTGCGCCATCACTCAAGCCACCGCAAGAAAAGAAAATTATTGAAGCTGCTAAAGCACTGATTCGTAAGATTGATTATGTTGGTGTGTTGTGTGTCGAGTTCTTCGTGCTGAAGAGTGGCGACATTGTTGCAAACGAAATTGCTCCGCGTCCACACAACTCAGGCCACTACACCATGGATGCTTGTGTTAGCAGTCAGTTTGAACAGCAGGTACGAAGCATGGCTCGCTTACCTCTGGGTGACACACGCTTGCTAGCACCCGTTTCCATGCTCAATCTCTTAGGAGATCTTTGGTACGAGGGTAGTGAAGATAAGGCAAGAGAGCCAGCTTGGGACAAGGTGCTCTCCCATCCAGATGCTAAGTTACATCTCTACGGTAAATCTGATCCACGTATGGGTCGCAAGATGGGCCATATTAATTGTTTGGGTGAGTCGCTTAATCAAGCACGCCAAAATTGCATGGCTGTTGCCCTTGAATTAGGGATCGAGCCCTAGAATGTCCAGCGATAGTAGTGCCCTGCAATCATCTGCAGTAATTAACGAAGCAGTACAAACTTTGAGAGATGGTGGTCTCGTTGCCTTTCCGACTGAGACGGTATACGGCTTAGGGGCGGATGCAAAAAACCCCGATGCAATCAAGCAAATTTTTACTGCTAAGGGCAGACCATCCAATCACCCGTTAATCGTTCACTTGGCAGCTCCTGATAAGTTTGATCAAGAGCAAGTTGACTGGATGCCGGTAATAGCACCATGGGTAAGAGATTTGTCAGAAGATGCATTAAAGCTCATTAATGCATTTTGGCCTGGCCCACTGACATTGGTCTTTAAAAAAGATAAAAGTGTTTTAAATGAACTTACCGGTGGTCAGGATACAGTTGCGATTCGTGCACCCGCACATCCTATTGCACAAGAGTTACTCCGTAAATTTAAAGGAGGAGTTGTTGCTCCATCCGCAAATCGTTTCGGTAAAGTCTCCCCCACAAGCGCTGCTGATGTTCGTAACGAGTTTGAAGGTATGTTGGGCCTCATGATTTTGGATGGTGGTGATTGCGAAGTTGGCATTGAATCAACCATCATTGATTTATCTTCTGGTGATCATCCAGTGTTATTGCGCCCAGGGCTGATTACTCCTGGAGAAATTCTTTCTAAGACGGGTATCAAAGTCTATTTACCTGGTGAAAGTGACTCAATAAAGCAGGGTAAGGACATTCCTAGGGTCTCTGGCAGTCTGCGCGCCCATTACGCCCCGACAACTCCACTCAGAATGTATGCGCCAGGCAGAGTCTTGGATGCACTCAGTGAGTTTCCGGATATCAAATCGCGGGTAGCGGTTGCGGTATGGGATTCAGATTCCTCATTAAGCGAGGATGGTCATCCATCAGTACATTTTGAGGAAGTCATCGTGCCTAGTGATAGCGCTACATTTGCGAGTCGCTTGTATCGCTCTTTGCGAGATTTAGATCAGCAGGCTTGGGATCTGATTCTGTTTCCGGAGCCGCCTGCAGGCGAGGAGTGGGATGGGGTGCGGGATAGACTTCAGCGTGCCTGTTTTGGCTCAGGCCCATCATCTAGTAGCCACGCTAATAGTTGATCATGTGCATCTAAGCCCTTTAAGGCATTGGGATGGTTTATGAATGAGCTTACTGCGTACATCCTTCCAGACTTACTCATTACGTAACCTGATATTGCCCTGACGTCGACAAGTGCTCCTGTTTTGATTCGCGCCTCAGGTCTTTTCTTTAAATGCAAAAATTTTCGCAAATGTGCCATAAGGCGGTTTTTCATCGTGCCATCAGTGCCTGCAATTGGTAGGCTGTTGTAAAAAGTATCCGCTGCAGATAGATTGCGAGCGACAACTAATAGTTGTGTCAAATGTTCAGCAGAGATTGCTTCATTGCGGGATAGTCCGGAGCCATTCTCAATGACGAGCTCTGGAAACTGAAGGCCTAAGCCTTTTAACCAACTCTGAATCACAAGCTCACCATTTTCGGTAGTTGCTGGTTTACCCATCTTCTCTAATGCTAAGGTCAACATCAATTGCCTAGCCATCACATTATTGGAGTACTTATTAATATCTTGTACATCGTCTACCAGTGGAATGCCTTCAAACTGTAGTAGTAGTCGTGATGCCAATGGAACTGTGCCGGACTTTCCGGTAGGTGCTTGAGCCCAAGTGCCGCCAGCGAGCTCCCAGGCAGCAGCAAAACCTTGAGTAAGAAAGGTATTGGCATCCAAAGCAACGACGTTATAGTTCACCCCCCTGCAAGCACTAGGAAAGCTGCCAGAGAACTGCGCAGTCAGAAGTTGGTTGGTAGGGGCTCCGTCGCCCTCAGGATCTAGGTTAAATCGAAGATTGCTTTTCCAGTTATCGCAAGACTGATTAACTAACTGCATTTGGTTAATCACTTTAAGCTGGGATAGTGGTGGTGTGTAGCTGATATCGATAAAGTCCGCAGTGCGCGATTTTCCTAGCTGAAACGAAAGGGTTCTAAAAGCGTAGAGCAGGGGATCGGGCGGCACGTTATAGGCGCGTAGCGATTCTCCATCAATGGTGTTGTGCTCCATGACGCTGGGAGCATAGGCACCTCTATCAAAGAATAGATTGCCATCAATTTTTTGAATGCCCAGATTTTGTAACGCCTTCATCATTTTAGAAAATTCTTCAGGAATCAGCTTGGGATCACCGCCGCCTTGCAAATAGAGATTGCCTTTGAGGGTCCCTTGACGAATCAGTCCATCGGTATAAATATTGGTACGCCAGCGATACTGAGGCCCCAAAATATCTAAGCTTGTGAGTGTAGTCACTAGCTTCATGGTTGATGCGGGATTCATTGCCTGTTGAGAGCGCCAATCGACTTCTGTTTTTGCCGTGACCTTACCCCCTTGTCCCGGCTTAATTTCAACTACTGAAATGCTGATTGCCTCTTTGGGAATCTGATTTTTTTCAAGGCTGGCGGCTACAGCTTTGGGAATGTACTTCAGAGTTCCCGATTGGGGGGCTGCATCAGCAGAATATGCCTGCGGGCTGAATAATAAGCAGGCGAAGACGCAGGCCAATAGACTATTGACTAGAGTCTTATTAGAGGGCGAAGCATTTTGGGTGCGCATTCCCCATAGAATAAACCTTGCTGCTCAAAATGCCACGAGCACCTCAAATTACTGACGGTATTTTTTCTTGTAAGTCTTGATGATTTGGTTTTGTTCTTGTAGAAGGTTGATGAACTGCTCAACACGATCTGAGAGCGGGCCGTCAACTTCAAGAGATTGGCAGGCATCGATAAATCCGGTGGCTTGCATCAGTTGCGCCCCACCTTTTACTTTATGAACTAGGCTCCGAAATTGCGCCTCATCTAGGAGGACTTGATTGCCTTCTAGGCACAATTGATTCAGAGTATCCAGATGAACTTTTTCAATTTCCTCCAAAATCACAATGATTTGAAGGGTATCGTCTTTGATGAGACTAGAGAAGGCATCAAACGAATACTCTTCATTTTTACGGGGCTTATTTTGGCTAGTTTCAAAATAGCGCATAAGTTCATTCTCAAGGGCGCCTATGCTTAATGGCTTGATGAGTACTCCGTTCATGCCGGAGGATAAAAATTGATGGCGCGAGTCTAGAGCGTATATGTCGGCTGTGACGCCAATAATGATTAAGTCACGATTACCTAGGGACCGGATTTGTTTCGCCAATTCAGAGCCCTGCATGCCGGGCATGGATTGATCTGTCAGCATCAGGTCAAAATGATGGTCCTTCAGAAGCTCTAGTGCAATAGTGGCATTCTCGCAAACACAGGCGCTAATTCCGAGTGCCTCTAACTGTAGTGACAAAATTTGACGGCTAGCCGGATGATCTTCAACCACCAAAGCCTGAATTGCGCAATTCTTTCGACCCACCCTTTTAGAGATCAGGCTCCTAGATGGCGCTGCCCGAGAGTCAAAGCTGCTAGCCTGAGGTGCGGCAATGCTAGTTCTCGGTAGGGCTACAGAAAAATGGACATTGCTTCCAAATCCTGGGGCACTCTCAAAATAGAGATGGCTATTCATGGAGTTCACTAGATGATTGGTGATAGTAAGACCAAGGCCCGTGCCCCTCTGTTGTTCGCATAGATAGGATTCTTGAGAGGCGGGCAATTGCTCAAAGGCTTGGAGAGCTAATTTGATTTGATCACCACCCATACCTACCCCAGTATCAATTACCCTAAACTCTAGTAGCTGACCTGCGTGATCATCTGCAAGGACGGTGATGGAAAAGTACACCTCGCCTTCGCTGGTGAATTTAATTGCATTGCTGAGTAAATTCTGGAGAACTTGTCGTAGACGTAGGGAGTCAATCATGAGTACTGCTGCAATTCTGGGATCAATTGAAGTGTGGAGCAAGAGTCCCTGCTTTTTAGCTACAGTAGAAAACGCTGCATGAATATCCATGATCAATTGGTGTGGATTACATGGCTCTAGATTGAGGGTGAGCTTGCCAGCCTCAATTTTAGAAATATCCAATACTTGATTTAGCATGCCTAAAAGAGACTCAGCAGATGCTTGAGCACTTTTTAATAGCGACTTATCTTTTTTGGGAAATTGGGCGCTACCCAGAAGGAGCTCTTGGACTCCTAGAATGGCATTCATGGGCGTGCGAATTTCATGACTCATAGTTGCAAGAAAAGCGGACTTAGCAGCATTGGCTTTTTCGGCCAATTCTTTAGACTGCAGTAGCTCAACCGCAGCTTGCTTCTGATGAAAATATTTTCTCTGCAGTTGGTAGAACATAGCTCCACCAATAGTGAGCGCTAAGATCGCACTGAGCCAAGGAAGTAGGCTGGATTTTGACTGAGCTTCATCGCCTAAGGCAAAAAGCTGACCTGAGGCAATTGGATCTAAGTCATTTAGAAAGTGCTTCAGTACATCGTGCAATGGAGCATCTTGATATGAGATTAACCAGCGATACGCAAATGGATCTCGACTGTATAGGCTATCTATTTTTAGATCTGAATTTTGAGTGTCTTGTATTAATCGCCGAGCCAAGCGAATGGGCATGACCAGTGCCTCAATATCACTTTTAATAAGTGACTGAATTAAGTCATTGGGAGAGTCTGTTTCCTCGCCTTTACTGCTAGCATCAGTACTAGAGGGTGCATTCTCGAGGCCTCGGTCGAAATACCCAATTTTTAGATTACGTGAGTCTATTTTGCTTGAGTTCTTGGTAACGACTGCATCATGCCCCCAAAAGATGGCTTCAGATAGAGATCCAAATTGCATGACATGGTCATTAATATTTGGTGGATCGATGATGAAATCCACTTCGCCTTTGCTAAGTTGATTTAAACCTTCTGCGTCTGATTTTCTCCATACTGCTACATATTGCTGCCTTGTGCATTCTTCAATTTTTGAGAGCAGTGCTTTAAAGGGCCCCGAACCCCCATTTGTATTTGAGTGGGTGAGGTAGGGGGCGTATTTCTCATGAATGCTAAATCGTACGACTGGATGGGCATCGATCCATGATTGCTCAGCAGCGCTGAAGGGTCCGGCATCAGCCAGACCAGCATAGACACAGCAGAACATGAATAACTTTTTCAATATGAACCGATGCATACCGTCTTTAGCTTTCGATGATGTTGTTCATGCGGCAGAACAAGATCAAATCGGCAATATTATTAATGCCGAGTTTGTCAAAGACTCTAGTCTTGTAGGTAGCTACAGTTTTGTTGCTAATGTGAAGTAAGTCCGATATCTGCTGGTTGGTATTGCCTTTGCCGAGATACTTCATGACCTGCAGTTCGCGATCGGATATCAGTGCCAATTTGTCATTGTCACTGAGAGAGGTATTTCCGTTTTTTCCATGCGTAAAGAAGGTGTATCCCTGCGAGATCGCAACGCATGCAGCAAGGATCACATCTGCCCCTGCAGTCTTATTCACAAAACCATGTGCGCCGAGGGAGCGCACCCTGCCACCGTAGACCGCCTCATCCAGGCTGGACAGCACTAGGATGCGGACTTCTGGGTACATCAAGCCAATCCTACGAATCACATCAAAGCCATCCGTCTTGGGCATATCCAGATCTAATATCACCATATTAGGATTGACTTCTTTGATTGAGCGTAGGCACTCTTCACCATGCTGTGCCTGCCCCGCTATTTCAAAAAGCAATTGATCCTGAAACATACTTTTTAATGCCATCAGCATAGCTGGATGGTCATCTACCAACATCACGCGTTTTCTCATTACTTGTCTCCGTTTTGGGTTTTATGAGGGTGCAGCGAAAAAATGGCCTTAGCGATGCGGCTATCACTGATGTGTAGGATTTGATGTCGACTTACTGGTGGCATCATCAGTCCGCCATAGCTATGGTGTGCTCCGATTGCCATGACATTTTCTAAATCCTTCACCAGCGTGATGTTGCTGGCGTAGATTTGGGTGTGGAATTTATCGTCCAGGGAAGTCATTCGGTGGGGTAAGCCATCGGCTCGAAATTGCCCCATCTCAATATGAATACCCTCGGGTTCCATCTTCTCAATCCATTGGATTTGTAAGTTGGCCCCAGAAAATTGCAAGAGGTGAATCAGAACTCCAAGACGGCGCATGCGCAATAGGCCTTCCATGCAGGAATCCATGCGATCGGCATCATTGAGTTTGTGAATACCCAAACTCACGAGGCCAACGGGCAGCCGAGAGTTCAGAATCAGGTCGCTTAAAGCATCTATGAATTTGCTAGAAGCCAGGTGTTCCGCTGGCAGTGGCAAGACGCCCGGAATAAAGCGACCGCTACGATACCAATACGTAATGGTGTCTAAACCCTCCATGAATAATCTGAGGAGCTGTGTGTCAGTAGCAGTCAGCTATGGTCTAAATAAAGAGCTCGTCAGCTTTGTTCCTTGGTTATTAAAGATGGGTTCGTTACTAATCGCTTGTCGCTGGGACCAGGATTGGTGTTCTTCGAGCGCTTCGCCGCTAAGACCAAGCCAAGGCTGGCCACAGGCATCGCGCACTTCTTGGAAGGGTTTGTTCTTCCAAGCCTTTACAAGCGTGTACAGCCGGGATTTCGGGCTCATCAGCATTCTCCAATCATTGAATAGCCAGTCTAGGCAGGACAGATTGGAGGGGTAAGGGCTTAAAGCTTATTTATTTGTAGGAATCCACCTACTTGCCTGCCTCCATTATAGAAAGTGCAAGATGTCCTTTTGAAATTTAAGGTGATTTAACCCTTGAAATCCATAGAATCAGACCTATATAATCAGCACTCCCTACGCGCGAGTGCTAAAACGGGCTATTTCAGCTTAAAAGCTTGTTACTCTCGTGTTAAGAGATTGCAACACTATGATTTATATTGGTTTTTTAATTAGTTAACACTTACTAACATAGGAGAAGGAATGAATCTGCGTCCTTTACATGATCGCGTAATCATTAAACGTTTAGATCAAGAATCAAAAACTGCCTCTGGAATCATCATTCCGGATGCTGCTGCTGAAAAGCCGGATCAAGGCGAAGTATTGGCAGTTGGCCCAGGCAAGCGTGATGACAGCGGCAAGTTGAATGCACCAGACGTCAAGGTTGGCGATCGCGTGTTATTTGGCAAATATGCAGGTCAAACAGTTAAGGTCGGCAGCGACGAGCTTCTCGTAATGCGCGAAGAAGACATCATGGCTGTTGTACAGAAGTAATCGGTACCTAAGAAAGGAACTCAATCATGGCAGCAAAAGACGTCGTATTTGGAGATAACGCCCGTACCAAGATGGTAGAAGGCGTAAATATTCTGGCGAACGCAGTAAAAACAACTTTGGGGCCTAAAGGTCGCAACGTCGTTATCGAGCGTTCATTTGGCGGCCCAACCATCACTAAGGATGGTGTATCCGTTGCAAAAGAAATCGAACTCAAAGACAAGCTCCAAAACATGGGTGCTCAGATGGTTAAGGAAGTTGCTTCCAAGACTAATGACATCGCTGGTGACGGTACAACTACCGCTACTGTATTGGCTCAGTCTATCGTTCGCGAAGGTATGAAATACGTAGTTTCTGGTCACAATCCAATGGACTTGAAGCGCGGTATTGATAAAGCGGTAACAGCTGCAATCGAAGAGCTCAAGAAAATCAGCAAGCCTTGCACAACTACTAAAGAAATCGCTCAAGTTGGTTCTATTTCAGCTAACAGCGACCACAGTATTGGTCAGCGCATTGCTGAAGCAATGGAAAAAGTGGGCAAAGAAGGCGTTATTACTGTTGAAGATGGCAAATCTTTGGAAGATGAGCTTGAAGTGGTTGAAGGTATGCAGTTTGACCGTGGCTACCTCTCTCCATACTTCATCAACCAGCCTGAAAAGCAAGTTGCCGTATTGGAAAGCCCATACGTTCTCTTGTTTGATAAGAAAGTTAGCAACATTCGTGACTTGCTCCCAGTTCTCGAGCAGGTAGCGAAGTCTGGTCGTCCATTGTTGATCATCGCAGAAGATGTTGAAGGCGAAGCCTTGGCAACTTTAGTTGTCAACAATATTCGCGGCATCATCAAGACTTGTGCTGTTAAGGCCCCAGGCTTTGGTGATCGTCGTAAGGCTATGTTGGAAGACATCGCAATCTTGACTGGCGGTACTGTGATCGCTGAAGAAATCGGCCTCACACTCGAGAAAACAACTCTCGAGCATTTAGGTCAGGCAAAGCGTATCGAAATTGGCAAAGAAAACACCATCATCATTGACGGTGCGGGCGATGCTAAAGCAATCGAAGCGCGTGTGAAGAACATCCGTGTTCAGATCGAAGAAGCCACTAGCGACTACGACAAAGAGAAATTGCAAGAGCGTGTTGCCAAATTGGCAGGCGGTGTTGCAGTGATTCGTGTTGGCGCTGCTACTGAAGTTGAAATGAAAGAAAAGAAAGACCGCGTTGATGATGCATTGCATGCAACTCGTGCAGCGGTTGAAGAAGGTATTGTTCCTGGCGGTGGCGTTGCTCTGTTACGTGCAATGCAAGGTATCAAAGGCTTGAAAGGTGATAACGCTGACCAAGACGCTGGTATCAACATCGTATTGCGCGCAATGGAAGAGCCAATCCGCATCATCGTTTCTAACGCGGGTGATGAAGCCAGCGTAGTTGTTAATGCAGTATTGGCTAGCAAGGGCAATAACGGTTACAACGCAGCAACTGGTGAATACGGTGACCTCGTAGCTCAAGGCGTGATCGATCCAACTAAGGTAACAAAAACTGCATTGGTTAATGCTGCTTCTGTTGCAGCCTTATTGTTGACTACTGATTGCGCAATCTGCGAAGCTCCAAAGGAAGATTCCGCTGGTGGCGGCATGCCTGATATGGGCGGCATGGGTGGTATGGGTGGAATGGGCGGCATGATGTAATAGCCGTATATTTCCTCAGCTATCTGGCTGTAGAAACTAAAACGCCTGGTTCAAAAGACCAGGCGTTTTTTTATTGGCATCGGGATAGGCTGGATTCTTGGACAATAAAAAAACCGCCCGAAGGCGGTTATTTATTTCATAGCTAGTGTGCGGTCTTTAAGAAACTGACTTCACCATATCTTCAACAACCTTCTTCGCATCGCCGAAGACCATCATGGTTTTGTCCATATAGAAGAGTTCGTTATCAAGCCCGGCATAACCTGCAGCCATAGAGCGCTTGTTCACGATAATGGTTTTTGCTTTAAATGCTTCCAAAATTGGCATGCCAAAGATTGGGCTACCTGGTGTACGAGCAGCAGGATTAACCACGTCATTTGCGCCGAGTACTAGTACTACGTCAGCTTGACCAAAGTCGCTGTTGATGTCTTCCATTTCAAATACTTGGTCGTATGGAACTTCAGCTTCAGCCAAGAGTACGTTCATGTGACCAGGCATTCGGCCTGCTACTGGGTGAATCGCATACTTCACTGTTACACCGTGGTGTGTGAGCTTCTCGGTTAATTCTTTTAGAGCGTGCTGGGCACGGGCAACAGCTAAACCGTAGCCAGGAACAATCACAACCGTGTCAGCATTCTCCATCAGGAAAGCCGCATCTTCTGGTGAGCCAGTTTTGTAGTTCTTTGGACCGCCATCATCGGCACCACCAGCAGAAGCTTCGGCGCCAAAGCCGCCAAGCAATACCGCCAAGATAGAGCGGTTCATAGCCTTACACATGATGTAAGACAGAATCGCACCAGAAGATCCTACGCAAGCACCAGCAATAATCAATACGGGGTTGTTTAATGTGAAGCCAATACCAGCCGCTGCCCAACCAGAGTAACTGTTCAGCATGGACACAACGACTGGCATATCTGCGCCGCCGATTGGGATGATCAATGTCACGCCTAAGACCAATGCAATTGCGCACATCGCTAAGAATGCTTCGTGGCTACCTGTCATGAAGTACATGACGCCGCCGCCAACCATGCCAATTGCTAGGATGAGGTTCAGCAAATGTTGCCCAGCAAATGTCACTGGCTTGCCACTAACCTTGCCTGAAAGTTTTCCGAAAGCGATGACGGAAGCGGTAAAGGTAATGGCGCCAATAAATGCGCCAATAAAGAGCTCAATCTTTTGTGCGCCAGTATGGTCATGAGCAGGGTTGTAAACCGCTGCGATGGCGATCAATACCGCTGACAGGCCAACAAAGGAGTGCATGAGTGCTACGAGCTCAGGCATCTTCGTCATCTGCACACGCTTAGCAGCAATGGTTCCAATGACGGCACCGCCAACAATCGCACCAATAATTAATGAGAAGACGGGCTTGAAGTCCGGAATCATGAAGGTGGTGATTACAGCAAGCAACATGCCGATCATGCCGAAGGTATTGCCTTGACGTGATGTTGTTGGTGATGACAATCCACGCAAGGCGAGGATGAACAGCACCGAGGAAATGAGATAGGAAATCGCGGTTATGTTTGACATTATTGTGGTCTCTATAAGATCTTGTTCTAGTTTTATTTGGTTCCAGCCGCATCAGCCTTAGGAGCTTTTTTCTTGAACATTTCAAGCATGCGACGGGTGACCATAAAGCCACCAAAAATATTGATTGAGGCCAGGAATACGGCTACAGCGCCAATGATGCTGGTGAGAGTGATCTCATCACCACCAATCACTTCGGTTTGAAGTAGGGCACCAACAATAATGATTCCAGAAATGGCATTAGTAACCGCCATGAGTGGAGTGTGGAGTGCAGGGGTGACGTTCCAAACCACGTGGTAGCCAACGAAAATGGCCAAGACAAACACGGTGATGTTTTGGACTGTAAGGATGCTTTGAAAAGCAGCGAGATCCATGATGTTTCCTTTGAATATTCTGTATTAGTTTTTACGGACGGCTTGGCCATCACGACACATGAGGCAGGCAGTAACGATGTCGTCATCAGCTGGGATTACTAGCTTCGCTTCTGCATCAACGATGAGTTTCATGAAGTCGAGTAAGTTGCGCGCATACAAAGCAGAGGCATCCGCAGCTACCATGCTCGCGAGGTTGGTGTAACCAATGATCTTCACGCCATTCTTTTCAACAATCTTGTCTGCTTCTGTCAGTGGGCAGTTGCCAGAACCGTTATCACCACGACCAGCTGCTAAGTCGATCACGATAGAGCCGGGTTTCATATTGGCAACGGTGTCGCTGTGCAATAAGACTGGTGGTTTACGGCCTGGAATTAAAGCTGTTGTAATGACGATGTCCGCTTGTTGGGCGCGTTCAGCAACGAGAGCTGCTTGACGCTTCATCCACGCTTCTGGCATTGGGCGAGCATAGCCACCAACACCTTGAGCGATTTCACGTTCTTCATCAGTTTCATAAGGCACGTCAACAAATTTAGCGCCGAGAGATTCAATTTGCTCTTTAGCGGCAGGCCGTACATCTGATGCTTCAATAACGGCACCTAAACGCTTTGCAGTAGCAATGGCTTGGAGACCAGCAACACCAGCGCCTAAGATGAGCACACGTGCTGCTTTAACAGTTCCCGCTGCAGTCATGAGCATTGGCATAAAGCGCTGATATTCATTTGCGGCGACCATCACTGCTTTGTAGCCAGCGATGTTGGCTTGTGAAGAGAGGACGTCCATGCTTTGAGCGCGAGTAGTACGTGGGGCAGCCTCCAATGAGAATGCAGTCACGCCTTGAGTAGCCATAGCAGCAATATTGTCACTATCAAATGGATCGAGCATGCCAAGAAGTACGCTGCCAGATTTGATTTGTTTGAGCTCTGCAGTTTCAGGCGCACGCACCTTGAGAACGATTTCCGCCCCAAAAGCATCTGCAGCGCTACCAATTGTTGCGCCAACAGCCTCATATGCAGAATCGGGTTGGCTGGCTGTAATGCCCGCACTCTTTTGAATAACAACCGTGTGGCCCTGAGCAATCAGCTTCTTAACGGTTTCCGGCGTGGCGGCAACCCGAGTTTCCCCGGGTCTGATTTCCAACGGTACTCCTATGCGCATGGCATGTCTCCAAATGCTAATGATTCAAAAAATCTATTTTAGGTATATATACGCCAATACACATATATATGGATACCCTTATGTTTATTCCAGCTCTTGAGGCTAACTTGAGTTAAGGCTTTTACAATGGGGTTTTAGCTTATATTGAATTCTCGCATTTTTTGATGATCCCGCTCAATTCTTCCGCAATACCCGCCTCCAAGCCATCTAAAGTCGTTGTTGGGATGTCTGGAGGTGTCGATTCGTCTGTTGCAGCCTGGATGCTGAAGCAGCAGGGGTATGAAGTGATTGGCCTTTTCATGAAAAACTGGGAAGACGATGACAGCGATGAATACTGCTCAGCACGTCAAGATTGGCTTGATGTTGTGTCTGTGGCCGACATGATTGGCATTGATGTTGAGGCAGTCAATTTTGCTGCGGAATATCGTGAACGTGTTTTTGCTGAGTTTTTACGGGAATATGCTGCTGGCAGGACCCCAAACCCAGACGTCTTGTGCAATGCGGAAATTAAGTTCAAAGCTTTTTTAGATCACGCCATGAGCCTAGGCGCAGATGCCATTGCAACTGGCCACTATGCACGGGTTCGACATGAAGGCGGTCGAGTGCAATTATTAAAGGCCCTGGATGCCAGTAAAGACCAAAGTTACTTCCTGCATCGCTTAACTCAAAGCCAATTAGCAAACGTACTTTTTCCTTTGGGTGAAATTCCAAAGACTGAAGTGCGCAAGATTGCTGAGCAAATTGGTTTGCACAATGCGCGTAAAAAAGATTCCACAGGCATTTGTTTTATTGGTGAACGGCCTTTCCGAGAATTCTTAAACCGTTACTTGCCTCGCACCCCAGGGCCCATTAAAACTCCTGAAGGTAAAACGGTGGGAGAGCATATGGGGCTTGCCTTCTTTACCTTGGGGCAGCGCAAAGGCATTGGTTTAGGAGGTAGCCAAGATGGCAATGGTGATGCTTGGTATGTAGCTCGTAAGGATATTGTTAACAACACTTTGTATGTCGCTCAAGGCCATGAGCATCCTTGGTTGTTAGCTAATCAACTTACTGCAATTGATGCCAGTTGGGTTGCTGGTACAGCTCCTACTCCGGGGCAGTATTCAGCAAAAACCCGCTATCGCCAAGCAGACTCCGCTTGTGCTCTTGATGTTGGAGTGGAAGGGCCATTGAGTTTTCAATTGGCTTTTCCGGAAGCTCAGTGGGCAGTGACTCCAGGTCAGTCTGCGGTTTTGTATGACGGAGATATCTGCTTAGGCGGTGGAATTATTTCCGCCTAAGTTCCCTAAATTACTTGATGAGTAATTTCCTGATTTAGGCTGCTGGCGGTGCTGTTTCCGCAAAGGAAGGTCTTTGCATCAACTTTTGATAAAAGGCATCTAGATTTGGGTACTGAGCTTGCCAGGCGATATTTGGGAAGCGGAACAGCATGTAACCCAGTGCGCAGCCCACTGCAATATCCGCCAGCGTCATCTGGTTGCCATGACACCAGGCGTTATCGCCTAATTCGCGGGACATTTGAGCTAAAGCAGCGTCAATTTTGCCCATTTGGCGCTCTAGCCATTCAGAGCTTTGCTGCTCTGTTGGGCGCAAAGTCACCTCTAAGCGGGCCAAAATTCCAGCATCATCCACTCCATCAGCCAGGGCTTCCCAGGTTTTGACGCTAGCGCGCTCTCGGCTACCTGCTGGAATGAGCTTGCCAACTGGGCTAAGGGTGTCGACATACTCCGCAATCACGCGGGAGTCATAGATAGCTTCGCCATCATCCAAAATTAAACAAGGCACCTTGCCTAAGGGGTTATTAAGGGCAATTTTGGTGTCTGCAGCCCAGACATTCTCGAGTTCGAGGTCTACATCAACCTTTTTTTCCAAGAAAACAATGCGTACCTTGCGTACATAGGGGCTAGTGAGGGATCCGATAAGTTTCATACTGACCAGTATAGCCATCTCAGCCAATTTGGGTTGCCCCCAAGAACGATTAAAATCAGGGTTTATTGACATATTCAATGTAAAGGCAATATTCGTGAGTCAGCCGATTTCTACCCTTAATGCTCTTTCCCCTTTAGATGGCCGTTACGCTGGAAAATTAGATGCCCTACGCCCCTGGTTGTCCGAGGCTGCATTTATGCGTCAGCGGGTATTTGTGGAGATCCATTGGTTGCTGGCTTTGGCTTCTGCAGGTCTGCCAGATGTACCCAAAATCAGTGCAGCAGATGAAGCCTTTTTATTGGCTCTACCGGAAAACTTCTCAGATGCCGATGCGCAGCGTATTAAAGATATCGAAGCAGTTACCAACCACGATGTTAAAGCGGTTGAGTATTTCTTAAAAGAAAAAGTAGCTGGTCGCCCAGATCTATTGAAAGCTAGTGAATTTATTCATTTCGCCTGTACCTCAGAGGACATCAACAATACTTCGCATGGCTTGATGTTGCGTGGGGCGCGTGATCAAGTCTTGTTGCCACAACTCAGAAAAGTTCATTCTGTATTAACGGATTTAGCAGTTGAGAATGCCAGGGTGCCTTTGTTGTCTCGTACGCATGGCCAGCCAGCTTCCCCAAGTACATTGGGTAAGGAGTTGGCTAATATTGCAAAACGTTTAGAGCGTGCGATTGCAACGATTGCCGCAGTGCCGCTCTTGGGGAAAATGAACGGTGCCGTTGGAAACTACAACGCACACTTATCTGCCTACCCTAATTTTGATTGGGAAAATTTCTCCAAGAATGTCGTTGAGAAACGTTTAGGTCTTACATTTAATCCGTATACGATTCAGATTGAGCCGCACGATGGTATGGCTGAATTATTTGATGCGATTGCCCGCGCCAATACGATCTTGTTAGATATGGACCGTGATTTCTGGGCTTACATTTCAATTGGTTACTTTAAGCAACGCACTAAAGCAGGCGAGATTGGTTCATCAACCATGCCGCATAAAGTGAACCCAATCGACTTTGAAAATTCTGAAGGTAATCTGGGCGTGGCCAATGCCTTGCTGCGCCACCTAGCTGAGAAGTTGCCGATTTCTCGCTGGCAGCGCGATCTCACGGATTCAACCGTATTGCGTAATCTTGGGCCCGCCTTTGGACATAGCGTTTTAGCTTATGACAGCGCATTGCGTGGTTTAGGCAAATTAGAAGTAAACCATGCTGCAATTGCTGCAGACTTAGACAAGTGCTGGGAAGTATTGGCTGAGCCCGTCCAGACCGTCATGCGTCGCTATGGCATCGAGAACCCGTATGAACAACTCAAGGAACTCACTCGCGGCAAAGGAATCAATCAAGCTGACTTGCAAACCTTTATTCGTGGCTTGCAAATCCCTGAAGATGCAAAAGCCCTATTGCTCGAGATGACACCTTCTTCTTATTTAGGTAAGGCGGTCGAATTGACCGAACGTCTGAAAAAGTGAGTTTGACTCCAAGCCTTGGGCGCGTACCGCAAGATTCACAATACGGTGCCCGCCCTAAGTTCTGGTTTGCTGTTTATCAACTGCTTTGGCACCTCTTATTGCCTTTAGCATTTCTTCGCCTCGCTTGGCGCACACGACACTCATCAGAATACTTAAATCACTTTGCTGAGCGCTTGGGTTTTGCTTATGGAAAATCCGTTACTCAAGGTTGGGTATGGATTCATGCGGTATCCGTTGGTGAGACAAGAGCTGCTCAACCGCTTGTAGAGGCATACCTTGCGCGTGGTGAAAAGATTTTGTTGACTCATATGACGCTGAATGGCCGTCGCACTGGCGCTGTCTTGTTCGCAAAAGCAATTGCTACGGGTCAGCTACGCCAAGTCTATTTGCCTTACGACCTTTGCTGGTCTGTCGCTCATTTCATTCGCGCGTTTAAGCCCAAGTTTGGTTTGTTCATGGAGACGGAGGCTTGGCCGACCGTAGTGTTTTATTGTGCAGAAATCGGTCTACCATTATTTCTCGTGAATGCGCGTCTTTCTGAGCGTAGCGCTCGTCGCGTCAATCGATTTGGCAATGCCGGAAGATCTTTATTTCAGGCGTTTTCCGGCATCTTTGCTCAAACGCAACTTGATGCTGAGCGTTATCGTAGTCTCGGTGTAAAAAAAGTAGAGATCATGGGTAACCTCAAGTTTGATGTACCGCTGGATCCGGACTTAGTCCATCAGGGTAAATCTTGGAAGCAAGAGCTGCACTCCAATCGGCGTTTGATGGTCTGCGCAGCAAGTACCCGCGATGGTGAGGAGGAAATCATTCTGAGAGCGTGGAAGGATTTACTTCTGAGTAACGCTGTTGATGTTGCTCCATTGCTATGTTTGGTCCCTCGTCACCCTGAGCGCTTTTCTGAAGTCGCCAATCAAATCCAGGCCGCTGGTTTAGTGTTTCGATGCCGTTCAGAGTGGCTTGAGATGCCGAAAGTCGATATCGATGTGGATGTGGTTCTCGGTGACTCCATGGGCGAGATGCCAATGTATTACAGTGCCGCTGATTTGGTGGTGATGGGTGGCAGCCTCTTGCCATTTGGCGGCCAGAATCTGATTGAAGCTTGTGCTGCTGGTTGCCCCGTATTGCTCGGTGAGCATACTTATAACTTCCAGCAGGCTGCATTAGATGCGATAGAGATGGGTGCGGCAAAGCGTCTCGGGGGTGAGCTCATCATGAGCGAACCAATTGCCCTGATGGATGCTTTGAAAGAATTGTTACTGAATACCGCCGAACTGGCAAAGATGTCGAGCGCCGCAACTGCCTACGCGATTGAGCATCAAGGTGCGACTAAGAAAATATTAGCCGCCCTTGAGCATCAGAATTTCACGCTAAATTAACTACGAATTTAGCTACTTAGTAAAAACTTAGACCTGCGCACCAAAGTTTGGATCATCGTTACGGGCAGCATCATCCGGCTTACGCTCACCCTTCACCAAGTCTTCGCGGGTTACGCCAAGCCACATAGCCAATGCCGCTGCTACGAATACTGAAGAGTAGATGCCAAACAAAATGCCGATGGTGAGGGCTAAAGCAAAGTAGAAGAGGGTGGGGCCTCCAAAAATCAACATCGCCAAAACCATCATCTCAGTACTGCCGTGAGTAATCACGGTACGACTGATTGTGCTGGTAATAGCGTTATCAATAATCTCGCGGGTGTTCATCTTGCGATACTTGCGGAAATTCTCGCGAATACGGTCAAAGATCACCACTGACTCGTTTACTGAGTAACCCAATACCGCCAATACCGCAGCTAGTACGGAGAGTGAAAACTCCCACTGGAAGAATGCGAAGAAGCCCAGAATAATGACAATGTCATGTAAGTTCGCAATGATGCCGGCGACTGCAAACTTCCACTCAAAGCGGAAGGAGAGGTAAACCACGATGCCGATAATCACAAATAGCAATGCCATCAATCCATCAATTGCGAGCTCACGTCCAACTTGAGGGCCTACAAACTCGACGCGTTGTAGCTTTACGCCAGAAGTAGCTGGCTCAAGTGCTTGCATCACTGCGGCACTCTGATCCGCAGAGGAAATCATTTTGCCTTCGGCATCTTTTTGTAGTGGCAAGCGAATCATCACATCGCGTGAGCTACCAAAATTCTGAATCTGCGTATCGGAATAACCTAACTTTTCGACATTCGATCTAATCGAGTCTAAAGGCGCGGTTTGTGGATAGGTAACTTCCATTACCGTGCCGCCAGTGAACTCAATCGAAAGATGCAGTCCGTTATGCCAGAGGAAGAAGACCGCTGCTAAGAAGGTAATTAGAGAAACCGCATTGAGCGCCAATGCATGGCGCATAAAAGGTATATCTTTTTTGATCCGGAAAAATTCCATGGCCTATTTCTCCTGTGGGCGCCAAACTTGGCCGATAGCGAGTTTCTGAACTTTTTTACCTCTGCCGTACCAGAGGTTAACCAGGCCACGTGAGAAAAAGACTGCTGAAAACATGGAGGTCAAGATACCAAGGCAATGCACTACAGCGAAGCCTTTAATTGGTCCAGAGCCAAATGCAAGTAATGCAAGACCAGCAATTAAGGTGGTGACGTTTGAATCCAAGATGGTTGCCCAAGCCTTATCAAAGCCAACGGCAATAGCTGTTTGCGGAGCGGCGCCATTGCGCAGCTCCTCACGAATACGTTCATTAATCAAGACGTTGGAGTCAATCGCCATACCCAGCGCCAAAGCCATCGCAGCGATACCTGGCAGGGTTAAGGTGGCTTGCAGCATCGACAACACAGAAATCAAGAGGAGTAAGTTCACTGCTAGAGCTACTACGGAGAACGTGCCGAACAATAAATAATAGGCAATCATGAAGACAGAGATTGCCGCAAAACCAATGATGAGGGACTTGAAACCCTTCTCAATATTTTCTGCGCCCAGACTTGGTCCAATCGTGCGCTCCTCAATGATTTCCATTGGTGCCGCTAATGAGCCTGCGCGCAACAAGAGAGCTAAGTCATTGGCACTCTCAGTAGTTGGCTGGCCAGTAATCTGAAACTTAGAGCCAAACTCACCTTGAATGGTGGCGATCGTGAGAACCTCACCTTTGCCTTTTTCAAACAAGATCATGCCCATCGGTTTGCCGATGTTCTCGCGGGTAACTTCTTGCATCACCCGACCACCCGCAGCATCCAACGAGATGTTGACAGCAGGGCGTTGGTTTTGATCAAAGCCGGCGCTCGCATCCGTAATGCGATCACCACTAAAGATGACTGATTTTTTGAACACGCCCTGACGATTTTCTCCAAAACGGAAAACATCCATACCTGGAGGTGGAGTTTCACCAACCGCAATCGTGGAAACGATTGGATCAGCGAGTCTAGATTCGAGGGTGGCAGTGCGGCCAATAATGTCTTTTGCACGAGCGGTATCCTGCACGCCTGGTAACTGCACGACAATCCGTTCAGCACCTTGTTGTTGTATGACTGGCTCTTTAACAGCCAATTCATTTACACGCTTATTGAGCGTGACAATATTTTGTTTAACCGCGTTATCTTGAATTTCTTTTAAGGCAGTGGGTTTAAATTCGCCAATGAGTTTTGGGGATAGGCCAGTTGGCTTAATTTGCCAGGTCAGATCAGGCTGGCTAGTCATCAAGACGGAGCGCGCCTTTTCAGCATCTTCTGTGCTGCCAAAAGTCAGGGTGATGGAGTCTTGACCACGCTCGATACCTTGTTGGCGAATCGATTTGTCACGAAGCTGACTACGAATATCCGTTGCCAAGGAAGTTACCTTCTTTTGAACGGCGCCCTTCATGTCTACTTGCAGCAAGAAGTAAACCCCGCCACGCAAATCAAGACCAAGAGGCATTGGTAATGCATTGAGTGCATTTAACCAGCTTGGCGTATTGGAGAGTAAATTTAATGCAACTGTGAAATTGGGTTCATTTTGATCGATGTTCAATTTCTGCTGCAACAAGTCGCGAGCACGCAGTTGAATATCGGTATTGTTAAAACGAATTTTGATTGAGCCTACATTGCCAGTAGATTCAAAAAATATCCCGGTGTTGCTGATGTTGTCCTCAGTCAGAATCTTTTCGACACGAGACTGTGTCGCCAAATCAACCTTGATGGTTGGTTTGGCGGACGAGACTTGAACCGCTGGTGCCTCTCCGTAGAAATTGGGTAATGAATATAGTCCTCCAATTAATAAAGCAAATAGGATGACTATGTATTTCCAGAGAGGGTAGCGATTCATATTGAGATACTTTTAAACAAACGTATTAAGCGGACTTCAGTGAGCCTTTTGGCAATACTGTTGTGATGGCGCCTTTTTGCATTTGCACTTCAGTACCAGCAGAAATTTCAACAGTCACTACCTGATCTTTCAATGCAGTTACTTTGCCGATGATGCCGCCAACAGTCACTACTTCGTCGCCAACTGCAAGAGACTCAAGCATTGCTTTAGTTTCTTTTTGACGCTTCATTTGTGGGCGAATCATGATGAAGTACAACACTGCAAACATTAAAATGAGGGGAAGGAAGCTCATCAAGCCGCCAGAATCTGCACCCGCGGCTGGAGCCTGGGCAAAAGCGTTACTAATCCACATACAAAACCTCCATTAATTACCAATTGGAAACTGCTTCAGTTTTAGGCTTTTAAAGCGAAGCCGTAAACCCGCAATTCTAAACTGTATGGGGGTTTGAGGGCTGATTTACTGCCCTGAGGCTATTAATCCTGTCCAGGCTCAACGCCACGCTGGCGATTCCGATGAAATTCCTCTCGATAGGCGCTAAAACGGTCTTTGGCCAGGGATTCTCGGACCTCTTCCATGAGTTGGAGGTAGTAGGAGAGATTGTGGATGGTGTTGAGCTGTGATCCCAGGATCTCATTCGCCTTTTGGAGGTGATTTAAGTAGGATCTGGTGAAGTTTTTGCAGGTGTAGCAGGCGCAGGTAGGGTCAACAGGACGATCGTCGTCCTTGTACCCTGAATTGCGCAGCTTCAAGTCGCCAAAGCGGGTAAAGAGCCAACCATTTCTGGCATTGCGAGTTGGCATCACACAGTCAAACATATCGATACCCAGGCTGACGCCTAGCATCAGATCTTCAGGCGTACCAACGCCCATCAAGTAATGGGGCATGTGCTCCGGCAACTTAGGGGCTGTGAAATTGAGAATGCGCTCAAACTCAGGTTTCGGCTCGCCAACGGAGAGGCCGCCGATGGCAATGCCGTCAAAACCCTGTTGACTGACCGCATCCAAAGAAAACTCACGCAAATTCTCAAACATGCCGCCTTGGACAATGCCAAAAAGGCCATTGCCTGTCTCGAGCTCGCGAAAGCGCTTTAAGGAGCGATCACCCCAACGCAGGGACATTTCTAGTGAAGCGCGCGCAGTTTTTTCTGAAGTTGCTTGCCCCTTAACTTCGTAAGGCGTGCACTCATCAAATTGCATAGCAATATCGCTATTGAGTACCGCCTGAATTTCCATCGACACTTCTGGTGACATAAATAATTTATCGCCATTGATCGGGGAGGCAAAGGTCACACCTTCTTCAGAAATTTTTCTCAGAGCACCCAAGCTAAAGACCTGAAAGCCGCCAGAGTCAGTGAGGATCGGCTTGTCCCAACCCATAAAGCGGTGTAAGCCACCATGCTTTTTAATCACATCCAAACCAGGTCGTAGCCACAGATGAAAGGTATTACCTAAAATAATTTGGGCTTTGGCCTCATTTAAATCGCGAGGTGTCATAGCCTTCACGGTGCCATAAGTTCCGACCGGCATAAAGATCGGCGTTTGCACACTACCATGGGGAAGGTCAAGCTGGCCAAGACGTGCAGGGCTTGCAGAGTCACGCGCCAAGATATTGAAGTGAACAGGTTTAGTCATGAGTTTGTCTGGTTAAGAACATCGCATCGCCGTAGCTAAAAAAGCGATATTCATTTTGAATGGCATGTTGATAGGCATTGCGGATATTGTCTATGCCAGCAAAGGCGCTCACCAACATTAATAGGGTTGATTTTGGCAGATGAAAGTTTGTGAGCAAGCAATCGACGATTTTGAATGTGTAGCCAGGCGTAATAAATAAATTCGTTTCGCCGCTAGCTTGTTGGCTTTGAGCTTGGCTCTCTAGGGCGCGCAGGCTGGTTGTCCCGACTGCAATGACTTTGCCGCCTGCTTTGTGAGTAACCTCTATTGCCTCAATAGTTTCCGCTGGAACCGAAAACCACTCGTAGTGCATTTTGTGTTTACTGAGGTCTTCTTCACGAACTGGCGTAAAGGTGCCAGCACCCACATGTAGGGTAACGGTAGCTTGCCTAACCCCGAGTTCATTTAGCTTTTTGAGAATCGCTTCGTCAAAGTGCAATCCTGCTGTAGGAGCCGCGACGGCACCGGGATTCTTGGCAACGACGGTTTGATAGCGATTAGCATCTTCTTGATCTGGCTGATGCTCAATATATGGCGGTAGTGGTAATTCACCGAAGCGCTCAAGCAATTCAAATACATTCTCAGGGAAGCGCACTTCATAGAATCGGCCATCATAGCCAATCATTTCTACTGGGAAGGTTTCCCCAGCCTTATTGTGTATATGAACAATGCTGCCAGTCTTAGGAACCTTCGAGGCTCTAATTTGTACCCAGGCCTGTTTATCTCCGCTAATGCGTTCAATTAGGAGTTCAATATTGCCACCAGTCTCTTTTTTACCGTGCAGGCGAGCTGGAATAACCTTGGTGTCATTAAAGACGAGTAAATCCCCAGGCTTGATAAGGTTAAGAATGTCGGAGAACTGCCGATCGATCAATTGGGCGGCCTTATCCCCATTCACCCTCAGTTCTAGGAGGCGACTATCCGTTCTATTGGCCAGGGGATGCTGGGCAATTAGTTCGGGTGGGAGGTCGTAATTGAAGTCGGAAAGTTGCATAGCATTACCATCAGGTATTGGATTTTAACGATGACGACTAAGCGACCGCCAACTGCACTCGAAAAGATGGGTTTAAACAGCCCTATGGCACTTGCTTTGCACCTGCCATCCCGTTACGAGGACGAGACTGAGCTCTTCACTATCGAGGAAGCTTTGGGGTTTGGAAGATTCCATGCCATTCAGACTCAGGGTGTCGTGATTCGCAATCAGGTCATGTTCCGCCCTAGAAGGCAACTTTTAGTCACGATTGAAGATGACACTGCTTCGTTGCAGCTCCGATTCCTCAATTTCTACCCCAGTCAGCAAAAGCAAATGGCAGTCGGTGCGCATGTGCGGGTTCGAGGTGAAGTTCGCGAGGGTTATCAAGGTTCTGAGATGGTTCATCCCACCGTCCGTGCGGTTACGCCAGACTCTCCATTACCGGCAAGCTTAACCCCGGTATACCCAGCTAGCGCTGGTATCTCACAAACCATTATTCGTAAGGCGGTATTACAAGCTTTGCGTGACGCTAGTTTGAAAGAGAGTTTGGCTGAATTTTTGCCGCCCAAACTCATGGCAGAAATTTTGCCAACCAATGATTGGCCGCCGCTGCAAGACGCAATTACCTATTTGCATCAACCCCCTGCAGATGCTAATACCCAATCACTTCTGGAGCGGACGCATCCTGCGTGGCGCCGGGTGCAGTTTGAAGAGTTGCTCGCACAGCAGATTTCTTTGAAGCGAGCCCATGCTATTCGGAGAGAGAGGCGTGCCCCTAGTTTTGCGAGGGATCAGCAAGCAAGTAAAACAAAAAAAACAAATGCCAGTATTGAAGATGGCTTACTGAAAGTCCTGCCGTTCGAGCTGACTGGTGCCCAAGCTCGTGTCTGGTCTGAGATTGGACTTGATCTATCAAACACCTTTCCAATGAACCGCTTATTGCAGGGTGATGTGGGTAGCGGAAAAACAGTGATTGCGGCATTGGCTGCTGCGCGTGCGATGGATCATGGCTACCAGGCTGCCATCATGGTGCCCACAGAAATTCTGGCTGAGCAGCACTATCTCAAAATGCAGGAGTGGTTTGAGCCTTTAGGGGTCAAGATTGCATGGCTCTCGGGTAGCTTGAAGGCCAAGGAAAAAAGACTTGCACAAGAAATGATTGAGAGTGGTGAAGCTCAACTCATTATTGGTACTCATGCCCTGATTCAGGATAAGGTGAGTTTCGCTAAATTAGGTTTGGCTGTGATTGATGAGCAACATCGTTTTGGTGTGAGACAGCGTTTAGAAATTCAGCAACGGGTTGGTTCGGAATTATTTTATTGTCACCAATTAATGATGTCAGCCACTCCAATTCCGCGGACCTTGGCGATGACCTACTACGCTGACCTAGATGTTTCTGTGATTGATGAGTTGCCTCCGGGGCGCAAACCAATTGCCACCAAAGTGGTAAAGGCAGCGCGCAGGGATGAGGTGATCAGCGGGCTGCACGATTGGCTGGCTAAGGGATTGCAAGCCTATTGGGTTTGCCCCTTAATTGAAGAGTCTGAAGTATTGCAATTGCAAACAGCGGTTGAAAGTTTTGAGCAGCTCACGCAAGCGCTACCGAATTTCAAAGTGGGTTTAGTACATGGCCGTTTGAAGAGCGAAGAAAAAGCAGCGGTAATGGCGGCCTTCAAAGCCAATGAAATCCAACTATTAGTGGCAACAACGGTAATTGAAGTCGGGGTTGATGTACCCAATGCGGCGCTGATGGTGATCGAGCATGCGGAGCGTTTTGGTTATGCGCAGATTCATCAGTTACGGGGACGTGTAGGGCGTGGTTCAGCAGATTCGGTCTGCATCTTGATGTATGCAGAACCCCTATCTTTGGCTGCTAAGGAGCGCCTGCAAACCTTGCGAGAAACTTCAGATGGCTTTGTGATTGCAGAGCGAGATCTCTCGTTGCGGGGCCCTGGTGAATTATTGGGGGCAAAGCAGTCGGGTGATGCAATGCTCCGGTTTGTGGATCTTCAGCGCGATGCCTGGTTGATTGAGTTGGCGCAGACTGCAGCAGAGCGTTTACTAGCTGAGCATGGTGATCTCGTGGAAAGACATCTTGAGCGCTGGTTAGGTTCTCGTGCAGAATTTCTAAAAGCTTGATAATGACATCATGACTGTAATTAAGAAAGACGATTGATCTGATGCGTGATCGCATTGTTGTTTATGCCCACTTGATCCGTTTGGATAAGCCGATCGGAACTTTGCTTCTATTGTGGCCAACATTATGGGCGCTTTGGCTAGCGAGCGGCGGCTTTCCACAATGGCAACTCTTGATTATTTTCACCTTGGGAACTTTTTTAATGCGTAGCGCGGGCTGCGCTATCAATGATTATGCGGATCAAGATTTTGATCGCCATGTCTTGAGAACTAAAGATCGCCCCATTACCAGTGGCAAGATTTCTGGGAAAGAGGCGTTGATGGTGGCCGGCACTCTTGCTCTAATGGCCTTCCTGCTGATTCAACCTCTGAATACACTCACCAAAGAACTCTCTTTCTTTGCCTTGGCAGTTGCGATTCTCTACCCCTTTACCAAGCGTTTTTTTTCTATCCCACAGGCGGTCCTTGGTATTGCCTTTGGCTTTGGGATTCCGATGGCCTATGCGGCGGTATTGGACTTTATTCCGCTAGAGGCATGGGTTTTGTTTATCGGTAATATTTTCTGGGCTATCGCCTATGACACGGCTTATGCCATGGTCGATCGTGATGATGATTTGCGTTTAGGCTTGAGAACCTCAGCCATTACATTTGGACGCTTTGATGTGATCGCAATTGCCCTGAGTTACAGCGTGCTATTTCTAAGTCAGATCTGGGTTACGCAGTTGGCAAATCTCAGCAATTACTTTTGGGTAGGTTGGTTCTTAGCTCTAGCTTGCGCTGTATATCACCTCAAATTGGTTTCTACTCGCAAGCGCGAAGAGTGCTTTAAAGCATTCCGCCACAATAACTGGCTGGGTGGATTCCTATTTCTAGGAATCCTATTGGGCCTGGCTCGCTTTTAGCTCTTGCCTAGTTCATCGCCCATGGCTTTGCCACGTTGGCTGGCAGCATCAATTGCTTTCTCAAGTGCGCCATGCCAATCGAGTTGCTTAAGCGTATCTAGTGCGGCAGCAGTTGTGCCACCCTTTGAGGTAACACGTTCGCGCAATACACCTGCATGCTCATCAGAGTTATGGGCAAGCTGTGTAGCGCCCTCCAAAGTTGCATAAGCAAGTTTGCGAGCAGTAGCCGCATCAAGCCCAAGCTTCTCGCCGCTCGATTGCAATGCTTCTAAGAAAGCAAAGACATAGGCAGGACCACTTCCAGAAACAGCAGTAACCGCATCCATCAGTTTCTCTTCATTAACCCAGACTGCTTGTCCTACTGCATTACAAATCGTTTCTGCAAGGGCGCGATCGGATGCGTTGACTGCAGCATCTGCAAATAAACCGGTAATGCCTTTACCAATGAGGGCAGGGGTATTTGGCATAGCGCGAACGCAACGCTCGTGGTCAAGCCAACGACTCATATCTTTGAGGCGGATACCTGCGGCAATACTAAGGATCAATGGACCCGGTGCTGTTGCATTCTTGAGCTTGGTACTCAAGGATTTGGCAACTACATTGAAATCCTGAGGCTTGATAGCCATCACTACGACATTGTTCTTGATGAAGTTAAAAGCAATTTGATCCAGAGCACCAATGATTTGCACGCCAAAATCTTGATGCAATTGCAAACCAGTGCTGGCATTGGCTTCCACTACGGAAATTTGATTAGCCTCAAAGCCATTAGACAATAATCCGCTAATTAAAGCGCGACCCATGTTGCCACCACCAATAAAGGTGATGTGCGCGTTTTGGTTCATTTGTTGTGTGCTCATGCTTTTATCTTATCGCGCTTCCCAAAAATGGCGCTTCCTATACGTACCATGGTGCTGCCTTCAGCAATTGCAGCCTCCATATCATCCGACATCCCCATCGAAAGGGTATCAAAGAAATCATACCCAAGATCATGGCTATGCTTGGCTTTAATCCCAACAAAGCACTCCCGAACGGCGGCGAAAGCTTGACGCTGTTCAATGACATTAACGCTAGGTGCGGGAATGGCCATGAGTCCGCGAAGTACAAGGTGCGGTAACTTGGTAACGGCGGTGCAGAGCTCTTCTACTTCATCAAGCGCTATACCACTTTTGGACTCTTCTGCACTCACATTGATTTGAACGCATACTTGCAAGTCACCCAAGTCTGGAAACTCTCCACGCTGGCTGGATAGACGCTCTGCAATTTTGAGGCGGTCAATACTGTGTACCCAGTCAAAATGTTCTGCAACATCGCGTGTTTTATTGCTTTGAAGTGGGCCAATGAAGTGCCACTCTAGCCAAGGTCGTAATTTAGCAAGTTGCTGAATTTTCTCAACACCTTCTTGAACATAGTTCTCGCCAAAAGCAGTCTGTCCAGCATGCATTGCTTCCTCAACTGCTAGAGCAGGAAAGGTTTTGCTTACCGCAAGCAGCAAAATATCTTCGGGTTCGCGCTTGGCTGCTAGTGCTGCTAATTCAAGGCGCTGTTTTACCAACATCAGGTTGGTGGTAACTTGACTCATTATTTAGTTCGGCCTGCTTGGCTGACGAGCTGATCAACGATCTCGATCCAATGCAAGACCGGAGTATCTTGCTGCTGGAGATGGGTGATGCAACCAATGTTTCCAGAAACAATTACCTCGGCACCCGATTCTTCGCAAGCGGCATTGAGGTGTGCAAGCTTGTTCTTGCGTAATTGCTCCGATAGCTCTGGTTGGGTGACCGAATAGGTTCCTGCTGAGCCACAGCACAGATGACTATCAGCACAGAGGCGAACACCAATACCAATGCTAGTCAAAAGACCTTCAACTTTGCCTCGAATTTGTTGACCATGTTGTAGCGTGCAGGGCGGGTGATACACCACGCCAGGCTTTGGATCTGCTCCTACTAGAGAAATCAGTTCAGCCTCAAGTGCTGGCAAGATTTCTGAAATATCTTTAGTGAGATCGGAGATCTTTTTTGCCTTACTTGCATATTGCGGATCATTAGCAAAGAGATGTCCATAGTCCTTGACCATCACACCACAACCAGACGCAGTCATCACAATGGCTTCAACACCTTGCTCGACTTGCGGCCACCAGGCATCGATATTCTGTTTGGCGTTATCTAGGCCGCCAGCTTGATCATTGAGGTGGTAGCGTAATGCGCCACAGCAAGTAGCATTAGGCGCGCTAATCAATTCAATCTTGAGTGCGTCTAAGACACGAGCTGTCGCAGAGTTGATATTTGGCAGCATGCCTGGTTGGACACATCCCTCGAGCAATAGCATCTTGCGAGAGTGACTTACTTGTGGCCTAGCGTAGGGATCTGTGCTGCTAGCTAACGCTTTATTTTTAGCTTCTGGAATCTTGCGTTGGATACCGGCCGGCATGAGTGGGCGAACTAAGCGACCAATTGCCAATGCTGAATTAAATAATTTAGGACTAGTTAAGCCTTCTTTGAGTGCCCAGCGGGTGAGGCGCTGACCAATGGGGCGCTCAGGTGTATTTTCTTCTGCCCACTTGCGACCGATATCGACTAAGTTGCCGTATTGCACACCGCTTGGACAAGTGCTCTCGCAATTACGACAAGTGAGGCAGCGATCTAAATGCAAGCGTGTTTTTTCAGTTGGAGCTTGGCCTTCTGCTATCTGTTTGATTAGATAGATGCGACCACGCGGACCGTCGAGTTCATCCCCGAGAATTTGATAAGTAGGGCAAGTTGCGGTGCAGAAACCACAGTGCACACATTTTCCAAGAATCCGAGCAGCTTCTATACCTTCGGGAGTATTGGCGAATTGGGGAGCGAGTTGAGTTTGCATAGGAAGACTTAAAGTACTTAAGGTAGGCGTGAAGTAGCAAATACGCCTGCTGGATCAAAGGCGGCTCGTAGGCGTACTTGTACTGCCTCTAAAGCAGTTGAGTGCGCTTGCTCACTCAGAAGAGTAAAGCGTTGCTTGCTTTGGTCCACACTGCTTCCTTGCTTAAAGCGTGTCGCATGTCCACCATTGGAATTAGCTAAAGCTTTAATGGATGCAAAGGTAGCATCATCACTTGGCGCTGCAAACCAACGTTGTTGACCATGCCATTCCAAAACAATGTCACCACTTACATTTTCTAAAGCGAGTGGTCCGCAGGCCGCAGGAAGTGCGAGACGATACAAAGTTTCATCAGCCTGAAGATTTGTGAATGCAGGTAATTGTTGTTCGCGTAAATTATTCCAGAATGCCGTTGCCACCGTTGGGTCTAACTCTATTGCATTGACTGTTGCACCCATCAAAGGAATTGCTGCCTTAACGGCAGCAGCTGCACCAGCCAATCGAATGGTGAGCTCACCATCACCGCCTTTTGAGTTTCCAATCCAGCAACTGGCTGAAAGTGGTAAAGGTTGTCCTGCCCATTCATTTAAGAGTTGTAGTGCGCGTGCCTGAGTAATGTTGCAGCGTAGGGATGTTGTGGCGGCTGGTCGTGGCAGTACCTTTACGGAGGCTTCGAGCAGTAGTGATAAGGTTCCCATGGATCCAGGCAGCAAGCGTGAAACGTCATATCCAGCTACGTTCTTCATGACCTTGCCGCCAAACGATAAGTCTTGCCCTTTGCCGTCCAGGATACGTGCACCAAGAACAAAGTCACGTAAATTGCCAACGCTAATTCGGCCGGGCCCTGCTAAGCCTGCAGCAATGGCGCCACCAAAAGTTGCGTTATCACCAAAATGGGGTGGTTCAAAAGCCAGTACTTGATTCTTCTCAGCCAGAGCTGCTTCAATTTCTTTTAATGGTGTACCAGCACAAGCCGTAATTACCAACTCTTCAGGCTGGTACTCCAAGATCCCAGAGTACGGACGGGTATCTAACTTGTCAAAGGAATTAGCATTGCCATACCAAGACTTCGTGCCACCACCTTCAATTGATAGAGGTGTTTTATTTTTAGCTGCCGCCAGAATGTGTTCGCGAAATAAATCAATGTGCGTATTGTGAGATGTAGACATTAGAAGCGCTCCAACTCTGGATGCGGTAAGTTGCCGCCACTAATACGCATGCGACCGTATTCAGCGCAGCGATTTAAAGTTGGAATCGCTTTATCGGGATTAAGGAGTTTTTCTGGGTCAAATGCGGCTTTAACGCCCCAGAAAGATTCACGTTCACCTTCGCCGAATTGAACGCACATGGAATTGATCTTCTCAATGCCAACACCATGCTCGCCAGTAATCGTGCCATCAAGCTCAACACAGGCTTCTAAGATTGCAGTGCCGAATTCTTCAGCACGATGCCATTCTTCTTGGTCGGCGCCGTTAAATAAAATGAGGGGATGCATATTGCCATCACCAGCATGAAATACATTTAAGCAGGCAAGACCATATTTCTTTTCCATGCCCTGAATACGTCTGAGTAAGGTGCCAATATTTCTACGTGGAATTGTTCCGTCCATACAGTAGTAGTCGGGAGCCAATCTTCCGGCTGCAGGGAAGGCATTCTTTCGCCCACTCCAAAACTTCAGGCGTTCCGCTTCATTTTGAGAAATCTGAATGCCGCTAGCACCTGCTTGTTCCAACACTTTAGTCATGCGTTCAATTTCTTCTGCAACCTCTTCAGGTGTGCCATCAGACTCGCATAGGAGGATAGTCTCAGCCTCAAGGTCATAGCCCGCGTGCACGAACTCCTCTACGGCACGAGTAGTCGCCTTGTCCATCATTTCTAGGCCGGCGGGAATGATACCTGCGGCAATGATGGCAGCAACCGCGTCGGCGCCTTTTTCAATATCGTCAAAACTCGCCATGATGACGCGTGCCAATTTTGGTTTAGCAATCAGCTTGACTGTGACTTCAGTCACCACTGCGAGCATGCCTTCACTGCCCATCACGATTGCTAATAAATCGAGTCCTGGAGCATCTGGCGCAAGGCTGCCAAACTCTACAATTTCACCGTTCATCAAAATGCCGCGAACTTTGAGTACGTTGTGAAGTGTGAGTCCGTATTTGAGGCAGTGCACACCACCAGAGTTTTCATTCACATTGCCACCAATAGAGCAGGCAATCTGTGAAGAGGGGTCTGGAGCGTAATACAGGCCGAGATGGGCAACCGCTTCTGAGATAGCTAAATTTCGTACGCCTGGTTGCACCACTGCAGTTCTGGTGAAGGGATCAATGCTGATGATCTTTTTGAGCTTTGCCAATGAGAGCACTAAACCCTGGGAAATGGGCATGGCACCGCCAGATAGGCCTGTGCCAGATCCGCGAGGAACGATGGGCACCTGCATTGCAAAGCAAATCTTCAGGATCTGGGCAACCTGCTCCTCAGTCTCTGGCAGGGCAACCGCCAAAGGCATGCGTCGATAGGCTGCCAAGCCATCACATTCATAGGGAATCGTATCCTCAGGCTCCCATAGCAAGGCATGCTCTGGGAGGATGGGGCGCAAGGCCGATACCAGTTTGGATTGAAGGGCGGTAATTGCCGCAAGCTCGGGGGGTGGGGTCACCATATTCATAGGAATCATTTTAGCCATTTACCTATAATTAGTTTTATGGGAAATCGACTTTCAAAAATAGCCACCAGAACTGGTGATGCAGGCATGACCGGGCTTGGCGATGGTAGCCGAGTGGAAAAGGATCATCTGCGCATCTGCGCCATGGGCGATGTCGATGAATTGAACTCCGAAATCGGTGTTTTGATGACTGAATCGATCCCTGAGAGTCTGGCAGAGGAGTTGAGGGTCTTATTTTTGCAAGTGCAGCATGACTTATTTGACTTGGGTGGCGAGCTTTGTATTCCGAATTACACCTTGCTCAAGCCAGAGCATGTAGCCCAGTTAGACGTTTGGCTGGAAAAATACAATGCGACTTTACCCCCTTTAACTGAATTCATTCTTCCAGGCGGTACTCGTGCAGCAGCTCAGGCGCACGTCTGTCGCACTGTTTGCCGACGTGCCGAACGCTCGATTGTGCGTTTGGGTTGGGAAGAGCCTCTGTACGATGCTCCGCGCCAATACGTTAATCGCTTATCCGATCTGCTGTTTGTATTAGCACGCGTTCTCAATCGTGCGGCGGGTGGTCAAGACGTTCTCTGGAAGCACGAAAAAAAAGAGGCTAAATAAATTAGTCTCTTTTGATGCTGGTAGGGAAGTCTTGCTTTACTTTTAACTTACTTCTTTGCTTTTCTGCGATTCTTCACGGCCAAAGCTAAGCGCTGCAAGACATTAACAGAGTCTTCCCAGTTAATGCAGGCATCAGTAATGCTCTTGCCATACTCCAATTTGCTTGGATCATCTTTACCTGGTGAGAATTTTTGGGCGCCATCATTAAGGTGGCTTTCAATCATCACACCAAAAATTTGATTTGAACCAGATTCAATTTGCTCGGCAATATTTTCTGCCACCACAATTTGACGCTCATGTTTTTTGCTGGAGTTTGCATGCGACAAGTCAACCATCAGGCTGGCTGGAAGCTTTGCTGCTTCTAGCTCGGAGCAGGCTACTTGAACATACTGCGCTTCATAGTTTGGCTCTTTACCACCACGCAAAATAACGTGACAGTCTTTGTTGCCTTTAGTTTCTACAATAGAAACTTGACCATTCTTATGGACTGACAAGAAGTGGTGAGGACGGCTAGCTGCTTGAATTGCATCGGTAGCAATCTTGATGTTGCCGTCGGTTCCATTCTTAAAGCCGATTGGTGCGGAGAGGCCTGAAGCGAGTTCGCGATGAACTTGGCTCTCAGTTGTGCGAGCTCCGATAGCGCCCCAAGAAATAAGGTCAGCAATGTACTGTGGAGAAATCACATCTAAGAATTCGCTACCAGCGGGCATACCTAGGCGATTAATTTCCATCAATACTTGACGGGCAATGCGCAAACCTTCTTCAATGCGATAGCTCTCATCTAGGTAAGGGTCGTTAATCAAACCCTTCCAGCCAACAGTCGTGCGTGGTTTTTCAAAATAAACACGCATCACAATTTCAAGCTCGCCAGCAAAGCGCGCGCGCTCAGCTAGTAATCGTTGGCAATACTCTACTGCTGCACGAGGATCATGAATCGAGCAAGGTCCGATGATGACGAGTAGACGATCATCTTTTCCATGAATAATGTCGCGAATCTTTTTACGCGTTTTACTAATGAGTGCTTCAGTAGGGGTTCCCGAGATTGGGAAGAAGCGAATCAAATGCTCTGGCGGTGGCAGAACAGTAATGTTGTGAATGCGTTGATCATCTGTGTCTGACGTTTTGTCGACGGCAGCGTACCAGTTTGCGGGATTGGTGTTTTGTTGGCTCATACGACTATTTTAAGCCGTATTAAGCAGTTCCTCCGACAGTTAGGCTATCGATACGTAAAGTTGGCTGTCCAACGCCCACCGGAACGCTCTGACCTTCTTTGCCACAAACCCCAATACCGCCGTCTAATTTCAGGTCATTTCCGATCATGGAGACCTGTTTTAAGGACTCTGGACCACTGCCAATAATGGTTGCGCCTTTGACTGGATATTGAATTTTGCCGTTTTCTACCCAATAGGCTTCTGAGGCTGAAAACACAAATTTGCCGCTAGTAATATCAACTTGGCCGCCCCCAAAGTTGACTGCATACAGGCCGCGTTTAATGCTGGCCACGATTTCTTGGGGATCATCTTTGCCGCCCAACATATAGGTATTAGTCATGCGAGGCATTGGTAGAGATGCAAAGCTTTCGCGTCGACCATTTCCGGTCAGAGGCATATTCATAAGACGAGCATTCAAGCTATCTTGAATATAGCCCTTCAAAATACCATCCTCAATCAGCGTGGTGCACTGGGTCGGCGTACCTTCATCATCAATATTGAGTGAGCCGCGACGACCAGAAAGTGTGCCATCGTCGACCACGGTGACACCCTTAGCTGCAACACGCTGTCCAATGCAACCAGCAAAAGCAGATGAACCTTTGCGATTGAAGTCGCCCTCAAGGCCATGACCCACCGCTTCGTGTAACAACACTCCAGGCCATCCCGGGCCCATGACTACTGTCATTGGGCCAGCGGGGGCGGGGCGAGAGTCTAGATTAATCAGTGCGCCATCAACTGCTTCATCAACATATTGATTGACGAGTTCGGTATTGAAGTAGTGGTAATCATGGCGCGCACCACCGCCCGATGATCCAGATTCGCGACGACCATTTTGTTCGGCGATCACATGTACTGATACACGTACCAACGGACGAACGTCAGCAGCTAGTAAGCCATCCGCACGAACTACAAGCACCACATCAAACTCGCCAGCTAGGCTAGCCATAACCTGAATAATCCGAGGATCACGCGCTTTTGCACGACGCTCAATACCTTCAAGCAAGGCGATCTTTTCTTGGGGCGCTAGTGAATCCAGGGGATTTAAGTCTGAGTAGAGCCCATTGGAAACGGGTGTAAAAATTTTGCTCGCTACGGCACGTGTGCCGCCTTGGGGGCCAATTACGCGAGTGGATTTGGCCGCCTTATTTAATGCCTCTAGATTAATTTCATCTGAATAAGCAAAGGCAGTTTTGTCGCCATAAATCGCGCGTACGCCGACGCCTTGATCAATGCTGAAGCTACCGGATTTCACAATACCTTCTTCAAGACTCCAACTTTCGCTACGAGTGTGCTGGAAGTAAAGGTCAGCATCATCTAGTTGGTGCGTAAACATATTGCCGAAGGTGTGATGCAAATCTTGCTCAGAAAGGCCAGTTGGCTCGAGCAGAATGGATTTAGCTAGCTTAAGAAGGTCGGCCTGTTTTTTGGGTTTAGTCCAATCACTCGGAAATAATGCTTCTGGTGCTCTCATCTTGATTTTGCTGAACTTTCTGGTTTAAAGCCTGCGATGTTTTAGTGCAGGTAGCTTAGAGCGTACCTCTTTTAATTTATCTTTGCTGAGTGTGCCCTGAATAAAACCCTCCCCCTCAGGAAGATTGCTCAATATTTGACCCCAAGGGTCAATCAGCATGCTTTCACCCCAGGTGCGACGCTGATTTAAGTGTAAGCCACCTTGAGCTGAAGATAGTACATAGCACTGGTTTTCAATAGCGCGGGCACGCAACAGAATTTCCCAATGGTCCTTGCCGGTTGTGTAGGTAAACGCAGCTGGGATGATGTGGCAATCTACAGACCCAAGGGCGCGATACAGCTCTGGAAAACGTAAGTCATAACAAATACTTAAACCGAAATACCATTCAATTTCACTAACTGTAATTTTGAATTGACCTGGGTGATTGCCTGCTGCAATCGTTTCTGATTCTTCGTAACGCTCCGTCACAGTTTGAAAGCCAAATAAATGCATTTTGTCGTAACGACCAATTTGTTTGCCGTGAGGATCAAACACCAGAGAGGTATTCAGAACTTTGTTGGACTCTTTTGCCTCTAACGGAATGGTGCCGGCAACGAGATAAATATTATTTTCGTTAGCAATCGCGGCAAGACGCTCTTGAATTGGGCCTGAGCCTGGAGCCTCGCGCGCATTTACCTTATCGGTATCTTTCAGACCCATCAAACAAAAATATTCTGGAAGAACGGCAAGCTGAGCTCCGCTATTCGCAGCGGCTTTTATCAAACTTGCTGCAACGTCTAGATTCTCATTAAGCTTGGGAGTCGATACCATTTGTATCGATGCCAAATTGAGTTCAGAGGGATCGCTAAATGCATTCATCTCTTTAGCCTGATATTTGGGTGGAGGTATTCTGGTTCACAGGTGGGCTTGCCGGTGCAGAGTTCGGTGAACTGGGTTTAGTTTGTTCTTTTAAAAGATTTTTAGTGCGAATTGTCTCTAGCGTCTTTGCATCAAGCGGTTGACCCTTTTGATCGAGCGGAATCACTTCTGGATTGTCCCAGGAGCCCTGAATTAAATAATCCGTTTGCATGCTGCGATTAATTTGATTGGTAATGAGGTACTGACCTACGACCGCCCCCAGACCAATGATGGGATTAATCGCAAATGCTGCCAGTGAGCCGGCTGTGGCATCAATAGTTGGGAAGATGGTGATACGTAAATCTTGAGTTTCTTTAGGAACATTAATCTGGCCCGCCATTGCAACACGAGCTTGATCCAGAATCATGGTGAATTGCTTGGTTTGTGCAATGCCTTGTGAGATTGAAAAATTACTATTAATAGAGTTAAACGGTGTGCCTTTAGTGGCTAGGTTTCCTAGACTACCTTTTAAGTCTAGAGTTGCAAATCTAAATAAGCTTTGTAGACTCAGAACATCTAGCAATTTAGCGCCATCGGTATTGACTTCGAGTAAGCGACCTTTGGCAAGATCAAGACTGATGTCGCCAGCAAGGGAGTTGTAGTCCGGAGAAAAGAGTGGTCCAGACCATGAGAGTGAGGCGTTCAGCTTTCCTTCCCCGCCCTCTACGGATTTGGTATTGCTCCAGTGTGCAATAACTTGGCCGGCATCTTGGATATTCATATTTACGGTGATAGCGCTCTGATCTGCAGTATTGGCAGTGCGGCCACTCCATTGACCTTTAATGATTGAGTTGCCTTGGGGGTTGTTGATCTGAATAGACTCGACCTTCAAGAGGTCCTGACTAGTTCTAGACTTGATCTTTACTGCGCCAAGTTTCGCCCTTGTCCAGCTTAAATCATCAATCACCAAATCTAGACTAGGAATAGCATTTGGGCTGACTGGGGTCTTCGGAGGAGAGGGTTTTTGTGACCCATCTTGCTTAGTCTGTGATTCTGAAAACGTGCGCTGATCTAGGACTTTCAGGCGCGCAAGTCTTCCGGAAATAAATCCACTAGGATGATCGCTGCTGCTGGTCTGCCATTGAACTTGACCCGCAATTTGGGGCGCATTCAAACGCAGTTGCCAAGCCATATTTTTTTTCTGAGACTGCAGATTGACATCAGTCCATTCGCGATCAAAGGCAATTAATTTTTTTATTTGGGCAGAGACTTGGATGTCTTCATCAGAGGTATCTAAATTTTTAGAGACACCCACCTTATTTTTTGATTTGCCTGCGCCTAAAAATTCTACCCACTGATCGAGATCTAGCTCATTACTTGCTACATGTAGAGAAAGTCCTTGTTGGGGCAAAGGTGTTGGAGATCCCACTCCCAATGCATTTTTTACATCATTAGAGGAATTTAGGTTTCCTTGCAGAAAATACTGATCACCCAATTTTCCAGACCAATCAGCGCGAACTAAATTGCCTTTACTTGCTGGGTAAGTTTTGAAGTTGAGCTCGCCGAGCATGGGGCTTCCAGCTATTTTCTTAGCTGGCGTAGGCGCTGAACTCGCCCAATTTCGTAAATCAAATTTCAGATTAGTTTGACTCCCCGCCTTATTAAAGTTGATAAAGCCTTCATATTTAGCTGAGCCACTCATCGCAGCCAGTAATGCTGAATGGGCTTGAGATTTTAAATTTCCCGAAATGTAATCCTTGATAAAGCTAGCATTGATATCCCCGCTAATGCTAAAGCTGGTGTTGCCGGCGGTGGAGGGCGCACTAGCAATCTTCAAAGCTCCGCCCAAAAAGTTTGCGGTGACATTTTCAAACTCTGGGTTGACTTCGGTAATCCGCACCTTACCCTGCAGATTGTCTAATGGGGGAGCTTGCCCCCATTGAGCTTGATTTCCGGGGAGGTTAATTTTTGCATCGAAATTGACATCACCAACTCCGGATAGCGGAACCTTTAAATCAAGACCTACGCTAACCGGACCCTTTAAGGTGAGATTTTTAGCTAGATTGGCTTGCTGCACACCTACTGGAGAAGTAAATAGATATTCCAGGATTTCAGATCCGTCACCATTAACCGAGCCATCAATGAGTAGGGTCAAGTTTTTAGCGCTGAGATTGGGAATTTGCGATTTGACATTCGAAAGGGCTACCTTCTTGTAGCTTGCTTTATCAACATCAATCATGAGGGTGGACTGCTTCATGTCGATATTGCCGCTGACATTGCTAAATGCTTGCCAAACCCCCTGACTTTTTGGAAGCAAGGGTGCTGGCTTAAAGCTGGCCTTAGAGAAAGGTAAGTGCAGGCTAAGTTCACCAAGAGTTCCGCTTGGGTAAGGCGCCTGATTTGGATCCCCTTTAATGTGCAAAACACCATTTTGAATCTCGCCGGATTCAAAAGCTTTGCTCAGGTACAGGCGGCTGTCTTTATCCATCCCAACTGGAAGGTAGCGATGTGCGGTCGCTAACTTGGCTTTAGCGAACGTCATATCTAGAGTCATTTGGTCAGGCTGCTGAGCTGCGCCGATGAAATAGCTTAGGTCAAAATTGGTAGTGATTTCAGGGTTACTGAGCTGCATTTTTTTAGCATTGATCAGCCACCCCCCTTTTTGTTTTGACCAATTGATATCGCCTTTTGCGCGGTCTAATTGAATCTCGGGATCGGATAGAAAATCATACATCTCCAACTCAAGATTGCTTGAATCTAGCGTGAAGTTACCTTGCTTCTGATTGCTAACTAAGTTGCCAGATAAATTCGAGGCTGAGGGCATCGATTTGTTGACCCCTGTAAAGCTAATGTCATTGAGTCTTGCGCTGATAGTGAAATCAAGCTTGTTAGCAGAGAACCAATTCCCTGGAATAGGTAAAGCTGATAAAGCAGATTGGCTCTCAGACCAATTAATTTCCAAGTTCTGCAATTCACCATCCGCTTCAGAAATCTTGATCCACTGATGAATCTTTTTTGGAAGAGGAAGGTTGAGCGCGAAGAGTGCAATATCTTCTACTTGTATTTTGGGTGAGGAGAAGCCGAACTCTTTGATCTCACCACCATCTTTTGGAGGACGCCAACGGAAAGTAATTGGGCTTATTTTTTCAAGAGGAGCGGTTTTCGGGCTGTCAATATTGCGCCAGGCCAGATTTTTGGTTGTAATGGAATTGAGTCCACCATCCGTTTCTTGCACTAGGTTAGTTTCTAGTCTGCCTAACTCAACAGGATCCTCACCTTTGAATAGTTGAACTCGTAGATTGTCGGCGGCTAAAGACATTTGTCCGCCATTGGCCTTGCCGCCGTCGAGCTTTAGACTAGCCTTGGAGTTGAGCTTACCTCCTAGGTCATACAGCGGAAGACTTAAGTCTTGAGAAATTTGATCGAGGTTAAGTTCTGCGAGGTCCCATGAAAAATTTCCGACCCAATCGCGCCAATCGCCTGCTTGCCCAGCAAGATGATGCACAAAGTCAGCTTGGAGGTTAATTGGTTTTGGGCTCCAGGGTGTTTGTGCGATTAGCCGTCCTTCATGACTACGAATACCATTACTCAGTTGCAGGCTGAGAATATCAATTGAAGTTTTTAACTTGCGACTTTGTTGGTCTTCCCAAAAAATTGTGGCATTGTTAATTTGGATATCGTTTTGAGCAAGCAGCCAGTTTTCGGTCGCAAAATTATCTGCATTGCCATGAATCGGAATTCCGGCAATCGTAACTACGCCTTTTGCATTTCGTTGAGCGTATAGCTGAACCTGATCAAATGTGATCTCGTGAAAATAGGGTGCCAGGTGATAAAAAGATAGCCAGCTCAGTTGCCCCTGGATATTTTTAATGAGTAGGGCTGGAGTAGCAGCGTTTGTGTTGTTAAAGCGCAGTCCTTCAATCGCAAAGCTGGGACGAATTCCGGTCCACGAAACTTGCACCGCATCCATCGTAACGCTGGTGCCTAAGCGAGCACTCATTAAGCGCTCTAAGGTGGGTTTTGATTTCTCAATTTGAGGCCACAAAACAAAACGCACTCCAAGATGGCCAAGCACAAAAAATGCCACCGTAACGCCGGCAAGGATGAGGGCGCGCTTGCGCCAACGACCGCCAGATCCTGGAGGACGTTTTTGAAGCACGCTCTGCAGGCGAGTCCGGATGATGTTTCGAAGCATGAGCCCTATTATCCGTCACCTATTGGCTCATCTTCAAGCTTCTGTCATTTGGGTCCAGAGTCGGATTAAGATGGGTAAATGACCAGTTTTTCTGCCCAAATTGAATTCCTCAAGCAGCACTCTAGCTACGCTCAACGTTGGCTTCATTCTCGCCCTGAATGGGTCGATTGGCTCGAGTCAAAAAGAGATTCCAAAGTGGATATTGCCGGGATTCGGAGTTTATTGAGACCTTGCCAGGACGCTTTGGCCTTGCCGGAGCAAGATGAGGCTCAGTTTATGGCTGATCTGAGGCTGGCAAGACAGCGTCTGATGCTCTGGATCGCCTACCGAGATCTCAATGGGATGGCGGATCTGAGTGAGGTGACCCACGCATTGAGTCATTTTGCTGGAGAGGTGGTGGCTCTATCAATTGCCTACATCCGCGAAGATTTGCGACGTCGTTTCGGCTTGCCGTGGAGTACCGTGACAGATTCAGAGATGCCCTTGATGGTGGTGGGCATGGGTAAGTTAGGTGGTCTCGAGCTCAATCTATCTTCAGATATCGACCTCATCTTTTTATACGAGCACGAAGGTGATACTCGGGGCGGTCCTAAGAGCTTGTCTTATCACGAGTGGTTTACTCGAATGGGTAAGCGCCTGATTAAGTTATTGGCAGAGCACGATGCAAACGGGTTTGTATTTCGGGTAGACATGCGCCTCAGACCCAATGGAGATTCAGGCCCACTGGTTTGCAGTCTCGATATGCTCGAAGAATATCTGTTGGTTCAGGGTAGGGAGTGGGAGCGTTACGCCTGGATTAAGGGTAGATTAATTTCGCCCTTACCGGACTCACCAGCTTTTGCCTATTGTGAACGCGAGCTCGATCAACTGATTCGTCCCTTTGTCTATCGCCGTCATTTGGATTACGGCGTGATTGCTTCCATCCGTGAATTGCATGCACAGATACAGCATGAGGCTGAGAAGCGCTCATCCAATCATCATGGTCGATCTAGAGATATTAAGTTGGGCCGGGGCGGTATCCGAGAGATTGAGTTCTTGGCACAAATGTTTCAATTGATGCGCGGGGGTACGGATCCCCGCTTTCGTATTCGACCTACTCTAGAGGTGTTGGACTTGGTAAAGCAGCAGGGAATTTTGCCGGCCGATGAAGTGGATGACCTCAAGACAGCCTATGTTTACTTGCGTCGCTTAGAGCATCGGATCCAGGTATGGGAGGATCAGCAGACACATTATTTGCCTGAAGATGAGGGTGCTCGCACTCGTTTAGCGGGAAGCATGGCTGGCCCCAATCAAATTCAAGAGCAGTCCAATTTCCTATCTGGGCTTGACCGACACCAAGCGGCCGTGGCCCAGTATTTTGAGAAAGCATTTGTACTCGATGATGCTGCGCGTCTAGACAGTACATCCTTGCCTGCTGGGTGGGAGCCAGATAGCACGCTGTTCCCGGAGTCTGCAGCACGTTGGCTATCTTGGACGGATGGTTCCAAGCAAAGACAGTTACCAGAGAAAAGCAGAATCATTTTCAACAACCTCATTCGTAAAGCTGCGGATAGTTTGCAAGCGGAGCAGCCTGTTGGAATGAGTTCGGATCAGACCCTGCTCCGCTTCTTTGATTTATTGGAGGCGGTTGCCCGCCGTAGCGCTTATTTGTCGATTCTTGCCGAGTATCCACAGGCGCTGTCGAATGTATTGGCTTTGCTCAAAGCCTCTCAATGGGGTGCGGAGTATTTAACCAGGCATCCGCATCTATTGGATTACTTACTCAACTCGCGCACCGAGAAGGCGCTGATTGAACATCCGGAGCAATATTGGCGGGAAGTAAAGGCGACTTTAGATATGCGTCTGGACGATGTGATGGCTGATGGTGATGGCTCAGAGCAGGCCATGGATATTTTGCGCATCACTCACCACACTGAAACCTTTATTACTTTGTTGGCAGATTTGGGTATTGGTGTTGATTGCGAACTATCGGTTGAAAAGGTCAGCGATCATTTATCTGCTTTAGCGGACTTAATATTGCAGACTACTTTTGAGCGTGTTTGGCCTAGTGTCGCTCAGAAGTTTGAGTTACCGCCCGATGCAGCAGTGCCATTTGCAGTGATCTCCTATGGCAAGTTGGGCGGCAAAGAGTTGGGTTACGCCTCTGACTTAGATATCGTTTTCTTATATCAAGCTGAAGAAGCTAATTTTGCTGCTCAAGAAATTTATGCCTTACTCGCTAAGCGGATGATTAATTGGTTAACTGCCTATACATCCGCTGGCAGCCTCTTTGAAATCGATACACGCCTTCGTCCTAATGGTTCTGCAGGATTTTTAGTAACGAATGCCGACGCGTTTAAAAAATACCAACTGCGTGAGGGTGATAACGCCGCATGGGTTTGGGAGCACCAAGCTCTCACCCGCGCCAGATTTTCCGCGGGAAGTAAAACAGTTGGGGAGTTTTTTGATGGCGTGCGTTTTGAGGTCTTAGGTCAGAAGCGCGATGTTGATCAGTTGCGCCATGAGATTTTAGAAATGCGGCGCAAGGTTCATGCCGGACATCCAAATCCGAGCCCTGACTTTGATTTAAAGCATGATGCCGGTGGCATGGTGGATATTGAATTCATTGTGCAATTTTTAGTCTTGGCGTTTTCAAATACACACCCACAACTCATCGGTAATTTGGGCAATATTGCCTTGCTGCGTATTGCTGCAAAGGCGGGTCTAATTCAAGCCACAATGGCAGAAGAGGTGGGCGATGCCTATCGACTGCTCAGGGCGCGTCAACATCGCTTGCGTTTAGATGGCGCAGAAAAGACACGGGCAAATTTGGAGCTTGAGCCTCAGCTAGTTCAAGCAAGAGAGGTTGTGCTGGCCTTGTGGCAAGAAATCTTTCTTGCTCCTTCTGAAGCTTGAAAAAATTAGTGTTGCTCTAGTAGTTCTCGAGCATGTCGACGCGTAGTGTCGGTAATGGTTGCACCACCCAGCATGCGAGCAACCTCTTCTACACGCTCAGACCTCCCAAGCGGTGCGACTTGGGACAGAGTTTTATCACCCGCCTGAGATTTGCTGACTTTCAGATGGTGATTACCTTGCGCGGCTACTTGGGGTAGATGGGTCACGCAAAGAATTTGATGGGACTCGCCCAGTTGTCGTAATAACTTGCCCACTGTTTCTGCAACAGCTCCCCCAATCCCCGCATCAACTTCATCAAATATAAGTGTAGGTGTGAACGATGCTTTGCTGGTGATCACACTAATGGCTAGGCTGATACGAGCCAATTCGCCGCCCGATGCCACCTTTGCCAATGAGCGTGGGGTGCTACCAGCATGACCGGCCACCAGAAATTCAATTTGCTCGAGACCATGAGCGCCACCTTCAGCAAGGGGTAGTAATGCGATTTCTAATTGCCCGCCTGCCATGGATAGGTCTTGCATTGCGGCGGTAACTTGCTTTCCTAAATCGAGCGCAGCTTCATTACGCTTTTGCGTGAGTTGCTTTGCTTGCTTAAGATAGGCTAACTCTTCTTGTTGCACCTTCTCGCGTAAGGCCTCTATATTTTGAGAGGCAGTTAATGCCTCTAAGCGTTCAGTGGTATCGAGCAGTAGCTTTGGCAAGTCATCTGCTTCAGTGCGATATTTTCTAGCTGCGCCATGGAGGGCTTGCATGCGCTCCTCGACTTCACTAAGACGTGCAGGATCTAAATCGAGTTTTTGCAAATAGCGATTAAGACTGTGTACTGCCTCATCAATCTGAATTTGCGCTGACTCTAAGGCTTGGCTAATGTCGCTCAGTGCGGAGTCATGCTCTGCCAATGCACTCATATTGGCGCTAGCTTTAGAGAGGGTTGACTCTACCGAGTTCTCGGCATCGCTCAGTACATCAATTGCCTCTTGGCAACCGCTGATAATTTTTGCACCATTGGCTAGACGAGCGTGCTCACTTTGAATGGTTGCCCATTCGCCTTCTTGCGGAGAGAGTTCGCTGAGTTCTTCTAGTTGCCATTCCAGGCGCTCACGTTCACGTTCAATATCTTGCCCAGCATTTTCTGCTTGCTCTAGTTTGCGACGTGACTCATTGAGAGTTTTAAATAATTGAGCGACCTCAGTAACGAGATCCATGTGATTCGCATGACGATCGAGCAATTCGCGTTGCGCCCCGCCTTTCAGTAGCAGTTGGTGCGCGTGTTGCCCATGAATATCCACCAACTGATCGCCTGCTTCACGCAGTTGTGCCAAGGTTGCTACGCTGCCGTTAATGAAAGCGCGGCTGCGACCATTTGCTTCCACAGTTCTTTTGAGGAACAGGCTTTGCCCTTCATCTTCAAGTGGAAAGCCTTGTTCATCAAGCCAGTGATTGAAGTGGTCAATTTGCTGTGGATCAATCCGAAAGAGCGCGCTGATCTCGGCGCGGTTGCTGCCTTCACGAATCTGGCTGCTGTCGGCTCGTTCACCCAATACCAAGCTGAGCGCATCTAGGAGGATGGATTTGCCGGCACCCGTTTCACCGGTGAGGACTGTAAAGCCTGAGGAAAGATCTAGCTCTAACTGGTCAACAATGACAAAGTCGCGAAGCGATAGGGTTTGAAGCATGCTCTAGCGTACCAAAAAATTCGACATCAGAATGTCGATGGGTACTCATTCCAATGTAACTTTTCTCGCAAGGTTTTGTAGTCACTATGACTGCGAGGATGAAGTAGGGTGATTGTTTTTTTAGATTGACTGACCTCAATAGTGTCACCTGATTGCAAGTTGGTTTGTGACTGCATATCAAAGTTCACAATGACTTCCCTGCCATCAACCACCTCAATGCTCACCACGATATCTTGTGGCAATACGATGGGGCGATTAGATAAAGAGTGTGGCGCAATGGGTGCCAATAAAATTCCAGCTACGCGCGGATGCAGAATGGGGCCGCCGGCAGAGAGAGCGTAGGCCGTAGAACCGGTAGGGGTCGAGACAATCAAGCCATCTGAACGCTGGTTGTACATAAATGAGCCGTTGACACGCACTGCGAGCTCTACCATTCCAGAAATTCCAGAGCGATTGACCACAACATCATTTAAGGCAAGAGCCTGATTAATCTCTTTGCCGTTGCGCATGACAACTGCATCAAGCAGAGTTCTGGTGTCAGCTTCGTATTCACCAGCAATAATTTGCGGCAGGACAGTTTGAACATTCTGAATGGGGATGTCGGTCATATAACCCAAGCGACCCATATTGATGCCCACCAGAGGCACATCGCTACCGGCTAATTGGCGTCCAATACCGAGCATCGTGCCATCACCACCCAAAACGACTGCTAAATCAATGGCGCCTGTAAATTCTTCGACTTTTTTAATAGGGTAGGTGGTCAGCCCAAGATGGCCTGCAGTAGCGCTCTCGACAAAGACTTCACAATCTTGCTGGCTTAATAGGGTTGCCAGGTCCTTGAGGCGCTCTTGTATGCCATCGGCTTGATATTTGCCGACGAGCGCAACCCGGCTAAATGCCTTTTTGCTGGAATTTGGGGATGGGCTTAACATATAACGATTAAACCATACGCATAAAATCCCTTCCACTATGGATGATCGTTCCCGCGCCTTACTGAAAACCCTCATCGAGCGCTATATCGAAGAGGGGCAGCCTATTGGCTCACGCACCCTGTCTCGATTCTCGGGATTGGATCTTTCTGCGGCTACGATCCGCAATGTTATGGCGGATTTAGAAGACATGGGCCTGGTTACCAGCCCCCACACATCAGCTGGGCGTATACCAACCCCAAGAGGTTATCGACTCTTTGTAGATACGATGGTGACCGTTCGCCCCTTAGAAGAAATCGCTACTCGGGAGATGGAAAAAGGACTTTTGCCAGATTCCCCGCAAAGAGTGCTGAACTCTGCTGCGCAAATTCTGTCTAATTTGACCCATTTTGCTGGGGTGGTGATGACGCCTAAGCGGGCTCAGGTGTTTAAGCATATCGAGTTCTTACGACTTGGCGAGGGCAAGATCTTGCTCATCATGGTGACCCCAGAGGGTGATGTCCAGAATCGCATCCTCCCGACAACGCAGGACTACACCCCAAGTCAGCTGGTGGAGGCTGGCAATTACATCAATATGCAGTTCGCTGGTAAGAGCTTTGCTGAAGTGCGGGCGCATCTAGCCTCTGATCTCGATAACTTGCGTAGTGATATTTCTGGCTTGATGGCCTTGGCCCTACACAGTGGCGTTAGCGATTACGGTATGGGCCAAGGAGACATGCTGCTATCGGGTGAGCGACGCCTACTCAATGTTGGTGATCTCAGTACTAATTTAGATAAGCTGCGTAAGATGTTTGACATGCTGGAGCAGAAGTCGGTGCTTATGCAGTTGCTGGATGTATCAAGTCATGCTGATGGTATTCAGATCTTTATTGGTGGCGAAAGTGATTTGCTGCCTTATGAAGATCTCGCAGTCATCAGCGCACCTTATAGCGTAGATGGGCAGATCGTCGGAACGCTTGGCGTTATTGGCCCTACTCGTATGGCATACGATCGGGTGATTCCGATTGTCGACATTACTTCTAAGTTGTTATCAGGCGCATTGAGTTCCTCAATGGGAACTTGATAGTAATTTTATTTTTAGCTCTCTTTAATTAAGACGGATCCTCCTTGAATCAAAATCCCCACTTACGCCCCTCCAAGACAGCTGTCTTATTGCTGAACTTGGGCACTCCTTCTGCGCCAACTGCTAAAGCAGTGAGAGCTTATCTCAAAGAATTTTTATCTGATCCACGTGTCGTTGAAATTCCCCGCATTATTTGGTGGTGCATTTTGAACGGCATTATTTTGCCAATTCGTAGTGGTGCCTCTGCAAAGAAATACGCTTCCATTTGGTTGCCAAAACTAGGCTCTCCATTAATGCATTACTCGCGTCTGCAAGCAAAAGAGTTGGGTGAGAAATTCGCTAATCACGGTGAGGTAGTGCTGGTAGATTTGGCCATGCGCTATGGTCAACCATCAACCCAACAAGCCCTGGAAGCCCTGCAGGCACAAGGGATGGAGCGTCTTTTGTTGTTGCCACTATATCCGCAGTATTCAGCGACAACGACTGCTTCCAGTTTTGATGAAGTGTTTCGAGTGCTCGGAACTTGGCGTAATCAACCTGAGTTGCGCTTGGTAAAGCACTATCACGATAACCCTGCTTACATTACCGCACTACGGGATCAAGTACTGAGTGCATGGGATAAGGATGGCCGCCCAGATTTTGCTGCTGGAGATCGTCTCGTTCTGTCTTTCCATGGCTTGCCTAAGCGTAACTTAATGAAGGGTGACCCCTATCATTGCGAGTGCTTAAAAACCGGTCGCTTACTTGGTGAGTCATTGGGCTTGGAGTCTGGGCAATATTTAGTCACCTTCCAATCTCGCTTTGGTAAAGCAGAATGGCTTAAGCCTTACACGGCACCAATGATTGAAAAGCTAGGCAAAGAAGGTTGCAAGCGAGTAGATATTTTTTGCCCCGGCTTTCCGGCAGACTGCTTGGAGACATTGGAAGAGATTGCTATGGAAGCCCGTGAAATCTTCTTGGAGCATGGCGGTAAGGATTACCGTTACATCCCTTGCCTGAATAGCAACCCAAAATGGATTGATGCGATGTATGACATTGCCCAACAGCATTTGTCAGGCTGGAGCTTAGGGGTAGAGTCCGATGCAGTGTTGCAGGAGCGAGATCGACTGGCTGAGTTGGCTAAAGCGAAAATTGCTTAAAACTCAGTGACACTTGAAATTGCTTTAATTGGCCCCATATTGATGAGAAGCAGCCATTCTGATAGAAAAGTGAATTTGTACCTATGACCCAAGAAAATCAAAACCCATCTACTGAGCAGGAAAACACAGCCGCCGATCCTCAGGCTCAGGTAAGTGCAGACACAGCTCCTACAGAAGCTGAAGTAAAGACTCCAGAACAAGAAATTGCCGAGTTAAATCAAAAGCTAACGGAGATGCAAGATAACTACCTGCGCGCAAAAGCTGAAGGCGAGAATATTCGTCGCCGCGCGGTAGAAGATGTCTCTAAGGCGCATAAGTTTGCGATTGAGAGTTTTGCTGAGCATCTCGTGCCAGTAACAGACAGCTTGTACGCGGCCTTGAACGCAGAGGCCGTTGATGCTAAAGCTTTTAAAGAAGGTTTGGAGATCACCCTAAAGCAGTTGCTCTCAGCCTTTGAAAAAGGCCGCATGAGCGAGATTAATCCTGCGGTAGGTGATAAGTTCGACCCGCACCATCATCAGGCTATTGCTTCGGTGCCTTCGGATCAAGAAGCCAATACGGTGGTTTCAGTGCTGCAGAGGGGTTACTCTATTGCCGATCGCATTCTGCGCCCAGCTTTGGTAACCGTGAGCGCACCCAAATAAGTCATTTAAACCCCTAAATTAGGGGTTTTTCAGCACAAAGCGGGGTAAAAGGGCAGAAATCTGCCTTTTTGCATTTTTAGGCCTTGAATTCTCTCTTTTTGACCCCATTTATGAAATATCGATTTATTCACAGTTTTACGAAATTACACATAACTTAATTTTTGGAGCCATTATGGGAAAGATTATCGGAATTGACTTAGGAACCACGAACTCGTGCGTTTCTGTTGTTGAAAACAATGCACCAAAAGTTGTTGAGAACGCCGAAGGCGGTCGTACAACTCCCTCGATCATTGCTTACGTTGAAGACGGCGAAGTATTGGTTGGCGCACCTGCAAAACGCCAATCCGTTACTAATCCTAAAAATACGATCTATGCAGTAAAGCGCTTGATGGGTCGCAAATTTACTGATGCTGAAGTGCAGAAAGACATCGGTCTGATGCCTTACAAGATTGTTCAAGCGGACAATGGTGATGCTTGGGTTGAAGCGCGTGACAAAAAAATGGCACCACAACAGGTGTCAGCAGAAATTCTGCGAAAAATGAAAAAGACGGCCGAAGACTACCTCGGCGAAGAAGTGACTGAGGCAGTGATTACTGTCCCCGCTTACTTTAACGATAGCCAACGTCAGGCAACTAAAGATGCGGGCCGTATCGCGGGTTTAGATGTGAAGCGCATCATCAACGAGCCAACCGCAGCTGCATTGGCATTCGGCTTAGACAAGCAAGACAAAGTGGATCGCAAGATCGCTGTGTATGACTTGGGCGGCGGTACATTTGACGTGTCCATCATTGAAATTGCTAACGTGGATGGTGAGAAGCAGTTCGAAGTGCTTTCCACTAACGGCGATACTTTCTTGGGTGGTGAGGACTTTGACCAACGCATCATTGATTGGATCATTGCTGAGTTCAAGAAAGAGCAGGGCGTCGATTTGAGCAAAGACGTATTGGCATTGCAACGTTTGAAAGACGCTGCTGAGAAAGCCAAGATCGAATTGTCATCTGCACAGCAAACTGAAATCAACCTGCCATACGTGACTGCTGATGCGGGCGGCCCTAAGCATTTGAATTTGAAGCTCACTCGCGCTAAGTTGGAGTCTTTGGTAGAGGAGTTGATCAACCGTACAGCTGGTCCTTGCTTAACTGCAATTAAAGACGCTGGCGTCAATGTAGCTGATATCGATGACGTTATTTTGGTTGGCGGTCAAACCCGTATGCCTGCAGTTCAGGACAAAGTTAAGGAGATTTTCGGTAAAGAGCCACGTAAAGATGTGAACCCAGACGAAGCGGTTGCCGTTGGTGCTGCCATTCAGGGCTCCGTATTGTCTGGCGATCGTAAAGACGTATTACTCTTGGACGTAACACCATTGTCATTGGGAATCGAAACCTTGGGTGGCGTAATGACCAAGATGATTCCTAAGAACACGACTATTCCTACTAAGCATTCACAGGTTTACTCCACAGCGGAAGACAACCAGCCTGCGGTAACGATTAAGTGTTTCCAGGGTGAGCGTGAGATGGCTGCTGCCAACAAATTGCTCGGTGAGTTTAATTTGGAAGGTATTGCTCCAGCGCAACGCGGTATGCCACAAATTGAAGTGACTTTTGATATCGATGCCAACGGTATTTTGCACGTAGCTGCAAAAGACAAAACGACAGGCAAAGAAAACAAGATCACCATCAAGGCGAACTCTGGTTTGACTGAAGAAGAAATTCAACGCATGGTGAAAGATGCTGAAGCTAATGCCGATGAAGATAAAAAAGCATTGGAATTAGTAACAGCACGCAACACTGCTGATGCTTTGGCTCACTCAACCAAGAAGGCTTTGGAAGAGCATGGCTCTGCTTTAGAGGCTTCTGAGAAAGAGGCAATTGAAGCTGCCTTGAAAGAATTGGATGAAGCCATCAAGGGTAGCGATAAAGCTGCTATTGAAGCGAAGACTGAAGCTTTGGGTAAAGCAAGTCAGAAGTTGGGCGAAAAGGCTATGGCCGCTGAACAAGCTAAAGCTGGTGGCGCTGCTCCCGGCGCAGCTCCTGGTGGCGCGCAAGCTGCTGCTCCGGATGCTGACGTAGTGGATGCAGATTTCAAAGAAGTGGATGACAAGAAGTAATCCCCTAATTGAGAGCCATTTAACGTAGTTTGGAAGTACTTAAATAACAAGTCGGCCTCGTGCCGACTTGTGTCATTCAGGTTGTTGAGAGGAATTTTGTGCCTAAAAGTAAACGCGATTATTACGAAGTGCTTGGTGTTGCGAAAGGTGCCAGCGATGAGGAGCTAAAAAAGGCTTATCGGAAAATGGCGATGAAGCATCACCCTGATCGCAACCCCGATAGCAAAACAGCGGAAGCGCAATTCAAAGAAGTTAAGGAGGCGTACGAAACCCTCACGGATCCAAACAAGCGCGCTGCTTATGATCAATATGGCCATGCGGGTGTTGATCAATCCAGTGGCTTTGGCGGTGGCGGCTTTGGCGGTGGAGGTTTTGCGGATGCCTTCGGCGATATCTTCGGCGATATCTTTGGCCAAGGTGGCGGACGTCAATCAGGACCCCAGGTTTATAAAGGCGCTGATTTACGTTACAACATGGAGATCACTCTTGAGCAGGCTGCCGAGGGATACACCACCCAAATTCGCGTGCCAAGCTGGAGTAACTGCAAGCCTTGTAACGGTACTGGTGCTGAACCTGGTAGCAAACCCGAGAGATGTACTACTTGCGATGGTCATGGCCAAGTTCGTGTTCAGCAAGGTTTCTTCTCAATGCAACAAACTTGCCCTAAGTGCCGCGGTACAGGCGAGTACATTCCTAAGCCATGCAAGACTTGTCATGGCAGTGGTAAACATAAAGAACAAAAAACACTCGAAATCAAAATCCCTGCGGGCATTGATGATGGTATGCGCGTGCGCTCCGTTGGTAACGGCGAGCCAGGCGTCAATGGTGGACCATCCGGCGATCTCTATGTAGAAGTGCGAGTAAAGCCACACAAGGTCTTTGAGCGCGATGGCAGTGATTTGCATGTCCAAATGCCAATCTCGTTTGCAACTGCAACGATTGGTGGCGATATTGAAGTGCCAACGCTTTCAGGACGCGTGGAGTTTCCGATTCCTGAGGGTACGCAGACTGGTAAAACATTCCGTCTACGTAACAAGGGCATTAAAGGACTGCGCTCTACGATGGCGGGTGATCTCTTCGTTCACGTTGCCGTGGAGACCCCAGTGAAGCTGACTGATGAGCAGAAGAAATTACTGCAAAAGTTCGATGACAGCTTGAAGTCTGGTGGTGACAAACATAACCCACATCAAAAGGGTTGGTTTGACGGCGTGAAGAGTTTTTTTAGCTAACTAGTAGTTCAAGCTTATCCAGCAAAGCCGTGTTCGGGTCCGGGAAACTTTCCGGATTTCACTTCTCGAACATAGGCTTTGACTGCCGCCTCAATCGAGGCATGTCCATCCATAAAGTTTTTGACAAACTTCGGTGGCTTTCCGGGGCTGATGCCCAGCATATCTTGCAGAACCAAAACTTGCCCAGCGCAATCTGATCCTGCGCCAATTCCAATCGTAGGAATGGAAAGCGATTCAGTAATCAGCTTACCCAATGAAGAAGGAATTGCTTCGAGCACAATCATTTGCGCACCGGCTTGCTCACAAGCAAGCGCCTGCTCAAGCATGAGGCTTGCGGCATCTTTCGACTTACCTTGCACCTTGTAGCCGCCTAGAATATGAACAGACTGGGGTAATAAGCCCAGGTGTGCACAAACGGGAACGCTGCGCTCTACTAAATACTGGATGATGTCGATTTGCCAGTCGCCACCTTCAAGCTTGACCATATCAGCGCCAGCACGCATGAGTTCTGCAGCTGACTCTAAGGCTTGTACTGGATCACCATAGCTTGCGAAGGGAAGGTCGGCAATCACAAATGCATGGGTATTGGCGCGGGCTACACATTCAGTGTGATACGCCACTTGCTCGACGGTTACTGGGGTTGTGCTTGAGTGACCTTGAATCACATTGCCTAGGGAGTCTCCAATCAGGATGGTTTCCACCCCACAACGATTTAACAAGGCTGACATCGTTGAATCGTATGCCGTCAGCATGGTAATTTTTTCACCCTCAGCACGCATGGCGAGGAGTTTAGAAATCGTAGTTGGCTTTTCGCCCTGTAAGTAACCCATGGCGTGAGTTTAATGAATTAATGCGCGACTTGGCTATAAACGTCTTTTTCACCGCAATTACAGTTGCGGCAAGGGAGTTTTTCGATGCGCTGATCGGCTACATTGGGTAAATATGCCTTGAGCTCGCCCCAGTTGGGCAAGAAGAAATCTGGAGCAATTTCCAGTAAAGGTAGGAGGACAAAAGAGCGCTCAATGATTCTGGGGTGAGGAATCGTGAGCTCGGTATCTGTTTGGGATACGCCCTCAAATGCCAGAATATCTAGATCAATCGTGCGGGGTGCATTAGCGTAAGGGCGCTCACGGCCAAATTCTTGTTCAACGGCTTGGCAGACGTGCAGTAAACCATAAGGGCTTAATTGCGTTTCAATTTCAATCACTGCATTGATGTAGTCGCCACCAGTAGCTTGGAAGGGGGCGCTTTGATAGAAGCAGCTTTTGGCCAGGATTTGGAGTTCGCAGCGTTGCGCAAGGCACACAATCGCGTCAGTAATAAGCTGACGCGTGTCACCGATATTGCCGCCAAATCCAATAAAAGCTCGAGCCATACTTATTCCAAACAAGAGAAAACTACATGAAACTATCGGCCTACTTTACTGAATTTTTCTCAAGTCTGCTTAGTCTGCTGCACCTTCGGCGGGCACAGCTGATTTGGGTTTTCTACGACGACGTCGCTTTGCTGGGGAGGCGCTATTCCCAGTCTCATTTTTGACGCTGGCCATCAGGGCTTCCTGGCCTGTTGGATCGGCAGTAATAAAGTCAGTCCACCATTGGCCTAGGGATGGGCTTTTCTCGCCGGTAGCGCAACGTAGCAACATAAAGTCATAACCCGCCCTGAAGCGTGGGGATTCAATCAAGCGATAAGGGTAGCGTCCAACACGCTTTTCAAAACGGGGCTGCATAGACCAGATTTCTCGCATATCACTCTCGAAGCGACGCTGGATCACCATGCCGCTACTTTGGCTGGCGATAGTCTCATCCATTGCATCATGCAATGCAGGAATATTGGAAAGTCCTTTGGCGATATTCTTTTTCCAGTTGCTGAGCAGGTCTGGCCAGAGCAAGGTCGCAAACAAGAAGCCAGCTGAGACACTTTTGCCTGATTGAATGCGTTGGTCGGTATTAGCAAGAGCTATTCGTACAAAATCATTCGCCTCTTTCGATTCTGCACTCTGATCCAAGATGTGATCCAGCAAAGGTAGCAGGCCATGATGCAGTCCTGCATCTTTCAGACCTTGAATCGCGGCCCATGAATAACCTGACATGAGTAGTTTGAGGATTTCATCAAAGAGGCGTGCAGAGGGAACATCATGAATTAGCTTGCCTAGCTTAGCGATGGGCGCGCTTGTAGCTGCATCTAGAGTAAAGCCTGTCTTCGCAGCAAAACGAACAGCCCGCAACATCCGAATCGGGTCTTCGCGATAGCGCTTAGAAGGATCACCAATCATACGTAAAGTTTTCTTCTGCATATCGGCCATACCACCGTGGTAGTCGAGTACGGTTTCAGTAGCAGGGTCGTAGTACATCGCATTGATGCTGAAATCTCTGCGAGCGGCATCTTCATGCTGGCTTCCCCAGACGTTATCGCGCAAGATGCGGCCATTTTCGGCGACATGCTCACCGGCGTTTTCTAGTAGAGCTCTGAAGGTTGAGACCTCAATGATTTCAGGTTGGCCTTTGCCAAAGAAAGTCACGTGCACAATCTGAAAGCGACGCCCAATCAAACGCGCTTTACGGAATAATTTTTGTACTTGCTCGGGTGTTGCATTGGTTGCCACATCAAAATCTTTTGGGCCAATTCCTAAAGCTAAATCTCGGACTGCCCCACCGACGATAAATGCATCGTAGCCAGCCTGTTGCAATGTTTGGGTTACCTTCACAGCATTTTTAGATAGCAAATGCGGATCGATGCGATGCGATTTTTTAGGGATTCGTTTTGGAGCGCCCGAGGTATGGGCTGCGGTATGTCGGACCATCGGGTCGCGACGCAAAATGCGTTTAATAAATTTGGTAATCATGCAAACAGTTCAAGTATGGGCCAGTGACGCTTGAGAGCTTCATCACGTAGGCGAGCATCTGGATTGGTAGCAACAGGGTTGCTGACTTTTTCCAGGAGAGGTAAATCGTTCATAGAGTCTGAGTAAAAATAACTTTGCGGTAATTGATCCAATACGAGATTTTGCGTGGCAAGCCAATCGTGTACGCGTTGTATCTTGCCTTCCCGAAAACTCGGAATCCCTTTAACTTCGCCAGTGAAATTAGCCAGGGGGTTATCTCCCGCGGTGGCAGGCTCAGTAGCTACAAGATGTTGAATTCCAAAGCTTTCTACGATTGGCCGAGTGACAAAACTATTGGTTGCGGTGACAACGCAGCAAAGATCACCAGCATCTTGGTGGCGCTTTACTAAATCAAGTGCTTGTTGACGCAGTTGGCTGGTAATGACTTCTTCCATAAATGCGTCATGCCACTCTTTAAGTTGCGCACGAGAATGCTCCGAGAGCGGCTTTAAAGCAAAGCGCAAAAACTCCTGAATATTGAGTTTTCCATCTTTATAGTCCTGATAGAAACGTTCATTTTGCTGCGCATAGTACTTGCTATCTACTACACCAATGCGCGCCAAAAACTGGCCCCATTCGTAATCGCTATCGCAGGGAAGAAGGGTGTGATCTAAATCGAAAAGGGCTAATTGGGTCACGAATTGAATATGAATTAATTTATTTAGGCTGCAATAGCTCTCTAACAAGAGGCAATGTGACAGCACGTTTTGTTTCTAGTGAATAAGCATCCAAAGCATCAATCAAGGCCATGAGATTGGGCATATCGCGATAAAAGCGATTTAACAACCATGGCAATACCTCTGGCGATAAAACCAAGCCGCGCGCTTGCGCCGCTTGCTGTAATGCCTCTATTTTCTCATCATCGCCTAAAAGGTGAGTTTGAAACATCAAACCCCAGCCCAATCGAGTACGCAAGTCCTCTCTAAGCCTTAATGCGCCAGGGGCGGCATTGCCAACCATAAAGATATGAACCGCTTTGCTACCTTGAATGGCATTCAGAATGCGAAATAAAGAGGCGACCAAGCGCTCATCCAGTCGATCCACGTCATCTACAGTAATTATCGAGGGCTTATCGCTCACGCAAAAGGCGGATAGACGCTCTTCTAGGCGAATCCAGGAAATCGGTTCATTGGGCGTGAGTGGAAAGTATTCGAGACCCAATTGCTGAGCAGCATTACCAATTGCACTGAGCAAATGGGTGCGACCAGAGCCCTCTGGCCCCCACCAATAGATCCAGCGTTGATTTAAGGGATTTTCAGTTGGTGGTCTTGGGATGTTTTCTTCCCAAGATTTAACCAAAGCTGACAAAGCAGAGTGCAGCGCTAAATTTTCTCCGGCCAAAAAATTATTTAAGCTGGGTTTAGGCGTATGACCGATGTCGAGCGCAAACTGTTTTGGTAGTGGAGAGCTATTCATTACTACAGAAATTTACTTTTGGTACCAAGAGCTTTGGGTATAACGCGACCAGCCGTATTGGAGAAGGACCAAGCCAACAGCACTCGTTGGTAATGCCAGTAGCACGCCAAAGAAGCCAAATAATTTTCCAAACAGCAGTAAGGCAAAGAGCACGGCAACTGGGTGAAGACCAATACGCTCGCCCACGAGGCGTGGCGTTAGGAAGAAGCCTTCAATAAACTGCCCCAGTCCATACAGCACTAGGACGCCGATGATTGCGCCGCCAGGACCATATTGCAAAAGGGCTGCAAGGATGGCCAAGCTGAAGCCTAAGGTAATGCCGATATAAGGAATCACAATCATGAGCGCTGTGAATACACCAAATGCCACAGCGCCTTTGATTCCAATAAGACTTAATCCAACGCTGTAGAAAACAGACATAATGGAGATAACGATCAACATGCCTCGAAGATATTGAGATAACAAGCCATCAGCATGCATGATCAAGTGATGAACTGTATCTTGTGCACGAAGCGGTACGATTTTTTTAACCAGCTTAAAAAAATGATCCCAGTCGATCAACAGATAAAACATCACAAATAGAATCAGAACTGCATTAACGAACCCTGTAATAACTGAGCTACCAGACATCAACACAGTCTCTAAAGTGGATGTCATGAGCGCATCGGAATTGTCATTGAGGTGAGTCGTAATTTTTTGGGTCGCACTGGATTTCAGGGCACCCCAATCCACATTGATATTTAATTCGCTCAGCTTAGGTCCAAGCCAAGCTTGGGTGTTTTGGATCCATTCTGGAAATTGGGTCCTAATGAGGGGAATTTCGGTTTTGAGCAGGGTTACAAACAGACTCAAAATCAAAAAAACCACTCCCAGACCAAAAATCATGGCAATTGCAGCTGCGGCTGCGCGGGGTAGCTTATGACCCTCAAGCCACAAACAAACTGGGCGTAAGGCATAAGCCAGAATAAATGCAGTTAAAAAAGGGGTAAAAATTTCAGCCATCGTGCTCGAATCCTCTAGAATTCAATGATTCTACCGACCAAGTAGTGTTTTTTACTAATCTTCTATCTCTGCCATGAACTCATCTACCAATTCTTCCTCAAAAGGCCTTTCCTACCGTGATGCTGGTGTCGATATCGACGCTGGGGATGACCTGGTCGATCGCATAAAGCCTTTGGCTAAGAAAACCATGCGCGAAGGCGTATTGGCCGGAATTGGCGGCTTTGGAGCTCTATTTGAGGTGCCAAAACGTTATAAAGAGCCAGTGCTGGTATCTGGGACTGACGGCGTTGGTACAAAACTCAGATTGGCTTTTGAGTGGAACCGTCACGATACGATCGGCCAGGATTTGGTAGCGATGAGTGTGAACGATATTTTGGTGCAGGGTGCTGAACCCCTCTTTTTCTTGGATTACTTTGCTTGCGGCAAGCTCACTGTAGACACTGCTGCCACCGTGGTTGGCGGGATTGCCAAAGGATGTGAGTTATCTGGGTGTGCATTGATCGGCGGTGAAACTGCAGAGATGCCGGGAATGTACCCTCCAGGTGAGTACGACTTAGCTGGCTTTGCTGTTGGTGCCGTTGAAAAATCCAAAATTATTACTGGTGCAACAATTACTCCGGGTGATATCGTTGTTGCAATCGCCTCGAGTGGTGCGCATTCCAATGGTTATTCATTGGTTCGCAAAATTATTGAGCGTGCTGGTGCAAAACCGACTGATGATTTGGGTGGCCGTCCTTTGGGTGATGTCGTGATGGCGCCTACACAAATATACGTAAAGCAATTGCTGAAATTAATTGGCGAGATCAATGTGAAGGGCATGGCTCACATTACTGGCGGTGGTTTAGTGGACAACGTGCCGCGCGTACTCCCAGAAAATACCCAGGCCGTATTACATCGTGACAGTTGGCAAATGCCAGAGCTTTTCCGTTGGTTGCAGATGAAGGGCGGAGTGGCTGATGCAGAAATGGTGCGCGTATTTAACTGCGGTATTGGCATGGTGGTGATTGTGTCTGCTGATCAGGCAGATGCGGCAATCAAGTCACTCAAGGCTGAAGGCTTGCATGCTTGGACTGTTGGTGAGGTTGTAGAGCGTCCAGCTGGTGCCCCACAAACTATCGTGATTTAAAACTCGATACAAGTCTATTGACTCAGACTTTGCTTGCAGTACTCTAGGGCCGCGTTCAGCTCGGTTGGGTTGAACGGGTCAAATGTTTTTCTTCCGGCGATTGCTCGCAACCACGTTAACTGTCGTTTACCAAGCTGCCGAGTTGCTGCCAGGGCTTTGTAGCGCATTTCAGTTTGATCTACTTGATCGGATAAGTATTCCCAGACTTGTCGATAGCCAACAGAGCGAATGGCAGGCAGATCGCCATGAAGATCTGGATTCTTTTTGAGTAGCTCAACTTCCTCTAGCAATCCCCCGGCAAGCATTTCATCAAAGCGCTTTTCTAAGTTCTGGTGCAAGCGTGAGCGATCGCTTGGTTCTAGTGAGATCAGGTCAATCCATTCTGGAATAGAGGAGCCTTCTCTACCATCTTCGCTTGGGGCATCAGCCAGTAGTTCCGACATGGGTTTGCCAGTAATTTCATAAACCTCTAAAGCACGTTGCACGCGTTGAGAGTCATTGGGCTGTAAACGTGCAGCAGTAATGAGATCTACCTTGGCTAATTCAGCATGCATCGCAGGCCAGCCAATCGCTTTACCTTGCTCATCAAGGCGGGCACGGATTACTGGGTCTGCTGGCGGAAGTGAGGAAAGGCCATATGCCCACGCGCGCCAGTAGAGCATCGTGCCCCCCACCACAATAGGAATATTTCCACGCTCTCGAATTTCCTGACACAGTCGCTTGGCATCGTTTGCGAAGCGTGCCGCAGAGTAGGATTCAGTTGGCTCTAGGATATCGATCAGGTGATGCTGAACTGCGGCTTGTTCTGCTTTGGTCGGCTTAGCGCTCCCAATATCTAGTCCGCGATATACCAAGGCGGAGTCCATGCTGATTAATTCAAGGGTTTGACCAATGGATTTCGCATGTTCCGCTAATGCCATTGCGAGATGGGTTTTGCCTGCGCCTGTAGGACCAACAATACAGAGTATTGGCGCTTGATTAGGAGCATGCTTGGGCTGAATGTGGGGTTCAGTACGCATCCCTCATTATAAGAATGAAATGTCGCAATCTGTATTGCTGGCCTGTTAATATCCTTGCAACGAATACCTGGAGCACGATTTGATCGACACCTTATTGCAGTTAGGCGATTTGCTATTACACATTGATCGTCATTTGGACGTGGTGATTCAGCAATACGGCTATTGGGCTTATGGTTTACTTTTTGCAATCGTTTTTGCGGAGACCGGATTAGTCGTGGCCCCATTTTTGCCGGGTGACTCCTTGTTATTTATTGCTGGGGCCTACTGCGCTACTGAGCATTTCAATTTATGGACACTCTGCATTGGTTTGTTAATTGCTGCGATTGCGGGCAATACCGTGAACTACTTTATTGGACGTTGGATTGGCGAAAGAATTTTTAGTAGTGAGTCACGCTGGATTGATCAGGCTGCTTTGCGTAAGACACATGCTTTTTATGAGAAGCATGGCGGTAAAACAATTATCGTGGCGCGCTTTTTACCGATCATTCGTACTTTTGCACCATTCGTTGCTGGTGTCTCTGCCATGAATTTCTCTCGCTTCCAGTTTTTTAACATCACTGGCGCTCTCTTGTGGGTATTTGGTTTGGTCGTTGCCGGTTACTTCTTTGGCAATATTCCGATCATTCGTCAAAACCTCAATGTAATCGTATTGGTCGGCATTGGTGCCGCAGCTATTCCAATCGTATTGGCCGCACTCTACAAATTATTTCAGCGCAAAAAGAAATAAGTTCTTAGAGCTAAAAATAAGATTGCTGAGATGGGTTGCTTAACACTGATTAGTGCAGCTTAGTTTGACCTTCGAGCGTAGCAATATGCTCACGAATATCTGCAGCATCATCCGCACCAGGCATTTCGCTGAGGTAGTGATGAAGATCCGCTATTGCAGGTCGAACGTACTCCAATTGCGCAAAGATTAAGCCACGATCACGCACCTCTTCGCTTGAATCGGGCAACAAAATCACGAGACGCTCTTGAATGCCAAGCAGGCGCTCCCAACGCTCATCTTCTGAGTAAATCATTTTCAGATTCCTCATAAAGCGGGAAATAATTTCTCGGGAGCTTGAAGCGCGCAAGAAGATATTAAGTGGCAGACTCAGTTCACCGCGATAGCCCTTAGCATCGAGGTAGGGATCAAGCATTTCTTGCAATTGATTTTTTGAGAGGGACTCGCCGTTCAATGGGTCCATGATGATTTCGCCTTGTTGCAAGGAGATGCGCATCATGAAGTGGTTTGGGAAAGATACGCCGCGAATATTTAAACCAATTTGCTGACCCAGCTCCATCATCAAGATGGCTAGAGAAATCGGAATGCCGCGACGATTCTCAATGATCTGATGGAGATATGAATTTTCAGGGGCGTAAAAATCATTCGGGTTAGGGCCAAAACCTAACTCGTTATAAAAGAAATGCTTGAGCAACTGCAGACGCTGAATCGGTGGCGTATCAGGAGTAATCCGTTGCTTGAGCTTGTTGCCCCACTGATCAATCTGATCGAGGACTCCTTGAACATCGAGATCAGGATAGGCATGCTGTGCAACGGCTATCGTCGCCTCAGTTAAAGGGAGGTGCTCGTCTTCAGCAACGAGGGATGTGAAATAGTCGAGTTGTTGTGTTGGCATAAGAGCTATTTTGCATGACGCAGAAATTTTTGCCAGCGGATGCCAACGAGGCCTAGGGCGGCAAAATACACTACCGCAGCTGCGGCTAGCCAAGCAGCCACCAGCCCAATACGAACCCAGGGGCTAGTTTGCAATCCAATCCAATCATGTGCTGTGGCGGCGTAATAGAGCAGGAGCGTAAAAGGAATTAAGGCAAGCAAGAGCTGCCCTAAGTACTTTAACCATGCGGCGCTAGGTAGAGCGCCACGTCGCTGCAGTCCGACCCACAATAGTGCGGCATTTAGGCAGGCGCCAGTACCAACGGAGAGTGCAAGGCCAGCATGGCCGAACCAGGGAACAAAAACTAAATTAGCTAATTGGGTGGCCACCAAGACTAGCAAGCCGATTTTGACTGGCGTACGGATATCTTGGCGCGAGTAAAAGCCGGGGGCCAAGATCTTCACCAAGATGAGGCCAATGAGCCCAACGCCATAAGCCGCAAGTGCCCGCTGCGTCATTAATACGTCCAAGGCATTGAATTTGCCGTAGTGGTACAAAACTGCAGCGAGGGGCTCCCCAAATACAAAGAGCGCAATTGCACAAGGGGCAGCTAGCAAAAAGGTGAGTTGCAGTCCCCAAATGAGAAGTTCACCAGCATGCACTAAATCATTTTTTGCATTTGCCTTGCTCAGGCTTGGCAGCAAAACCGTTCCGAGTGCCACACCTAAGAGAGCCGTCGGAAATTCCATCAGACGATCTGCATAAGAGAGCCAAGAGACGCTACCTGCCTGTAGGCGAGAAGCAATATTGGTATTGATGATGAGGGAAATCTGAGCAACAGAAACCGCGAACACTGCAGGGCCCATTAATTTCATGACGCGCCTTGCGTCCGGATTTTGAATGGCTGCTTTGATGGCGCCGGGCAAGAGACCCACTTTAGGTAATAAGCCGAGGCGAGATAGTGCCGGTACCTGAATCGCAAGCTGTAAAAAACCGCCCAAGAGTACGCCGATGCTAAGGGCGTAAATTGGTTGTTCCAGGTGGGGCGCTAAAAAGATAGCGCTGCCAATGAGGGCTAAATTCAGTAAAACCGGAGTAAATGCTGGAATGGCAAAACGGCCAAAGGTGTTGAGGATCCCGGCTGACAGGGAAACCATTGAAATGAGGCCAATATAGGGAAACATGATGCGAGTCATCACCACGCTTGCCTCATATGCTGGTCCGCCCTCAAAGCCCGTGGCAATCACTAGAATCAGCGCCGGGGCGCCAATCACTCCAAGGCATACCGTCAGTAGCAAAGCCCAAAATAAGAGCGTAGCAACAGCATTTACGAGGATTTGGGACTGTTTTACATCCCCTTGGCTTGAAATTTCCCCCAAAATGGGTACAAATGCCTGAGAAAAGGCTCCCTCGGCAAAGAGGCGGCGTAGCAAATTAGGCAGTCTAAAGGCTACATTGAAGGCATCTGTCCACTCCGAAGCCCCAAAACTACGGGCAATCAGGGTCTCCCGGAGAAGTCCGGTGATCCTGGAGAGCATCGTGAGGGAGCTGACCTTGGCGGCAGCGGAAAGCAGATTCATGGGTCAATTTTCCCCTATTTATCAAGCGACTGGGCTTTTTTAGTCCTTTAATGTAAAATCTTGGGTTTTGGTGAGTCAGCTTACAAATTTGGCGAACCCACGCAGATTTTCAGTTAATCGTATTTTGTAATTTTTATATAGCAAGGTTTAAAGATGGCCAATACCGCACAAGCGCGTAAACGCGCACGGCAGGCAGTAAAACAGAATGAGCACAACTCCAGTTTGCGTTCAAAGCTTCGCACTTCCATCAAGGCAGTTCGTAAAGCAATTGAAACTGGCGACAAGGCTGCTGCAGCTAAAGTGTTCGCAGCAACTCAATCAACAATCGACAAGATTGCTGATAAAAAGATTGCTCACAAAAATACTGCATCACGTCAAAAGTCACGTTTGTCTGCAGCTATCAAGGCAATGGCAGCGTAAGACTTTTATAGTTTTAGGCAGACTCTAGAGAAATCTGGGTCTAAGCCCGCTCCTTATCAGAGCGGGTTTTTGTTTTTAGGACTGGGATTGTGAATTCGGTTCGAATTCACAGGCCTCTTCGATTGGTAGGCCGTTGTCTTTGGCAAAGTTCATGACAAAGTCGAGCGCTCTCGGATCAAGGTCTCTTAGTCTGGTATCAATAACAACGCATTTCACTTTTGCAATAACCACTGGTCTGACATAGGGCGAGTAAGTGAAGCGGGGGTCTCCAGCATCGCCTGGAGGGCGAAAAGTAGCCATCACTCCGCAAAGACGTTCGGCCCAGTCGCTGGGACGAAAAGGTTTGCCAGAAGTTGTAATGCCTTGAATGAAAAGCTTTTTGTGGTTCAAGTTGGCGTAGAAATCGTTGTAAGGAATCGGTGTTGCTTCAGCCCTCTAGCTTAACAGTCTGCGAAGGCCTTAAGATGACTTTAGGAACTATTTTCGTGCAGTTCGGTGCTTCAAACAAAAAATGCAAGCTAAAACTCTAGTAGAAAGCTCAACAATGACATCATTGGCAAAGCCTCAAGTGCCTGGCCAGGTTAAGCATTACTTGCAGTTTGCTGACCTGACGCGTGAAGAGTACGACTATCTTCTTAAGCGCTCTGCTTGGCTTAAGACCAAGTTCAAAAGTTATGAGACTTGGCATCCTTTGCACGATCGCACTTTAGCGATGATCTTTGAGAAGCATTCCACCCGGACGCGCCTTTCGTTTGAGGCTGGCATACACCAGCTTGGTGGTCACGCTGTGTACCTGAACACCCGCGATACCCAGTTGGGTCGTGGCGAGCCTGTAGAGGACGCTGCGCAGGTGATTTCCAGAATGACTGACATCATCATGATCCGCACTTTTGGCCAAGAGATTATTGAGCGCTTTGCTGCCAATTCTCGTGTGCCTGTGATTAATGGCTTAACCAATGAATACCATCCCTGCCAAGTGTTGGCTGATATCTTTACTTTTGTAGAGGCGCGCGGCCCCATCCAAGGCAAAACCGTTGCTTGGGTTGGTGATGCCAACAATATGGCCTATACCTGGATTCAGGCGGCCGAATGTTTAGATTTTCAAATTCGCTTTTCTGCGCCTGGCGGTTATCAGCTAGATGACTCTAGGTTGACCGAAAAAGCGTTAAAGCATTTGACCGTTTGCGCCGATCCAAATGATGCTTGCAAGGGCGCTGACCTAGTCACGACAGATGTGTGGACCAGTATGGGCTACGAAGATGAGAACACTTCGCGTATGGCTGCATTCAAGGACTGGATGGTGGATGAAGAGTTGATGGCTTTAGCCAAGCCAGATGCTTTGTTCATGCATTGCTTGCCAGCGCATCGTGGTGAAGAGGTTGCGGCCGAAGTGATTGATGGCCCTCAAAGTATTGTTTGGGAAGAGGCTGAAAATCGTCTGCATGTGCAAAAGGCTTTGATGGAGTATTTGCTCTGTGGTCGTTTAGATTAATCGTTGAAGTAATTTGTTTCATTGGCTTGTTAATTAATTTTTTGATTGAATAGAAATCATGTCTGATATTAAAAAAGTAGTTTTAGCGTATTCCGGTGGTCTTGACACTAGCGTGATCTTGAAATGGCTTCAAGATACTTACCAATGCGAGATCGTGACTTTCACTGCTGATTTAGGTCAAGGTGAAGAGCTGGAGCCAGCACGCGCTAAGGCGCTGCAATTTGGCATCAAGCCAGAAAATATTTTTATCGATGACTTGCGTGAAGAATTTGTGCGTGACTTTGTATTCCCTATGTTCCGAGCTAATACGATTTACGAAGGCGAGTATCTATTGGGCACCTCTATCGCGCGCCCATTGATTGCTAAGCGTCAAATTGAAATTGCTCGTCAGACTGGCGCAGACTCTGTATCACATGGCGCTACTGGTAAGGGTAATGACCAGGTCCGTTTTGAATTGGGCTACTACGCACTCGAGCCAGGAATCAAAGTGATTGCTCCATGGCGTGAATGGGATTTGCTCTCACGTGAAAAATTGATGGCCTATGCAGAAAAGCATGGCATTCCAGTGGAGATGAAGCATAAGCAAGGCGGCTCACCTTATTCCATGGATGCCAACCTGTTGCACATCAGTTATGAAGGTCGTCATCTCGAGAACCCCAATGCTGAAGCAGAAGAATCCATGTGGCGCTGGACCGTGTCTCCCGAGAAGGCTCCAGATGCCCCAGAAATTATTGAAATTGAATTCCGCGCTGGTGATCCAGTAGCAATTAATGGCAAAGCATATAAGCCGCACGATCTGTTGGCTGAGCTTAATCGTATCGGCGGCATGCACGGCATTGGTCGCCTCGACTTAGTTGAGAACCGCTTTGTTGGTATGAAAAGCCGCGGTTGCTATGAAACTCCTGGCGGCACTATCTTGCTAAAAGCACATCGCGGTATTGAGAGTATTACTTTGGACCGTGAAGTAGCTCACCTCAAGGATGACTTGATGCCACGTTACGCTAGCTTGATCTATAACGGTTTATGGTGGGCGCCAGAGCGCCTCGCACTGCAAACCTTGATTGATCACACCCAACAGATGGTTAATGGTGTTGTACGTCTCAAGCTTTATAAAGGATCTGTCTCTGTGATCTCACGTGATTCGGCGAACACGTTGTTTGATCAGACTATCGCTACGTTTGATGATGATGGTGGTGCTTATAACCAAGCTGATGCAGGTGGATTTATTAAGCTCAACGCATTACGTATGCGGATTGCTGAAACTGCAAGACGCAAGCGTGCTAAATAATTTAGATAAACAATAAGCTAGTAATTCAGATTAGAAAGAATAAAGATGCAATTTGATCAAGTTTCTGTAGGCAAAAAAGCCAATGTATTCTTCGATGGTAAGTGCGTATCCCATACCGTGACTTTGCCAAACGGCGTTCGTAAGTCAGTTGGCGTAGTGTTGCCAAGCACTTTGCGTTTTGACCTCAGCACTAAAGAAGTCATGGAAGTGGTGGATGGAAATGCCTTCGTTAGTATCAATGGCGCTCCAGAAGTCGAATTTAAGGCGGGCCAAAGCTGGGAAGTGGAAAAGGGGGGTTATTTCATCATCCGCGCTGAATCCCCAGTGCATTACGTTTGCCACTTCGAATAAAGGCCGAATGCTTAAAAGCTGAACAACCACCTGCGGGTGGTTTTTTCATTTGGATCGGTGTAAAAAAGAGAGTATGAAGCTAATTCAAATAATCATGTTTGCGGGGATTGCATTCTCTAATTTAGTGAGTGCGCAGGTTTTTGACGTTCCTTACAAGGATGATGCCCCGACAAGAACGCTATTGGTGCCGACCCAAAAGGCAAAAGCGGTAGTTTTATTGTTTCCCGGTGGCGGCGGCATGTTGCGTCTGAAGGAAGATGGATCAAGCGCTAATTTTCATACCTTCATGAGATCTAAAAATTTATGGGCTCAATACGGAATTGATGCTGTATTGGTTGATACGCCTTATGACCTTGGCAATGGCCGGGCTCACTCCCGATCTATTCGAGATCATCAACAAAGAATCTTCAATGTCGTGCGCTTTTATAAAGAAAAACTCAACTTACCCATTTGGATATTTGGGCATAGCATGG